>CALGOH010000013.1 GCA_937957985.1 uncultured Verrucomicrobiae bacterium
GCGCGTGCGCCCGCTGCACCACACGTCGCCCCAGGCGAGCGCGCCGAGGGTCAGGCCGCCGAAGCAGACCTGGTTCCAGTTGATGTCGCGTCGCTTCCACCACCAACCTTCATCACGACCGGGATTCAGGCCCAGCTCGACGATGGCCTGGCGGATCGTTTCCCGCGACTCCGGGCCGAGGTCGTCGAACAGCCAGTCGTAGCCGAGCCCCAGGGCGGCGGTCATTTCGGCGACGTCGAGGAAATGCGAGGGGTTCCAGTCGTGAAAGGCGGCGAGCTGCAGCATCTCGCGCTCGGCGCGTTCGGCGTAGCGCGGGTCGTTTTCCAGGTGGCGGGCCATCGACCACAGCATCACCCGCTGCAGGCCCTCGCGGGAAACGGAGAGCAGACGCCGGCCGGTCTTGTGGTATTCGAGCGGCGGCTGTTCCATCAGCCAGTCGGCGTCGGCGACGATCCTTGCGGTGATCTTTCCGAGCATCGGATCCGCCTCCGCCCGCTGCCGCAGTCCGGCCCAGCCGTCGTCGCCGATCAGCAACCGGGGGTGTGAGGGCTTCAGCGAGGCGAGCGGGTCGGCCGGCTCCGCCGCCGGGGAAAATCCCGCCATCAGGCCCCACGCCGCGAGGGGCAGGAGGAGAGATCCTTTCATGCCGAACATAACTCCCGGGAAGGTGCCGAACTTTCGGGCGATGTGCCTTCGGCCGATGGCGGACTTGGCGGCGGATCATTGACCGCTCATCCTCCGCCGCATGGCACTGCTGCTGGTCGTTCGCTATCCCGAGGAAGGTCCGGGGCTCATGGCCTGGGGAAGGCGGGCGGCGGATGCGCTCAAGCAGCCGCTGGAGGTGGTCGTGTGCGACGAGGCGGGGCCGGCCCTCGGGATCGGCTGGGTCGAGGAGGACACGCCGCGGCCGGGTTATCTCGAGATTCTCGGCGCGGAGGAACGCTGGGGGCGGGTGCGGCTCGGCCGGGCGGCGGGGGCGCTGGTGACCGAGTCGGCGCGGGTGAAGTTCCTCCTCATCGGCAAGCACAACTCGGGTCGCGGCGACCGGGATTCCCCGGAGCGGCAGTTGTCGCGGGCGATCTTCGACCAGGCGCGGTGCGCGGTCGGAGTGCTGCGGTTGCCGGAGGAAGGCCGGGAGTGGGCCGGACGCGTGCTGGTCCCGTGCGCAGGCGGACCCCACTCGCGCACCGCCCTGCGCCTGGCGGAAAAGCTCGCCGGCGAGGGGGCGACCGCCTTCTTCGTCGAGCCGGATGTCGACGAGGTGTCGCGGGAAGTCGGCGAGAAGCTGTTGGAGAAGGCGGTGCTGCGTGCCGACGTCGATCCGGCGGCGGTGACCCGCAAGGTGGCGCTCGGGACGAATGTTTCCGACGAGATCCGGCGTGAGGCGGAGCAGGGCGACTACGAGCTGCTCATCATCGGGGCGAGCAACACCGGCACGCTGCGGGCGAAGCTTTTCGGCACCGTGCCCGACCGGCTGCTGCGCGGACGGGGCGGGCTGGCGATCGCGGTGGTGCGGGCGGCGAGGCCGACCGGCGAACGGCTGCGCACCGCGCTCGGGACCTTCCTGCGGCTCAAGGTCCCGCAGCTCGAGCGCGGCGAGCGCGTGGCGCTGGTCGACGAGGTCGAGGGCCGGGCGCGGTGGACCTTCGACTTCGCCGCGCTGATGCTGCTGGCGACGGCGATCGCGGCGCTCGGACTGCTGGCCGACTCGGCGGCGGTGGTGATCGGGGCGATGCTGGTCGCGCCACTCATGACGCCGCTCATCGGCGGCGGTCTGGCGCTGGTCCAGGGCAACTGGCCGCTGTGGCGCCGCAGCCAGCGGGCGGTGTTGATGGGATTCTTCGCGGCGCTGGGTGTCGGCCTGCTGGCCGGGGTGGCGGCGCGGGCGCTCGGTTTCGGACTCACCGGCGAGCTGGCGGCCCGCGGCGAGCCGACGCTTCTGGATCTCGGTGTCGCCTTCATTTCCGGTGTGGCGGCCTCCTACTGCCTGGCACGCCCGGCACTGAGCGGCGCGCTGGCCGGGGTCGCGATCGCAGCCGCGCTGGTGCCGCCGATCGCCACGGTGGGGATCTGCCTGTCGCTGGGCGAAACCGCCACTTCGCGCGGTGCGGCGCTGCTCTTCGGCACCAACGTCGTCGCCATCGTGCTCGGCTCGGCGACGAATTTCTTCCTCGCCGGCATCCGCGGCCAAGGGTCGTCCGGGGCGTGGGCGAGGCGGCTGGTGATCGTGCTGGCGCTGGCCTGCGCGGGACTGGCGGTGCCGCTGACCTCGGTGCTGGTCGGCAAGGTCACCGAGCCGCGCGCGCTCGAGCAGCGGCTGGCGGCCGTGGCGGAAAAGGAGGGCTACCGGCTGCTGAAACTCCGCCGCTTCCACGAAGAAGGCAATCGTCGAATCGAGATCGAACTCGCGGGTGCCGAAGCGCCGGGCGACGACTTCGTGCAGGCCCTGCGCCGGGCGGCCACGGATGTGACCGACGGACCGGTGCGACTTCGGGTGCGCACCCTGCTCGAGCGCGAGGCGGAGTGATCTGCCAGTGGCATGACCGTCCCGGTCATGGACCCTGGATGGCGCTCAGCTCCGGCGGTTGCTTCGTTCACGGGCCACGCCGGGGCGGAAGGCGGATGAAGGGCCCGCGGGAAACGTCCGTTCATGACCGGGACGGTCATGCCACTGAAGCGCTATCGATTCGCCGCGAAACTTCCCTTGCGTTCCCTTGGTTCCGCGGCTATTCCCGCCGCCCGCTCAAGGCGACCCCCGCCGCCCTCCCATGCCGGAAACCTCCGACAGATCCCTCAAGCTGGCCCTGCCGAAAGGCAGCCTGCAGGAACCGACCCTCGAACTGTTCGAGAAGGCCGGCTACAACATCTATGTCTCGTCCCGCGGCTACCGGCCCGCCTCCGACGACGCCGAGCTCGACCTGTTCCTGATCCGGGCCCAGGAGATCGGCCGCTACATCGGGCAGGGTTTCATCGACTGCGGCATCACCGGGCTCGACTGGGCCACTGAGGCCCGCAGCGAACTCGTCGATCTCGCCGAGCTTCCCTACTCCCGCGCCACGGTGCGCCCGACAAAATGGGTGCTGGTCGTCCCCGAGGACTCGCCGATCCAGAAGCCCGAGGATCTCCAGGGCAAGCGGATCGCCACCGAGGGCGTCGGCATCACCCAGCGCTACCTCGCGGAAAAGGGCATCAACGCCGAGGTCGAATTCTCGTGGGGCGCCACCGAGGTGAAGGTGCCCGATCTCGTGGACGCCATCGTCGACGTCACCGAGACCGGCTCATCGATCCGCGCCAACAAGCTGCGCATCGTCGACACCCTGCTGACCTCGTTTCCGCACTTCTACGCCGGTGCCGAAGCTGCAGCGGACCCGTGGAAGCGGGAGAAAATGGAGCGGATCTGCCTGCTTTTGAAGGCCGCTCTCGACGCCCGCGACAAGGTGGGCTTGAAAATGAACCTTCCCGAGGACAAGTTGTCCGCCCTGCTCGAACGACTGCCCTCGCTGCGGCGTCCGACCATCGCCCAGCTCGCCGACGGCGGCTGGGTGGCTGTCGAGGCCGTGGTCGGCGAGTCGGTCGTGCGCGACATCATCCCCGAACTCAAGCAACTCGGTGCCGAAGGCATCATCGAGTTCCCGCTCAACAAGCTGGTGAGTTGAGGGACAAAAGAAGATTTCCAGGAAACCGAACCCCGAAACCGAAACCACCATGGGCTCGCTCAAAAAGCGCCGAAAGGCCAAGATCAGCAAGCACAAGCGCAAGAAGCGCATGAAGCAGAACCGCCACAAGAAGCGGCTCCGCTACAAGTCCTGACGCCCCGCGCGTCGGCGACGGCTTGACCTGAACCAATCCAGGCAGGGATCCGGGCGACCGGGTCCCTCGTTTGGCGTACGGAGGGCGGACACTCCTGTCCGCCTGCCGCGGCGGCCGGAGGTTTCCGCATGCTTGATTCGTCGGCGACCGCGGGGAGAATACCCGGGATGAGGCTCTGTCTGTTTCCGGTGTTGGTGTCGCTCGGTCTGGCGGCCGACCCGAAGCAGGACTACGCCCGCGGGGTGTTGGAGCGGATGCGGGGAAACGACCCGACCGAGTGGTTCGAGCGGGCGCTGGAGGCGGATGGCGACGCCTGGCCGCTGGTGTCGGAGGTCGCCGGGCTGCGTCGCGCGGAGGGCGAGATCGCCGGGGCCTCGGGACTGCTGCGCGAGTATTCCCTGGCCCATCCGGAGCGGCTTGGGGCGCAGTTGGCGTATGCGGATTTCCTGCGCGAAAGCTCGCCCGGCGACGACCTCGCGGCGAAGCTGGCCGGTGAGGCGCTGGAGAAAACGCTGGAGCATCACCCCGGCGAACTGGCGGTGATCCGTCGGCTCTTCCGCAGCTACGAGGAGCGGGAGATGAGGGAGAAATCGCTGGGGCTATTCGATGAAGTGGCCGCGCGACCCGGGGCGGGTGCGGCGCTGGCGGCGGCGGAGATGGCGCGCACGCTTTTCCCTGGCGACGACGCGGAGGCCCGTGCCAAGGTCGACGAGGTCTTCGAGAAGGCGATGGCCCGGACGCCCGGCGACCCGGTGCTGGCGCGCGAGGCGAGCGAGCATTTCCGGAAAACGGCGCGGCTGCCGAAGGCCGTCGAGATGCTGGAGGCGCACGTGGCGGCCGACCCGACCTCGCTCGCCCTGCGGGTGCGGCTCGGGGTGTTGCTTTTCGCCGCCGAGCGGGGGGACGAGGGCGAGCGGGTGCTCAAGGAGGTGCTGGAAATCGACCCGCGGCAGGCCTTGGCGCACCAGGCGCTGGCGAAGTACTACCGCAAGCTGGACGACCCGGACCGGGCGCGTCCGCATGCCGTGGAAGTGCTGAAGCTGCGGGGTGGTGATGCGGACGAGTTCGTCCAGCTCGCCGACGAACTGCTCGATGGTGACCGTCCTCGGGAGGCGCGCCTGCTGCTGGAGAAGGGGCTTTTCCATCATCCCGAGGATCCGGCGATCGCGGTGGACCTGGCGATCGCGACCCGCCGCGACCCCTCGACCCGGGGCGAGGCCGCCTGGCGGTTCCGCGAGGCCGAGGCGCTGTCGGGCACCGACGGCCCGGCGACCAAGCCGGATTTCCAGTTCGAGTTCGCCGAGTGCCTGCTGGAGAGCGGAAACACCGCGGCGGCCGAGAAGCGGCTGCAATCGGTGGCCCACACCACCGAGGACGCCCCGCAGCTCGCCCGCGCGCTGCGGAAGTTGGCCGGGATCTGGCAGGCGGAGGGCCGCAACGAGTCGGCGGCGCGGTCACTGCTCAAGCGTGCGGAGGCCTTGGACCCGAAAGGTGACTGATTCGCGGGGGGTTGCACGGATCGTGCTTTTAGGCTATCGACCCGCGCCCCCATATCCCACCGACGACCATGAAAGCCCTAATCGGAAGCCTGGCGACAGGCGGTATCGCCCTGTTCCTCGCCAGTTGTGCCACCGGCCCCGGATACAACCTGGCCGAGGACGGGAAGTATTACGACAACGACGGGAACCCGGTGAACCCCTTCGAGCCGGGCACCTACGAGCACTTCAAGGCGGACAAGGGCTATCCGAAGACCTCGAGCGTCTGGAAGAACGAGGAACTGCTCTCGAAGACCACCGCGGCGAACTCGCGGCTCGTGATTTCGCTGGAGAAGCAGCGCGGTTTCCTGATGAACGGCGACGAGGTGGCGATGGACTACCCGATTTCCAGCGGCAAGGGCGGCTTCCGCACGCCGGCCGGCAGCTACACGATCCTCGAAAAGAAGGTCGACAAGGCCTCGAACGCCTACGGCAATGTGTACGACGCCGAAGGCAACCGCATCTGGGGCAAGGAGGAGCCCGGCGACGTGCCGGAAGGCGGCAGGTTCGTCGGCGCGCCGATGCCCTACTGGATGCGGCTGACCAATGACGGCGTGGGCCACCACATCGGGAAGGTGCCCCGCTACCCGGCCTCGCACGGCTGCATCCGCGGCCCCCGCTCGGTGGTCCCGACGATCTACCGCAAGGTGAAGATCGGCACGCCGGTGACGGTGGAGTGACGCTGCCGCCGCCGCGGCTTTACAGGGGCTGCGCGACCGTGCTTCTCTGGTAGAGCACGGTCGGATGGAAAAAGAGCAGGCAGAGGGCGGCATCCCGTCGAGCCCGGATTACCGCGCGCCGCGGATGGCGCTCGCCTTCTGCGGGCTGCTGGCGGTGCTCTGGCTCGCCTGCGGCGTCGGGCCGCCGGTTTCGCGGGCCGCCGCCGGCGGGATCGGCGTGCTTTGCATCATCACGCTGGCGTGGATCCAGCGGCGCCGGGCGGGCGAAAGCAGCCGCGAGGCCGAGCTGCTGGCGAAGCGCCTGGTCGAGGAAAACGTGGAACTCGACGGCCAGCTCCAGCAGGCGGAGGAACGGCACCGGTCGCTGGAGCACTACTTCGAGACGCTCATGGAGCACGTGCCGGCGAACATCTACTTCAAGGACGAGCACTCCCATTTCCTCAAGGTCAACCAGAGCATGGCGGAGAAGTTCGGCTGCGGCCACCCGGCCGACATGCTGGGCAAGACCGACCACGACTTTTTCGAGGCGGAGCACGCCGACCAGGCGCTGGCCGACGAGCGGGAAATCATGGAATCGGGACGGGGGATCAGCGGCAAGATCGAGCACGAGACCTTTTCCGCCGGCAAGGAAAGCTGGGCGCTCACGACCAAGATGCCCTTCCGCGACCGCGAGGGCCGGATCATCGGCACCTTCGGCATCTCCAGCGACGTGACCGAGCTCATGAGCACCCGCAACACGCTCGAACGCGAGCGCAACATGCTGCGGTCACTCATCGACAGTTTCCCGGACAAGATCTTCGTCCGCGATCCCGGGCGGCACTATCTCGTCGTCAACAAGGCGATGGCGGATTGGGTCGGCGCCGAGTCGCCCGAGGAGATGCTCGGCAGGACGCCGGACGACTATTACCCCGAGACCATCGCCCGCAACGGCGCCCGCGAGGACCTCAACCTGCTCGCCAGCGGAAAGCCGGTGCTCAACCGCGAGTGGACGATCGACCGCGGCGGCGGCGACGTGCGGCACCTCGTCACCACCAAGGTTCCGCTGGTCGATCCCGACGGGCGCTGCTGGGGCATCGTCGGCATGGACCGCGACGTGACCGAGCAGCGCCGGGCGCGGGAAAAGCTCGAGCAGGCGGAACAGCAGCTCCAGGAGCTGATGGACAACAGCCCGGCGGTGATCTACCTCAAGGACCGCGCCGGCCGCTACCGGATGGTCAACCGCGGCTTCGAGGAGTTGTTCGGCCTGGGGCGCGAGGACGTGCTGGGGCGGCGGGACGTCGAGTTCATCGCCGACAAGGAGGCGGCGGCGGAGTTCAGCGAACACGACGAGCGGGTGCTGGAAACGGGCGGACCGATCCAGCTCGACCAGCGGCTATTCGTCGATGGCGAGCCGCGCTGGTACGTTTCGGTGAAGTTCCCGCTGCGGGATGCGAACGGCGAGATCACCGCGCTGGCCGGTATTTCCACCGACATCACCGACCGCAAGGAGGCGGAGGACGCGATGCGCCAGCTCAACGAGGACCTGCGGCAGGCGAACGAGGACCTCCAGCGCGCCCACGAGCAATTGATCCAGGCCGAGAAGATGGAATCGATCGGAAGGCTTGCCTCGGGCGTCGCCCACGAGGTGAAGAACCCGCTGGCGATGATCGGGATGGGACTCGAGCTGTTGGCCCGGCGGATCCCCGAGGACGACAGGCAGGGCCGCGAGGCGCTCGACCGGATGGGCCGCGGCATCGAGCGCGCCAAGCGGATCGTCAAGGGGCTGGTCGATTTCTCCTCGGCCCGGCAGCTCTCGCTCGAGCCGGCCCCGGTCAACCGGGTCGTCACCGAGGCGATCGCGCTGGTCGACTACGAACTCCGGAAGTCCGGCATCGAGCTGAAGAGCGAACTGGCCGACGGACTGCCGGACGTCGAGATGGATGCCACGAAAATCGAGCAGGTGCTGGTGAACCTGATGATCAACGCGATGCAGGCGATGGGCGAGGGCGGCGGGTCGCTGACCGTGCGCACCTACCGGACGACGCTCGGCGAGGTGAAGCGCGACGAGGGTGCCCGCACCGCGGGCCACCTGAGGACCGGCGACCCGGTGATCCGGATCGAGATCGACGACACCGGCCCGGGCATCCCGTCCGAGGTCGAGAAGAAGCTCTTCGATCCCTTCTTCACCACCAAGCCGACCGGCATGGGCACGGGCCTCGGCCTGTCGGTTTCGAGCAAGATCATCGCCCTGCACGGAGGCACGCTCGAACTCTACAACCGCCCCGAAGGCGGGGCGAGGGCGAGGATCACGCTGAGGTGCCCGGGCGGCGGGTGAAATCCCTGCCCGCAGCGCCGAAGCTCCTACACCGCCCGCGCCGCCTCGAACAGTTCGGCGGGCATCGCATGGACCAGTTCCCAGACCATCCGGATCGGGCGGTCGCCATCGTGCGAGAGCAGATCACCGGCAGGCCCAAGAAAGATGTAGGGCGCCGTTTCACCGCCAATCGTCCGCTCGATCCGCGCGAAGAAGAGGATAGTGACATTACGCTCCTTGAAATGAATGTAGTCCTGTCCCGTCGGGTGGGCGCGCGCCGTGGTGCTCCTCGACTCCCAGTGCAGCAGCGTCGGGCTGATCGGGTAGTCTTTGTACCGGGTGGTGGGCGCGAAATTCTTCTCCTCCTTCCTGAAGGTGATGAGATGGAGATAGATATTCGGGGATGTTAGGCGGATCACCCCGACGCCCGCCGGGCCGCTAGTCTCCAGGGTCGCCAGTCCGAAGGCGGCGGTGATCTCGCGCATGCCGTAGGCCGCGTGGATCCGCAGCGGGCAGGCGAAGGGCAGCCCGTTGGCGAGGGTGGGGTAAGGCTGCCTGGCCCTGCGCCAGTCGATGATCTCGGCGAGGTCTCGCGCCGCGCTCGGGTTGCCGAGCCAGCGCTGGAACGATTCCTGGTAGCTGCCGACACCAGCGCCATTTCCATCCTTGCCCCAGAGCGCGTAGTGAAGCATCGCGGCTTGCTCGTCCGAAATCCGATATCCGGCCGGATGCTCCGCGATCCGCGAGTTCGTGATTCGCAGCGCTTGATCGAGAAACTCGCGATCCGTGCGCAACGTGAAGCGCCGGAGGGCGCGGCGCGTCTCCAAGCAGTCCGGATCGGCGACCGTCCCGGTCCCCGCGGCCATGTCCTTCCACTCCGACCAGGTCTTCCGCTTGAGCAGTTCGACCGGCGGGAGGTCGGTCGCTTCGATGAAATTCTCGAAGGTCAGCGGGAGTCCCGTCTCGGCGGTGAAGGTGCGGATGACCTCGGGGACGAAATGGTTCAGGTCGCCGAGCGAACGGCGGATGTTTTCGATCACGTGCTCCCGAGCGACCCGCTCGAACTGGATGCTGCATCCCGGCGGCAGGTTGGGAAAATCTCGCTCGATTTCCCGGTCGATGCGCCGACGACCATGACGCAGCAGGGCGCCAAACTTGCGGTCGATCCGGTACCGGCGGTGGGTTTGGCCGACGAAGTCGAGCACGGTGAGGCAGTCCTTTTCCGGAGCGTGGCGCAGCCCGCGGCCGAGCTGCTGGAGGAACACGGTGAGACTCTCCGTCGGTCGCAAGAACAGCACGAGGTTGATCTCGGGCACGTCGATCCCCTCGCTCAGGACGTCCACGACGAAGAGGAACTGCAGCCGGCCATCCCGGAAGTCCCTCAACCGCACCTCGCGGGTTTCGCGGGGTGTTTCGCCGACGATGGTTTCGGCGGAGTAATCCATCTCCCGGAACTTGCGGGCCATGAACTCGGCATGACGGATGCCAGCGCAGAAGCCCACCGCACGGGTGCTGGTGAGATCGGGACGGTAGCGCCGGATGGCCTGGTGGATGGCGTCGAGCCGTTGGAGCGCCCTCAGGTCGTCGCCGGTATAAACGGCTTCGAGTGCCGCCGCATCGTACTTGCCGTTGTGCCAGAAACGTTCCTCGGAAGTGGAGACCGGATCTGTGACGCCGAAGTAGTGGAACGGGCAAAGCAGCTTTTCTTCGAGCGCCTCCGGCAGCCGGATCTCGGCGGCGAAGCGATCGTTGAAGTCCGGCAGGATCGAACTGCCGTCCATCCGTTCGGGCGTGGCGGTGAGGCCCAGCAGGATCCGGGGCTTCAGGTGCTCGAAGAGCGGACGATAACTCCCGGACACCCCGTGATGGGCTTCGTCCACGATCACGAAGTCGAAATGATCGTCGCCGAACCGCTCCCAAGGGCGCTGGCGGTTGAGACTGGGCACCGAGGCGAACACGGCGTCCCACCGCGTGGGGCGGTGACCGTCCACGAGCAGGTCGCCGAAGTTGAAATCCCGAAGGACGGCGCGGAAGCAGTCGCGGGCCTGCTGGAGAATCTCCTTGCGGTGGACGACGAAGAGGAGGCGCGTTTCCTCAGATCTCTGTCGCCGGAAACGGGCATAGTCGAAGGCCGCCATGACCGTCTTGCCTGTTCCGGTGGCGGCGACCACGAGGTTTCTACGCGAGCCGTCGAGCCTCGCGGCGTCGAGGGCTTCGAGCACCCGCTCTTGGAATGGGTGAGGTTTAAGGTCCGCGAAGAAGCGCGTTCCTCCGCCGTCGGCCGGGCTTCTAACACTGTCGATGGCTTCCCGGAACCGGATGGCCTGGGTTGTGTCGTAGGGAACGAAGCTTTCGTGGTTCCAGTAGGTCTCGAACTCCGCGGTGAAGCGCTCGAGCACGTGGGGCATGTCCTGGGCGGTCACCTTCACCGTCCATTCCAGTCCGCTGGTCATGGCCGGGCGGCTCATGTTGGCGGAGCCGATGTAAGCGGTCGTATACCCGCTGGCCCGATGGAAATGATAGGCCTTGGCATGAAGGCGGGTGCGCTCGGTGTCGTACGAGATCCGGATGCTCACGTTGCGCCTCTTGGCGAGCCACTCGATCGCATGCGGATCGGAGGCGCCCATGTAGGAGGTGGTGATGATGCGGACCGGCACGCTTCGCATCTCGATCTCCTCGAACGCCGACATCAGCAGCGAAAGTCCTGACCATTTTACGAACGAGACCAGGATATCGACCCGGTCGCAGCTCAGGAGTTCGGTCCGGATCTCCCGCTCCAACGGCGGGTCGTCCGCGCTCCCGGTCAGCAGGCTGCTGATGGAGATGGGCGTTTCCGGTTGCGGCCAGGGTGACGACTGCCCAGCCGGACGGAGCTGGGTCAGGAGCGTTTTGGGCTCCGAGAGCAGACGCCGACACTTGGTGTATTCGAGTCCGTCCCTTGCGGCCAGAAGCACGACCAACCGGTTGATCAGTTCGAGACGGGTGCCGGGCTTCGTTCCGGGCAGGGCTTGGAGGAGGAGTTGTTGGATAAACCGACTGTAGGCGGATGGCTCGCTCTCGGCGTCGAGCTTCTCAAGGGTGTAGCTGAGCTCGGGATGGTCCCGCAGCAATTCGGCGAGCTCTTCGTCGAGAAGGCGTTCGTAGAGTCCTGGGGCGAGCTTCTTGTGTTCCACTGGAGAGCGGGGATCCTCGATGATTTTGGATCTTCATGACCTCGATATTCGGCAATGTCACATGACCCGATGAACTCCTGTTGCGGAACTCGAAATCCCGATCCACGACGAAACGACGTGGTTTTGGACTGGCTGTCAAGAATCGCACGCGGCAGGGCTCCGGAAGAGAATCTCGCAGCTCGGGACGATTTCGTAGTGACGCTCGTCGGCGAGCTTCACCGCGCCAGTGCCATCGAGACACAGCTCGAACATGGCGATCCGTGAAGTGTCCGTGAACTGGGCCGCGACCGGGCGGCAGGAGAGATGTGGAAACTTCTCTCTGCATCGAGCGATGTGGCTCTTGGTGATGGCTGTCGGAATGGGATCGAGAATGGGAGTTGCCTGGACCGGGATCAGGCAGCGGTCGCCCCACCGACTCTGGCCGAGGTAAAGCTGTCCGGTCGATTTCGATCCTGGGTGATTGTCCGGTTTCTCCAGGATTCCGTGAAGTGGGCATGCCGAGACGCCGAGGAAAGTATTGATCAGTTGGTGGCGGCGGATCTTCGACAGCAAGGCCCTGCTCGTCAGGGTGTGGCGTGGCGAGGATGCTTGTGTGGTTTCGATGATCGTGATGTTGTAGCGTTTCGGATTCGGGAGGAGACGGTGCAAGGGAACCAGTGCGAATTCAGCCGCATCCCGGCCCGCCGAGCGGATGATCCACTCCTCACCTTCGGTCTCGGTATCCAATATGGCTTTTGGAAGCGGATCACGGTTGAGGATCGAGAAGAGCAGCTCCCTCGGCGTGTCTGGAGTCGGGATGCCGAAGTGCCGTGCGAGATTCACCAGCTCCGCGTGACTGAAGCGCACGGTTCTCGATTCCTTTCGATAACCTCTCCTGAAGATGGTCGCCAGAAGCTCCTGATGGGCTTGTTCCATAATGCTCATTTGAACACTTTTAAATTGGAGATCAAGAACCTTCTGCAGGATGCCTTTGGCAGCCCGGAAGCGTCGGACTCGGGCAATCTTGGTCACCACCCGCTCACCTCCAAACCGACTCCGGCGGGCCGAGGTAGGAGGGCTCGGGCTTCCTCGTGTGGAGGACCACACGGTCGAGGATGACGCCGGGATCGACCATCCACACGGTGAGCGTGTGCGGGCCGGGGCGGTCGATGGTGACGACGGTTTTCCAGCGCCGCAGGTTGGAGAGGCGTTCCTCCCAGCCATGCGGCTCGTATGCCGTCGGGATCCACGGCTCGCCGCCGTCGAGGCTCACGGCCAGCCGGGTGCCTTGTGCCGGTGACACCGGATGGGTCGGCAGGCAGTCGAGGTGCAGCTCGAACCCGCCGGTGCTGAAGAGATGCATGTCGAACTCGAGCGCGGGGCTGTTAGAACGGATGTCGGCGGTCCAGGTCGGAACGGTCGTCGGGAAGACGATCATTGAGTCGCCACGGCGACCCAGTCCCTCGACCACCTTCCAGCCCGCTCCTCCGCGATCGTGGCGGCGGGTGAAATGCTCGGCCTCCATGCTCACGCAGCCGTGGCTTTCGATGAAACCGCTCAGTTCGTCGCGCTCGGGCGAGGCGGGGGCGAAGACCGGGACTTCGACGGTGGCTCGCCCCGCATTGCTGGAGATCGTGATCGACGCAGGCGGCGGATCGGCGGGGAGCGCGTCCCAGTCGATGGAGACCGCCAGCGTTTGCTCCTCTTCGAAGCGTCCGCTCTTCGGCTCGACCTTCAGCCACGATTGCGAGGGGCTTGCGGCCCATTCGATCTCGCCGCGGCCCTGGTTGAAGAGGCTGAGGGAGCGCCGGTTGCGGGTGTGGATGCTGAAGTCGGCAAGGACGTCCGGTTTTCCTCCCTCCGGCAGGACTTCCAGGGCTGCTGGCCCGCCGCCGCGGAACTCGCTGAGCGGCGGCATCTCGAACTGGCGGCGTTGGTTGCCCCACGGCCCCGGCGTGCTGGTCATCATGTGGCGCCACTTGTCGCCGACGCCGGTGAGGTGGTGGTTGTAGTGCTCGTCGAGCTCGCGGATGCCCGCGGCCGCATGGCGGGCGGCTTCGGCGTGGCGCAGGGCGGTGGCGCGGCCGGCGGCGCCGTCGCGGAGACTCCGGTCGGCGTGGAGGATCTTGTGGTTCATCAACGATGCGGCCTTCACCGGGTAGAGCACGAGTTGGAAGAAGGCCGCCTTCCGCGGGTCGGGGAGTTGTCGGTGGATGCGCTCGGCCCGGCGGGTGAGGTCGGCGTAATGTTCGAGCCGTTGCGAAGCCTCGACGTCGTTGAACCAGGAGATGCGGAGCGGTCCGTCGGGGGCGCATTGCAGGAGGTGCTCGGGTCGGCGGATGAAGCCGAGTTGGTAGTAGTCCATCATGATGTCGGCGATCTCGTCCGCGAAGCGTTCGTCGAGGTCGCGACCGGCCCATTCGGCGAGCCAGCGACGGACGTCGCGAGGCCCGAGACGGCCGGGATCCCAGGCCATCTCGAGAATGAACTCGGTGCCGATCTCGCCCGGCTTGATGTCGCCGACGTTGAGCATCCACAGGCGGTCGGCCCCATGCTCCCAGGCCTTGCGCAGCTCGGTGGCGATCAGCGGCGGCGGCATGGTGTTCAGCCAGGTGTAGGCGGTGGTCGCGCCGTTGAGCCACTGGAGGTGGTAGTAGATGCCGGAGCCGCCGGGGCGGGCGCGCTCGGCCTCGGTGGGCAGGCGGCGGAGGTAGCCGAAGTTGTCGTCGGGCCAGCAGATCGTGACGTCCTCCGGCACCTCCATGCCGGCGTCGTAGAGTCCCAGGACCTCGGTGTAGGGGATGAAGACCTGCGGAATCTTCGCCGGATCGGGATCGATGTGGCGGGTGAGGATCTCGCGCTGGTCGCGGAAGATCCGCTCGAGCGTGGCGATCTTCTCTTCCCGGGTGCTTCCGCCGAGCATCGGCTCGTCGTCCTGACCTCGCATGCCGAGCGTGTAGACGTTCTCGTAGCGGCCGTTGGTTTTGATACGACGTTCCCAGTAGTTGCGGATCTCGTCGCGGTTGGTCAGGTAGTTCCACTCGCCGCCGCCCTCGCGGTCCCATTCCGCGTGGGGGAAGCTGTTGCGCAGCATCGGCTCGATGTGGCTCGATCCCATGACGATCGCGTAGTCGTCGGCGACCCTCCTGTTCTCCTCGTAGGTGTTGAAGGGAATCGTGTGCAGGTGCATCGCGGGCCACAGGTGGTTGGCGCGCAGCCGCAGCAGCAGCTCGAAGATCCTCGCATGGGTCTTCGGCCCGAGCCCCTTGCCCTCCTCGGGCGCGAAGGTTCCCTCGGCCCACGGCCGGATGCCCCACATCTCGTCGTTGATGAAGATGCCGCGGTATTTCACGGCCGGCGGTCCGACTTTCGTCCGGACGGTCGAAACGTGGAGCGTGTCCCGGTGCGACGGTGTCACGTCGGCCCACCAGTACCAGGGCGAGACGCCGATCCGGCGGGAGATTTCGTAGACACCGTAGGCCGTGCCGCGACGGTCGCTGCCGGCGACCACCAGCGCGCGGTCGATGCCGGGAAGCGGATCGGAGACACCTTGGATGACGAAGGTCTCCCATTTCCCGGTGAGATCCGAAACATCGATCCGTTCCTCTTCGACCAGGCGATCGACCAGCGGGCTGCGCCCCAGCGTGCCGATGATCACCGCGTTCGGACCGAGATCGCCGGCGGCGCTGGAGAGCCCGGCCTCGACTCCGCTGACCCGTCGAATGTCGTCGGCCAGATCCCGCGCGGCGATGCGGGCGACCTCCCAGTCGTCGTCGGCCACCCAGATCCCGGCGGCCTCGCCACTTTCGACGAGCGGGAAGGGAGCGTCGGCCGGAGCCCCGGTCTCGGCCGCCACGAGAGGGGCCAGCGAGACCGTTCCGGCGAGCGCGATGGAGGAAAGGGCGGAGGCCATGAGGAAGGTGCGGGGCTTATCCTGCCGCCACCCGATCTTCTACTCCGGGAAGGCGGCCGCGGGTTCCGCGAAATTGCTCAATCATCGCCCGCCGTTTGCGTCCTGGTCGAAGTCCGTTCCTTTGCCTTGTCCCTCGGTGGCGATTGGAGCTAGAACGATATGCCATGAGATCGACCCGCATCCTGATCATCGACGACGAGCCGGACTTCACCGAGCTGCTGAAGGCGAACCTCGTGGAGGCGGGCGATTTCCTGGTCCGCACCGTCAACGACTCGGACCACGCGGTGCAGGCCGCTCGCGAGTTCCGGCCGCACCTGTGCATCGTGGACGTGGTGATGCCGGGAATGGACGGCGGCGACATCGTCGCGAAGTTCCGCGATGACCCCGTGCTTTCGCAGATGCCGGTGATGATGCTCACCGCCCTGGTCGAGGAGAACCCCGACAGCATCGACGGCGAGACCGTCACCGGCGGCCTGCCCTTCGTCAGCAAGACCTCCGACTTCGAGACCATCCTCGCCTGTGTCGAGAAGCACCTCGAGGAGGCGGGGAAGTAGGCCCGCCGCGCGGGAGACGGGAGACGGAAGACTTGAAGACGGAAGACCGGAGACGCGCCCTGATCGCGAGGCGAACCGGGAGGTTTACCGCGAGCATTTCTTCACGCCATGGCGCAGGGGCGCTCACGGTGTATGGGGCGGCCTTGATCGGGAACGCGGCGGACTGCGTGTCGCGGCGACGCCGTGGATCGACAGTGGCGCATTCTCAGCGACCTATCGGGTTGGGAGGTTGGACCAGCGTTGGGTGGTGGAAGGGGAGAATGGAAACGTGATGACGAACTATTGAGCATCACGTCACCGGAGGGCGGCGGATCGGCCTTCAACGAAGGACGTTGCGTTGCGCGGCGGGAGCCACGCGGCGGGTTCCTTCTCTCGCCGGATCTTCCCGGGTGCCGGTTTCATAACCGGCGCACCTCACCGCGCCATGAACTTGCGGGACTGGACGACGTACTTTTCGGCCCAGTGTTTCACGCCCTGCTGCTCTTCCTGAGAAAGCGTTCGCACGACCTTGGCGGGCGAGCCAAGCACGAGTGACCCGGGTGGAATCTCGGTGCCGCCGGTGACCAGCGCTCCGGCGCCGATGATGCTCCGCTCCCCGATCACCGCGCCGTCGAGGACGATGGCGCCCATGCCGACCAGCACCTCGTCCTTGATCGTGCAGGCGTGGATCACCGCCGAGTGGCCGACCGTGCACAGCTCCCCGACGTAGCAGCCGTAGTCGTCGGCCAGGTGGACCACGGCGTTGTCCTGGATGTTCGAGCGCGGGCCGATGACGATCTCGTTGATGTCGCCGCGCAGCGTCGTGTTGTACCACACGCTGGATTCCTCGTGCAGGGTCACGCGGCCAATCACGTCGGCGCTGCCCGCGACGAAGGCGCTGGGGTCGATCTCCGGGCGGAAGGACTCGTAGGATTCGATGGCCATCGCCGGGACTGTGGCACGGACCGGAGGTCGCCGCCAGATCAGGTATCGCTGGACAGGAACGGGCGTGACGACGACAAGTACTTTCGGCAGGGAAAGGAAAACGGCTGCTTGACGGCTGGATGTTCCGGACCTTGCCTGCGGCGCTTCGGCGGAATGGAACGGTTGAGTCAGCATGCGTGAGCCTCTGGTCGTCATCGGTTTGGTGGCGCTGGCCATCGGCCTGCGCTCGTCCAGGATCGCGCTGCCGCGCAAGCTTGGGGCCTTCACGTTCCTCGTCGCCGGCTTCGCCGCCTTCTATTTCCTCACCGGCAAGTGGTGGCTCGGTTTCCTCGGCGTGATCCCCTGGTTTCTCCTGCCCTGGATCGAGCTGCTCACCCGCATCCGCCGCATGCGTCTGCCGATGGAGAACCGGCTGCGGCACCGCCACGTGCCGGACCCGGCCTTTTTCCCGAATGCCCCGGAGGCGGCGATGGGAATGGAGGAGGCGGGCTTCGAGCACGTCGATGACTGCGGCTGGGAATGGGCCGGCATGCAGCAGTTCTTCCAGATCTACTGGCACCCGGAGGAAAGGGCCGAGGCCAGCGTGTGCCTCTGCGAGCAGGGCGAGGTGGCCTTCGCCTTCATGGCCGTCACGTCGCGCGATGCCGACGGCCGCATCCTGCGGACGACGAACTTCCCCTTTTCGCCGACGCTGAAATGTTCGCCGAAGGTCCGCTGGAACCACGTGCCCTGCGAGCGCAACTGCTTCCACGAGATCCTGAAGGACCACCACCAGTTCCTCGACCGCATCGGAGTCGGGCGCGACACACTCCGGGTGCCGGACCCCGACATGATCGAGGCCTCGATCGAGGCCGAGATGAAGGAGCAGATCCGCCACAACCTGGAGGCCGGCATCATCCGGCCCGCAGCGGATTCCCGGCACTTCGAGTATTCGATCCGCGGCCTGTTCTTCCTCTGGGGCCAGTTCATCAAGGACATGGTGCGGCTTTGCTGAGAACAACTCTACCCAGGCGGACGCTAAGGATATATTAGAAATAATATCATCTTGGTAGTCCGACAATCCGTTGTTAACAACTCTTGCTCAACGAGTTGTGTTGATGGTTATCTATCAGGGTGCCGACTGCATTCCCCCCCACGCTGTTGGCCGCTCTCGAGCCTAGTCAGGCCATGCGGCCCGTTTTCCTGATCCTGATGGGTCTGGTCCTCCTGTTGGTCGCCTGGCGGCTGGCGCGTCATCGATCCGGCTGGCCGGCCCGCGTGCTGGTCGCCGGGGCGCTGCTGCTGGCCTTCGGCTACGCGGTGGTGCTGCCGCTCTACGACGCCAAGGTCCTGGTGCCCATGGGCCTTGTGATGTTCCGCCCGGATGCCGATCCGGCCGTCGCGCTCGGGTGGCATCTGGTCAAGATGCTGTCGATGAACGGCGGCTGGTTCCTGTTCGGCCTCGGCCTTGCCCTCCACGCCCGTCTCTTCGAACCGGTCCGCGCGACCAAGCCGCTCCTCTCATGAACCTCTTGTTTGAAATCGTTATCCAGCAGGGCTTCCTGCTCGATCTGTTCGGTGTGCTGGGCCTCGGGCTGGTGGCGTTCGCCGCCGTGCGCTTGGCCCAGCGCCTGCCGGGCCGCAGCGCCGCCCTCATGACCTGGGGCGCGCTGGCCATCATCGCCGGACGCATCGGCATCCTTCTTTTCGGCCAGGTGGTCACGCCGCTGACCGTGCATCAGTTCGACCCGCTTCTCCTGACGCTCGTGAAGAACGTCAACCTGGCCCTCCTCACCGGCGGTCTCGGCGCGATCGTCTGGGGCTTCTGGAGCCACGAGCGGCAGCTCGCGGAGGAAGAAGGCATCGCCTGAGGAACGCCGGGCCGTCCCCGCGGGATGGACAAGCGGGCTTCCGCGGGCTTTGCTCGCGCGGTGCTCGCGAAACGCATCATTCCGTGTCTTGACGTGACCGACGGTCGCGTGGTCAAGGGCGTCAATTTCGTCGATCTCATCGACGCCGGCGATCCGGTCGAGTGCGCCATGGCCTACAACGAACAGCAGGCCGACGAACTCGTCTTTCTCGACATCACCGCCTCGTCGGACAACCGCGCGACGATGGTCGATGTGGTGCGGCGCACCGCGGAGCATTGCTTCATCCCGCTGACCGTGGGCGGCGGCATCCGCACGGTGGAGAACATGCGCGAGATGCTGCTCGCCGGGGCCGACAAGGTCGGCGTGAACACGGCGGCGGTGAACAACCCGGGCCTCGTCGATGCGGGAGCGAAGGCCTTCGGGGCGCAGTGCATCGTGGTGGCGATCGACGCCAAGCGCGAGGCTCCCGGGAAGTGGGGCGTGTACACCCACGGCGGACGCACGCCGGTGGGGCTCGACGCCGTCGAATGGGCCAAGGAGGTCTGGCGGCGTGGCGCGGGTGAGATCCTGCTGACCAGCATGGATGCCGATGGCACCCAGGCCGGCTACGATTGCGAGTTGACGGCGACCGTTTCCGAGGCGGTCGGCATCCCGGTGATCGCCAGCGGCGGCGCGGGCAACCTCGAGCACATGGTCGAGGTGCTGGACCGGGGCAAGGCCGACGCGGTGCTGGCGGCGAGCATCTTTCACTTCGGCACCCACACCGTGGGCGAGGCCAAGCGATACTTCGCCGAGCGCGGCATTCCGGTGCGCCCGGAGATCTGAACGATGAAGCGTTCCTGCCTCGGGACCGTGCTGCTGCTGGCGCTGATCGCCGGCGGGGCGGCATGGTGGTTCCGGGCGGAGCTTGGCGAGCTCTGGAAGCGCCATGGCGAGCCCGTGCTGGTGATCGGCAGGCAGCCGCCACAGCCCGATCCGGATCGCTACGAGGTGCTCAAGGAGGAGACCGAGCGGTGGCGGAAGGACCTGGAAGGACGCTACCGGGAGGCGGTCGACGAAGGCGGGCGCGACGCGGTGATCGAGGAGGCGGCCGTGTTCCTCGAAACGGCGCTGCCCGACCTGATGGGCTGCTGGCTCGGCACGCCATGGGACTTCAACGGCCATTGCGAGACGCCCGGTGGCGGCAAGATCGCCTGCGGCTACTTCGTCGCGACGGTGCTGCGCGACGCCGGTTTCCGGGTCGACCGCTACCGGCTCGCCCGCCAGCCGTCGCAAAACATCCTCCGCACCTTCCTGCCGAAGCGCGAGATGTCGCTGCGGGTCGGCGTGCCCTACGAGCAGTACGCCGCCGAGCTTCGCGAGCTGCCGGCCGGCGTGCGGATCGTCGGACTCGACACGCATGTCGGCTTCATCGTCAGCCGTCCCGGCGGGTTCCGCTTCGTCCACTCGTCGGGTTCCTCGCCGTGGTGCGTGGTCGACGAGGCCGAGGCCGAGGCCGAAGTACTACGTCGCTCGAACTACCGGGTGCAGGGCAACCTCACGGCCAACCGCGAGGTGGTCCGAAAATGGCTGCTCGGCGAGACCTTCGAGGTGGTGAGGTAGGCGGATCGCCTCACGCGCCCACCGCGCCGACGCGTTCCTCGATGCGGTCGGCCTCTGAGTTCTCGCCCTCGTTGCGGAGGAAGTCGCAGTAGTTCGACGCCACCGCCTCGAGGTCGTCGCGGTATTCGTCACCGAGCTGCTCGAAGGCGTTGAGGGCCTTCTCGAAGTGGCGGCGGGCCCACGAGCGGTCGCCGGTCTCGAGCAGGGCGAGCGCCAGGTTGTTGTGCGACTGCGCGGTGTCCGGATGCTCGTCGCCGAAGAGCTTGCGGCGCGCCTCGAGCGCCATCATGTGCATCTCGCGCGCCTGCTCGTAGTAGCCGGCGCTCTGGTAGAGGGCTCCGAGATTGTTGGAAAGGGTGGCGGTCTCCTCGTGCTCGGGACCCAGTTCGCGGTGCAGGATTTCAAGCGAGCGCAGGAAGTAGGTCTCGGCGCCGTCCACGTCGCCGTCGGCCTTCTTCAGGTAGGCGAGGTTGTTCGCCATCACCGCGACGTCGATGAGGGCCGGCGGGTCGTTTTCCTCGAAGAGCTGCAGCGCCCTTTCCCACAACCGGGCGGCGCGTTCGCTGTTGCCGAGCGCGTCGTGCGCCGCGCCATACGACGCGGTGATGCGCGCCACCTGGAGCTGGCGGTCCGGGCGGTTCTCGAGCTGATCGAGCGCGTGCTTGAAATCGTCCCGTGCCTCGTCGAAGCGCTGGAGACGTCGAAACAGCTCGCCCCGGACCTCCAGGGTGGAGACGAATTCATCGACGCTCTCGAGGTCGGAGCTGAGCGCCTGCTGGGCTTTCTCCACCGCCGCGGTGGCCGCGTGCACGGCCTCGTCGTAGTCGCCCTTGGCAACGAGCGAATCGACGCGTTCCCGCAGGATCTGGATGAGGGTGGCGGTGGGAGAGTCCATGACGTTGTAAATACAGTTAAAGGCCTGATGAACGATCAGGAAAGGGGTTTTTCGCGGAATCCGCGAGGGCCTGGAGGGCTTGATCCCGCTGGCCCGGGAGGCCGCCGAGGGCTTCCCGCAGGGCCTGGGCCGCCCGGCGACGTTCGTGGCCGAGGCCGAGGAGCCGGGCGAGCTCGGTTTCGAAGTGTCCCAGGGCCCGCGCCGAGGCACCCGAGCCGTCGATGTGGTCGAGCGCCCGGCGCAGCAGGTCGTGCAGCGAGGGTTCGGGGTGCTCGCGTTCCACGGCGGTCTCCAGCAGACGGCAGAAGTAGCTGGCGAGCAGCGTCGAGCGGTAGTCGCGGCGGATGCGCTCGCGGCAGTCGTGCGGCTCGGCTTCGCGCAGGGCGTGGAGCTCGCCGCGCCGCGCCCGGCTCCAGTGGACCTCCGACGAGAAGAACAGGTCGAGCTTGCCGGCGAAGGGGCTCTTCGGCCGTCGCGCGCCCTTGGCCACCGTCTTGATCAGTCCGGCGTCCGCGGTGAACCAGTGGACGATCAGGCTGGTGTCGGTGAGCTTGGTCAGCCGGACGAGGATGCCGTCGGAGTGTTCCATCGTCCGTCTCCGGTTAGAGAAGTTGGCCGGGTGGTGCCGGAGAAGCCGGTGGTTCGCCCTCGAAAGCGGCCAGCGGCGCGACGAGGTTCGCGGGCAGCGGGAAGCGCTTCTCGAAGATGTCGGCCGCGATCTCGTTCGACTCGGCATAGGCGTCCTTCACCATCTCGAGCTTGGCGTCGAGGTTGTCGATGTAGTGCAGCGCGAAGGCCTCGGGCGTGCGCGGCAGGGTGGGCGAGCCGAACTCGTACTCGCCGTGGTGGGCGGCGATGAGGTGCAGCAGATGCAGGCGCACCGTTTCGCTGGGAGGATCGAGCGCGAGCCAGTCCTTGCCCGCGGGCGAGTCGGCGACCTCGTGCCACAGCTTGTTGACCAGTTCGATGCCCATCGGGATGTGGCCGAGCATTTCGCCGTAGAGCGACTGGTTCTGCGCGAAGCCGCGTTCGGGGTACTGGTTCTCCCACAGCTTGCCGCAGTCGTGGAAAAGCACGCCGGCGAGCATCAGGTCGCGGTTGAGCTGCGGGTAGACGCCGCACACCGCGTCCGCCGAGCGCATCATCTGCGCGACGTGTTCGCACAACCCGCCGCGCCGGGCGGGGTGGTTCCTCCGCGCCGCGGCGGCCCGCCGGAAACGGTCCTCGAACTCACCGAGCAAGCGGTCCACGAGCGCCGACAGCCGCGGGTCGGTGATCGCTTCGCAGAAGGCGGTGATTGTGTTCCAGGCCTCCCGCTGCTTCTCCGCGGTCTCGGCATCGCCGGCGTAGAAGGCCTCGAGCGCGTCGCCGCCGAGCTTCTCCCAGGAGAGGGTGGCGGCGTTCAGGCCGAACTGGTTCTGCGTCCACTCGGCATCGAGGCGCAGCACGGTGCCGTCGGCGAAGCCCTGCGCCGCCTCGAAGAGCGGGGCGTCGGACCAGGCGTTGAGCCCGAAGCTGCCGGTGGCGTCGGCGGAGGTGAGCACGAGGTAGGGCTTGCCGGGCTTGGTGTGGCGCTCGCTGCGGCTCTGCAGTTCGGCATCGACGGCGAGCCGCTGCGGCTGCTCGCCGGCCTGCTGCTTGAGCGCGGCCACGGTGACGAATTCCATGGGGTGGAGGATGGAAAGGACGAGGCGGGGCGTCGAGACGGGAAAGTCGGGACAGCCCGTGGAGGCTCCCCGACTCGCCGGTCGGTCCGCCGCAACATCACGGGCATGGATCGGGCGCGGCCGTCTGGCTCAGGCGGGAACCAGCTTGAGGTCCACCTTCCGCCCAAGCGCAGCCGCCGCCTTCCCGAGGCTGGCAACGGTCAACGACGGATTCGTCGGGTCCAGGATGCGGTCCAATGCCGCCCGACTGGTCTTCATCCTCTTGGCCAGCTCCGTCTTGGACAGCTTCTCATGATCGAGAGCTTCCTGCATCTGGAGGGCAACCACCCGCTTCAGTGCGAGCCCCTCGACTTCGGGCACGAGCCCCTCCTCCGCCAGGAAGTCGCTGAAATCACTTCCGCGGTGGGCGTTTGTGCGTGCCTTCTCTTTCATCGTTCGTTTCTCCTTTCATGTAGGCGGACTGGCGGCTTCGGGCCAAATCCAAGTCCTTTTTCGGTGGCGTCCGGGATTTCTTGATGAAGCCGTGAAGCAGGACGATTTCCTCGTTCACGACCACGAAGAATACCCGGGCGATGCGACCTCCCAGCGAAGAGCGGACTTCCCAAAGCCCTCCGCCGAGAGAATCGACCAGCGGCTTGCCAACCGGCCACTTCCACTGAACGGCGAGGATGTCGGCTCCGATCACTTTCTGATCGGCTTTCGGCTGCTCCCTCAACCAGTCCCGAACCGGTTCGTTCCCGGCCTCGGTCTGGAAGAAGATCGTTCGTAGTGGGCGTGGTGCGGGTGGAGCCACAGCGGAGCGTATCATTTTTGATACTCCCGTCAACACCCGATGACGCCCTGTGGACGACGGTGACCACCTGCAGGTTCTGATCGTCGGCGCCGCCTTCATGGGAGGCAAGGCCGCCACCCGGCCACCGGCCTGATGGTGCCGCAGCCGTCCGTTGCGTCCTACAGCTCCAGCATGTGCGAGATGTGGGCGGCGGTGAGTTCGCCCATGGTCTCGCAGTCGCGGAAGATGTCGGTGTGGTGGTATTTCGCCAGGTCGCGTGCGAGCCGGCGGACGTGCTCGCGCGGGGCGATGTCATCGCGCCGCATGACGCCCAGCAGCGCCTTCAGCCGCGCGGCCTCGACCTTCGCCCGCTGGGTCATCTGCGCGTGTTCCTCGGCGACGTACTGGTCGATCGACTTGCGGTCGAGCGACTTGAAGGCGAGACGGGTGACCGACCGGTTCGAGTCGAAGCGGTAGGCGAGGTAGGTCTTTCCCCGACCCTCGTAGCTCTGCTGGTCGAAGTCGATCGGGCGCACCCGGTACTGCACTTCCTCGAAGTCCGGGGTGATGTCGACGACGTAGTTCACGCTGCGCATGTCGCCGAGCAGGCGGATGAAGCAGCGCTCGGTGAACTTGGTGAACTCCTTGGCGATGCGGACCCGGTTGAGGGCCGGGTCGGGCAGGTAGTCGCGCAGGAAGACGTCGCCCGGCACGCCGGCGATGTGTTCCTCGATGAGCGTGTTGCCCTGGATGAGGTAGTTGATGCGGTTGGGGGAAAGGATGTGCTCGAGCTCGAGGCCGTAGATCCGCGAGGCGTCGACGTGCTTGACGTAGAAGTAGTCGGAGTTGTCGTTGTAGACGTTGGTGATGCGGATGCGGAAGGGCCGCGAGTTGCCGAACTCGCCGAAGTCGATGCGGTCGACCATCAGGTGCTCGTGGTGGTCGGCATCGCCGCCGACTTTCAGTTCGGAGTAGATCTTCGTGAGCTTCGGCCGCAGCTCGCGCATGTGCTCGGGGTCGTAGTAGACCGTGAGCCAGAGCGTTTCCTCGCCCTTGGGATTCTCGTAGGGCATCGACCCGGCGAAACGGGTGAGGTCCTCGTAGACCGATGGGATGTCGCGCAGGCGGTCGAAGCGGAACAGGTACTGGACCAGGGCCGGCGAGCCCGGGTAGCGCTGCTTGCGGCGGGAAATCATGGCCATCGCGCTGCGAGCGTGACCGCGCCGGCGGGTGATTGCGAGTTTTCAAAACCGGGCGCGGCGGGTAGATTCCACGCATGGACGACATCGCGGAGCTGGCGGCGGCGATCGACCGGGAGAAGCTGGAGCGGGCGAAGCGGATGACCCGCGCGGAGCGCTTTCTGGCGGGTGGTGAGCTTTTTGACGAGGCCTGCGAGATCAGCCGCTCCGGCATTCGCCACCGCCATCCCGATTTCACTCAGGATCAGGTGGAGGCCGAGCTTCGCCGTCGCATCGAAATTGGAAGGCGGACTGAGCAGAAGATCGCCCCATGAGATCCAACGATGCCCTCGCTGCCGTGCTGGCGGAGCTGGAACGTCTCCAGGTCCCCTACATGGTCACCGGATCCTTCGCCACAAACCTCTACAGCATACCGCGGTCCACGAAGGATGCCGATCCAGTCCGAGTCCGACACCCTCGACTGGCCCTACGTCGAGAAATGGTGCGCCGAGCTCGGGGCGACCGAGGCGCTCGCCGAGGCTCGTCGGCTGGCCGGGATCTGAGGTTCTCAAAAAAGGCCGGTCGATGAGTCCGGCCCCTGCCTGTCGGATACCGAGCGCGCCCAGTCCATCGCAGCGCCATGAGCAAGGGACGTGCGGTCATGAGCGCGCCGCTCTCCCGGTGATCAGCGGAAGAACGCCGAGAGCAGGGCTTTCACCGCGCTGACCACCGCCTCGCCGCCGCTGAGGTAGTCGTCCGCCGGCGTGTCGAGCTGGCTCCAGTCGACTCCTCCGGTCCGCGACCGCCCCATGTCGGAGCCCATCGGAGGCAGGTGTCGGGACTTCAGCCGCGCGACCTTCTCCTGCTCGTTCGCCTGATGGATGTGCTTTCCCCCGGCCCGCCACCACTCGAGCAGGCGCCTCAGCTCGCCGCCCTGGACCCACACGCCGTGGGTGCCGCAGCGGTCGAGGATCACGCCGCTCTCGCCGCCGAAATTCAGGTGGCTCATCCGTTCGTGGCACATCGGGCATTTCAGGTAGACCACCTCGTGGTTGTAGCCGAAATTCTCGGCGATCTCGCCGAGGCGCTGGCGGTCGAGCCACACCAGCGGATTGGTCTTCTGCTCGAGCAGGGCGACCAGTTCGCCGGGGTTGAAGAACAGCCCGAGGCAATGGTCGCAGCGCTCGATGCGGATGGGCGGGTCGGTGTCGAACTCGATCACGCCGAGCGTGGCCTCGCAGCCCGGACAGGGCATCGATCCGTCATTGCCGAGGTCGCGATGGTGGATCTGCTGGAGGTCGACGTCCTGCCGCGTCCCGCAGAACGGACAGACCGTCAGGTTGCCCTCGAGCCTTCCGCCGCAGTGGCCGCACTTCATGACTGCAAGCCCGCCATCCCGACGTTCCTGCGGCAAGTGCAAAGGACCGTTTGCAATGTCTCCCGTTCCGTATCGTAGTATCCGCCATGCGTTGGTGGCTGGCAGTCGGGCTGGTGACCGCGGTGGTTGCCGCGGAGCCTCCGTCGTACAACCGCGACGTGCGTCCGATCCTCTCGGACAACTGTTTCCTCTGCCACGGCCCCGACAAGGCCGGCAACAAGGCGGACCTGAGGCTGGATGCCGCGGAACACTCCCACGGCGCCGTCGCCGAATCGGGTCGGCGGGTCCTGGTGCCGGGCGACGCGGAGACGTCGGAAATGTGGCACCGGATTCTCTCCGATGATCCCGACGAGATCATGCCGCCGCCCGAGTCGCACCTTTCTCTGACCGCCGGGGAAAAGGACATCCTGCGGAGGTGGATCGAGGCGGGCGCGGAATACGAGCCGCACTGGGCCTTCGTCCCGGTTCCGGCCGAGGTTCCGGTGCCGGCGGTCCGCGACGCCGAATGGCCGCGCAGCCCGATCGACCGGTTCATCCTCGCCCGGCTCGAGGCCGAGGGCCTGCAGCCCTCGCCGCCGGCGCCCCGCGAGCGCTGGCTGCGGCGGGTCACCTACGACCTGACAGGACTACCGCCGACCCACGCCGAGTTCGACGAGTTCCTCGCCGACGAGTCGGAGGACGCCTTCGAGCGGGTGGTCGACCGGCTGCTCGCATCGCCGCGCTACGGCGAGCGGATGGCGGTGCCGTGGCTCGACCTCGCCCGCTACGCCGATTCCTTCGGCTACCAGGCCGACGTGAAGACCGACGCATGGCCGTACCGCGACTGGGTGATCGACGCCTTCAACCGCAACCTGCCGATCGACGAGTTCATCATCGAGCAGCTCGCCGGCGACCTGCTGCCCGGCGCCACCCGCGACCAGAAGCTGGCGACCGCCTTCAACCGCATCCACCGCAAGACCAACGAGGGCGGCTCGGTGCCCGAGGAGTTCCGCCAGGACGGGATCTCCGACCGCGTCCACACCGTCGGCACCGCCTTTCTCGGGCTGACCATGGAGTGTGCCCGCTGCCACGACCACAAGTACGACCCGGTGTCGATGCGCGACTACTATTCGCTGGGGGCGTTCTTCAACAGCATCGACGAGTTCGGCCTCGTCCAGGGCGGGAGCAACAAGGGGATCGTCCTGCCCCAGCCGGCGCTGCGCCTGCCGACTCCCGAGCAGGAGGAGCAGCTCGCCCGCCTGCGCGGCGAGGTGGAAAAGGCGCGCGCCGCCTACGACGGATATCTCGCCTCGACCGAGGCGGAGTCGGCCTTCGAGGCATGGGATCGCGCGGAGTATCCGCGTCCCGGGTTCGTCGGCCACTTCTCCTTCGATGGCGATGCGGTCGGTGGCAATTCCCGGGACCCCGGCAAGGACGCGAAGATCGGCGGCAACACCCGCGGGCCGGGTGCCGCGGGCCAGGGCGTGACGACCAACGGTGACGACGCGGTTTCGGTCCCGCCATTCGGCATCGCCCACTCCGAGCAACCGCTCACCATCTCGCTGTGGCTCAAGCCGGGCGAGGACTACCCGCGGGCGGTCGTCTTCGCCAACACCTCGTCCTTCGACGCCAACTACTCGGGTTACGAGCTGTTGTTGGAAGAGGGACGGCTGCGCTGGAGCCTGATGCGCGAGTTTCCGGGCTGCGCGGCATCGGTGGCGACCACCGGCACTGTGCCGACCGGCGAGTGGACGCACGTGACGGTGACCAACGACGGCTCGCAGAAGGCCGCCGGATTGAAGATCTTCGTCAACGGCCGACCCGCCGAAACGACGGTCGTCAAGGACACCCTGACCCGCGACTACCATATCGGCGGCGGGCTGAACTTCGCCGCGCGCGGACGCGACTTCGGACTTCGCGGCGGCGCCGTGGATGAGATCACCGTCCATCGCCGGGCCCTGACCGCGCTCGAGATCCGGGCGCTGCATGCCGGGTCGGAGCTCGGGGAGGTTGATGCCACCGACCCGGAGCGACGCGAGTATTTCCTCTCGGCGGTCGATCCCCGCGCCCGCGAGCTGGCTGCGGCGCTCGACGCCGCGCGCACCGCCCTGCGTTCCGCCGATGACCAGGTGGGCGAGATCGTCACCATGCGCGAAATCGAGCCCGTGCCGCACTTCATCCTGGAGCGGGGTGACTACACTATGCCCGGCGAGCGCGTGGATCGCGAGACGCCGGACTGGCTGCCTCCGTTCCCCGCCGACCAGCCGCGCAATCGCCTCGGCTTCGCGCGCTGGCTGACCATGCCCGACCACCCGCTCACCGCGCGGGTCACCATCAACCGCCTGTGGCAGGAAATCTTCGGCCGCGGCATCGTGGTGACCTCCGACAACTTCGGCCTGCAGGGCGCGCTGCCGACGCATCCGCAACTGCTCGACTGGCTGGCGCGTGACTTCATCCGCCATGGGTGGGACCAGAAACGCGCGATCCGCCAGATGGTGCTCAGCGCGACCTACCGGCAGGACTCGCGGCTGCGGCCGGAGCTGGCCGAGCGCGACCCGGAGAACGAGCTGCTCGCCCGCGGCCCGGCCCGGAGGCTCACCGCCGAAATGATCCGCGACTCGGCGCTTGAGCTCTCCGGCTTGCTCGTCGAGAAAATCGGTGGTCCGCCGGTGAAGCCCTACCAGGCACCCGGCTCGATGTGGAAGACGCTCAATAACTTCCTGCCGCAGTACGTGCCGGACAAGGGCGAGGGCCTGTATCGTCGCTCGCTTTACACCTTCTGGCGGCGCACCACCACGCCGCCGAACATGATGGTTTTCGACACGCCGAGCCGCGACGTCTGCACCACCCGGCGCATGCCCACCAACACACCGCTCCAGCCGCTCGTCACGCTCAACGACCCGCAGCATGTCGAGGCCGCGCGCAAGTTCGCCGAGCGCATCCTCCGCGAAGGCGGCGCCAACGACGCCGAGCGCGTGGCGTGGGCGTGGCGGGAGGTCACCTCGAGGTCCGCCGACCCGCAGCGCGTGGAAATCCTGAGCGATCTGTTAGAAGAACAGCGTGAGTTCTTCCGTGGCGGCTCGTCCGAGGCCGCGAAGCTTCTCAAGGTGGGCGAATCGCCCGCCGATCCGGCGCTCGATCCCGTCGAACTGGCCGCGCATGCCGCGCTGGCGCAGGCGCTGCTCAACCTCGACGCCCACCTGACCCTGCGATGAACCCGCTTTCCATCACCCGCCGGCGGCTGCTCCAGGGAATCGGAGCCACGGCCCTGCACTCGCTTGTCCAGGGCCGCACCCTGCCCGCCGCCCACTTTGCACCGAAGGCGAAGCGGGTGATCTACCTCTTCATGTCCGGCGGGCCGGCGCAACATGACCTGTTCGACCACAAGCCGCTGTTGCGCGAAATGAACGGCCAGGCGTTGCCCGACGAGGTCCGCCGCGGCCAGCGCCTCACCGGGATGTCGGCCAACCAGGCGATCCTGCCGCTGGCCGGCTCGCAGTTCGAGTTCGCCCGCCACGGCAAGTCGGGCGCGTGGGTCAGCGAACTGCTCCCGCACACCGCGGGCGTGGTCGATGACCTGTGCTTCGTGAAGTCGCTGTGGACCGAGGCGATCAACCACGACCCGGCGATGACCTTCTTCGCCACCGGCTCGCAGATCGCCGGGAGGCCGTCGATGGGCTCATGGGTCACCTACGGCCTCGGCTCGCCGAACGACAACCTGCCGGGCTTCGTCGTGCTGGTGACCCGCAAGCCGACCGACCAGCCGCTCTACGCCCGCCTGTGGGGCACCGGTTTCCTCGACTCGCGCTATCAGGGCGTGCGGTTCTCCTCCGGCGAGGACGCAGTGTTCTACCTGTCCAATCCCGATGGCGTCTGCCGCTCCGGGCGCCGCGCGCTGCTCGACAAGCTCTCGACCCTCAACCGGCTCGACTTCGAAAACGAGATCGACCCCGAGATCGAGACGCGCATCGCGCAGTACGAGATGGCCTACCGCATGCAGACCTCGGTGCCGGAGGTGACCGACCTTTCCGGCGAGCCGGAGTCGGTGAAGCAGCTCTACGGCCCCGACGTCGAGAAACCCGGCACTTTCGCCGCGAATTGCCTGATGGCCCGCCGCCTCGCCGAGCGCGGCGTCCCCTTCATCCAGCTCTATCACCCCGGCTGGGATCAGCACAACAACCTGCCCGGGAAGCTCCGGACCCAGTGCCGGGAAACCGACCACGGCTGCGCCGGACTGATCCGTGATCTCAAGCAGCGCGGCATGCTCGAGGACACGCTCGTGATCTGGTCGGGCGAGTTCGGCCGCACTTCCTATTCGCAGGGCAAGCTCACCAGGACGAACTACGGGCGCGACCACCACCCGCGCTGCTTCACGGGCTGGATGGCCGGCGGCGGGGTGAAGCCCGGCTTCAGCTACGGCGCGACCGACGACTACGGCTACAACATCGCCGGGCCCGACGGTGCCCCGATCGAGCCGTCGAAGCACCACTTCACCCCCGGCGCGGTCCACGTCCACGACCTCCACGCCACCATCCTCCACCAGCTCGGCATCGACCACACCGCCCTGACCCACACCTATCAGGGCCGCCGCTTCCGCCTCACCGACGTGCACGGGCATGTGGTGAAGGATCTCTTGGCCTGAACGGGCCCGGCCTTTTGCCGCTGGAGAAGCCGAACGAACCGCCAATGGTCGATGTGTCGCCTTCGGCTGGTCCACCCGTCACCGCAGGATGCCCGGATACAGGCGTTGTCGATCACTTCGGCGCAGGGCCTATGCTCTCACCCTCCACGAGAACGGCATCATAGAGCTTCTGTCGGAGGCTGTGTTTCCCGAGCGCCACTTGATTGCTCCAACGCACCACATGGTTGACCACCTTGCCCACATCCCATCGAATGTGCGTCACCGTGGGATGGCACCAGGTGAAACTTGGATCCGCGTCACAACAGACCATGGAAACATCGCGGCCGACCTGAAGTCCTTTCGAAGCAAGGTGGTTCTGAATGGCAATGAAATGCTTCGGTTCATCGACAATCAGGGCGGTGGGCGGGGTAAGCTCGAACAACCCGTCAATGCATTGGCGCAAACCGACGTTCGATGGCTCCCACTCGGGAAGGTTGAAGGAGCTTGTCGGAATTCCGCATTCGGCCATCGCGGCTAGGAAATTCCGCTCCAGCAACGCGACACTCGGCACGATCCGCTCGCGATGGGAGACCAGGACGATCCGACGGTGGCCGAGCGATGCCAATCGCCGCACCAGACCGACGAGAACCGGGCTTTTTCGTACTCCCACCCCGGCAATCGGAACGTCGGAGAAGCGACCGAAGAGACCGATCGTGGGACAATCCTGCCGCGCGAACCACTCGAAGACCTCCCTCGACGCGCCCGAAACGATCCAGGCATCCGCTTCGACACCCGCGACAAACCGCGCCACCCGCTCGGGGTTCATGCCCAGTTCATGCAGGCTCTTGCGGGCAAAGGCGGCGAGATGACCCTGCTCGTGAAGCCTGTCCAGGATGGCGAGGCAGTCCGGCTCCGTGCGGCTCTCCTTGTCGTAGGGGATCAGGCGGAATCGCATCGGCCGGGTGTCCTGTCGGGACGGAGTGCGAACGATGCGACGACAGCGGCGACGACCCTGCGACGCGAGCCACCCTTCCTGCTCAAGCTGACGAAGCGCGGCATTGATGGTCACGTGATTGACGCCGAGGACGGACTTCAGGTGGGCGATCCCGGGCATCTGGTCCTTCCATCGTCCGCTGGCGATCTCGCTGCGGAGGTGCTCCGCCACTTGTTCCGCAGGTGAAAGGATCTTCAGACTCACGCGGATATCTAGAAAAACTTTTGCCTAGAAAGCAATTCCCAATAGAGGTGACAGAGCCATGACCGGGTGCTGTTCTTCCGGCGGGCATCCTAAATAGCCCGCGCATTTCAGATCCCACCCCTAACAACTTTTATGAATAATAACCTGCACTCCACCTTGATTACTGCCGCGTTTTCGTTGGCAGCGGCATCGCAGCTGAGCGCGACCATTTCTATTATCCCAGGCGGTAGCGGAACTTTCATCGAAGCCAGCCCTGTTACTTACGACTATACTGCACTTTCAAGTTTCGATGCATCTGCAGCTTCCAAACTTGTCGTTACCGTCTCGGATGAACTGGGCTCAGGAGACGATGCAATCACAGGTATAACATTCGGAGGCGTTTCTTTGAATCCGATCGTGAGCGCTACTAATCCCGGCGGTTTTCAAAACGTTTACATGTATTACCTCGATGCCTCTTCGGTTTCAGGCGGCGTCTTTGGAACGGGTGATCTCGTCATTACGGGTCCCAATGGTAGTGGTGAGGACAACGACTTTGGTGGTTCATATTTCTTTTTAAACGGCACAGCCGATGGTTTTGCCGCAACTGCTGTCGACGATAATGCCACAAGCGTTAGTCTGACGACGACCGCAGCGAACAGCTGGGTCATTGCTGCTTATGCAGATAACAGTGGCAACGCCACTGCTGACGCGCCCATGACTCAGGTCCTGGGTGGATTGGATGTTGGTTCTGCGGGAGGTGCCTCCGGATACCAGGAAATAGCGACTATTGGAACAAACAACTTTAGTTTCAGTCACGTTGGAGGGTTGAGCAGGCCTGTGACCATTGCGGCAGAATTTACTGCCATTCCCGAACCAAGCACCGCCCTGCTTGGGGCTCTCGGTGGCCTGTGCCTGCTCCATCGTCGGCGTCGATAGATGCTGGAGTTGCCCGTGGAAGGCAAACGGGCCGGAGTGGTCGTGGTCTTGAGCGGGCCCGGCTTTTGATGTAGCGGCAACCTGTCGCCTTGCCCCGGTGGTTGGGCGAACCGTCGGTTCTTTCCCGCTGCCCTCCCGACGGATCTTCGTGTATGCGATCGGCATGATAAGAATTCTGGTTCTCTGCCTCACTGCGGGTGTCTCCGGCGAAGAGGCCGCGGGGCGTCACCTTTTCGTGCTTTCGGGTCAGTCGAACATGACGCCGACGCTCGGGCGTTCGTTTTACGAATGCGCTGGAGCGGTTCTCGGCAAGGACAGGGTCCTCGTCGCGAGGACCGGCCATCCGGGCCAGCCGATCAAGAACTGGTATCGCGACTGGCACCCCCCTGAGGGCATGGAGGATCCGGGGTCCGAGAAAAACGGGCATTTGTACGATGTGCTGATCACGGCGGTCGAGAGAGTGCGGAAGGATGAGATTCCGGCGTCGGTGACCTTTGTCTGGATGCAGGGCGAAGCCGACGCCTCCAACGGTTGGGCGAGTGTCTACGAGAAGAGTTTCCTCGGCCTTCTGGACCGGCTCAGGGCGGACCTGGGGATCGAGAAGATCCACTTCGTGGTGGGGCGGATCAACGACCACTGGCTCCGCGAACCCGACGGCGAGGCGATGCGGGAGATCCTTGCCAGGCTGGGCGACGAACACGCCAACGGCGCCTGGATCGACACCGACGACCTGAACCGGGGCGTGAATCCGTGGGGAGGTTTCAGTTTCGAGGACGGGCACTATCCGCCTTCGGGCTATGTGGTGATGGGGCAGCGATTCGCGCGGGAAGCCTGTCGGCTCATCGCTCCGGACATCGAACGGGATCCCGTGATCTTCGAGGAGCACTTCATCGACTCGCATCGGCAGATCAGAACCCACGACGGGATCGGCAAGGAGGTGAGCGGCAGCGTGCCGCCCGGAGCGAAGGATCTTTCCCTGCTGAGCGATGGAAAGTTCGGCACCGCGGACCATGAGGACAGCGCGTGGATCGGTTTTCCGCCGTCGGACGAACCGATCGAGTTGGTTCTCGATCTGGCTGCGGAGACCGAGGTGGATTCGATGGCGGTGAATCTGCTGCTAAGCTCCGCTGCGAAGTCCGAGTTCCCGGAGCAGTTGGTCTACAGCACCTCGGCGGACGGCCAGGAGTTCCGGGTGAACGGAAGCCGCTACAACACGATCCGCTATTACGACGCGAAGGAACTCGCCAGAATGAGGGCCGATGGCATCGAGCCGGTTTCGGTGCTGCTGCTCACCCGCCAGTGGGACCGCGAGGGACCGGTGAGGGCGCGCAAGGTGAAGGTGGAGATCAAGACCGGAGGGCAATGGGCTTTTGTCGATGAGATCGTGGTCAACCCACGCAAGTGAGGGGGCGTCGAGGCAGGCCCCGGAGCGGTCCACATCCACGACCCCTTGCCTAACGTGCTTCCGTGGGCGGGGAAAACTCGTGGTTGCCAAATCGGCGTGGACTGCCCCAGACTCCCCGCCCCATGTCAAAGTCCGTCGATTGGCACGGCGTCTTTCCGGCCGTCCCCACGCAGTTCCACGAAGACTTCTCGCTGGACCTGCCATCCACGCAGAAGCACGTCGCCGCCCTCCTCGACGAGGGCATCCACGGCCTGGTCATGCTCGGCACCATCGGCGAGAACTGCTCGCTCTCGCTCGACGAGAAGGTCCGGGTCCTCGAGGCGACCCGCGAGGTCTGCAACGGACGGGTGCCGCTGCTGACGGGCATCGCCGAATTCACCACCGCCAATGCGTGCGAGACCGCGAGGGCCGCCGCCGCCGCCGGAGTCGATGGTTTCATGGTGATGCCCGGCATGGTTTACAACTCCGACCACCGCGAGACGGTGAACCATTTCCGCACCGTGGCCGCCGCGACGGACCTGCCGGTGATGTGCTACAACAATCCGCCGGTCTATCGCGTCGATCTCACGCCCGAGATGTTCGAGGATCTCGCGGAGGTGGAGAACATCGTGTGCATCAAGGAAGCCGGCGGCGACACCAGGCGGATCACCGATCTGTTCAACCGCTTCGGCGACCGCTTCGTGATCTTCTCCGGCCTCGACGATGTGGCGCTCGAGAGCATCATGCTCGGCTGCACCGGCTGGATCTCGGGCCTGGTCGATGCCTTCCCGCGTGAGAACCGTCTGATGTGGGACGCCGCCGTCGAGCGCGACTGGAACCGCGCGCTGGAGATCTACCGGTGGTACATGCCGATGCTGCGCTTCGACTCGCATCCGAAGCTGGTCCAGTACGTGAAGCTCGCCTGCGCCGAGATGGGCTACGGCACGGAAACCGTGCGGGCGCCGCGCCTGCCGCTGGTCGGAGAGCAGCGCGAGGCCGCGCTGAAGATCATCCGCGACTGCGTGGCGACGCGGCCGGAGTGATCTGCGGTCGGGGTCCAGCCTGCCAGTGGCATGACCGTCCCGGTCATGAATCGTCGCCGCACGGAACACCCACAGGTTTCGCCTGTCGCGATGCGGCCATCAGGCTCTGGCATCCAGGATCCATGACCGGGACGGTCATGCCACGAAGCGTTCCCGTCACTCCGACGCCTTGTAGGCCAGCCCGGCGCCGACGAGGTCGCTCAGTGCCATGCCGATCGACTTGAAGAGGGTGATCTCCTCGTCGCCCGATCGCAGCGGGGCGCTGCCGTTGCACATGCCGACGAGGTCGGAAACGATCTCCTCCTTGGTGAAGACTCCCTCGCTGATCGGCACCAGGATCTCGCCCGCCTCCTTCATCGCGTTGACGTAGGTGTCGCAGTAGACGCGCGACTTGGTGATCAGTGCGGTGTCGCACTCGCGCTTGGTCGCGTGGTGGTTGCCGATGAAATCGGTGTGCGTCCCCGGCCGGACCCAGTCGCCGAGCACCAGCGGTTCGTGCGAGCCGGTGGCCGCGACGATGATGTCGGCCTCGCCGCAGGCGGCCTGGCGATCCTCGACCGCCACGAACTCGATCGCCGGATGCTCGCTCTTCGCCGCCTCGCAGACCGCTGCGGCCTTTTCGGCGTTGCGGCCCCAGACCATGACCTTCTTCAGCGGCCGCACGCTGGCGTTGGCGCGGATGAGGTAGGGCGCGAGGTTGCCGGTGCCGAGCAGCAGCATCGTCTCCGAGTTCTCCCGCGACAGCAGGCGGGTCGCGAGGCCGGAGATGCCGGCGGTGCGCCACAGGGTCACCGTGGTGCCATCGACCAGCGCCAGCGGCTCACCGTGGTCGCGCTTGAAGAGGAGGATCTGGGCGTAGATCGACTTGTGGGGGGCCTGGTTGTCCGGGAAGTAGGTGAAGGCCTTCACCCCGATGAATTCCTGCCCCCACGACGGCAGCACCGCGAAGGCGTCGTGATTTGCATCCTCATCATCGAGCAGGAAGACCTGGCGCGGCGGCATCTTGAACTCGCCCGCGTAGGCTTCACCGAGGGCGTCGATGAGGGCGGGATAACTGAGCGCGGCGTGGACTTGGTCGGCAGTGATGACTTTCATGGAATCGTCGGATTGGGACCCGTTTGGTGAAACAGGCTCCGCTCGAACTCCAGCAAAAACCCGGCGGAAGCGGAGCGACCGGCCGGATCATGCCCGCCACGCCCGGAGGATTTGCATTGATCGCATCGATGACCCCGCGAAGATCGGTAGCAACTTTATGAACACTCCGCATTCCCTTTCCCGTCGCTCGCTGCTCCAGGGTGCGGCCTCGCTCGGCGTGCTGGGCACGCTCGGTCTCTCGACCACCACCGCCCGCGCCGCGACCAAGTCCGCCCCGAAGAAAGGAAGCGTGATTCTTTTCCAGGGCGACTCGATCACCGATGACGGCCGCGACAAGAAGATCCAGCAAGCCAACAACTCGAAGTCCCTTGGCAGGGGCTACCCGGCACTGGCAGCCGGTGAGTTGCTTGGCGACTATCCGGATCTTGAGTTGAAGATCCACAACCGCGGCATCAGCGGCAACAAGATCCCCGACCTCGCCGCCCGCTGGCAGGAGGATGCGATCGACCTCAAGCCCGACCTCCTGAGCATCCTCATCGGCGTCAACGACCTCTGGCACACGCTGGCCTTCGGCAGGAAGTACAAGGGCACGGTCGAGACCTACGAGACCGGCTACCGCGAGCTGCTCGAGCGCACCCGGAAGGAGATCCCCGGCGTGCGCATCATCATCTGCGAGCCGTTCACCACGCGGACGAGCGACGACTTCAAGGTGCTGGCCGAGTATCGCGCGGTGGCGAAGAAGCTGGCCGGGGAGATGGAGCTGACCTTCGTCCCGTTCCAGTCGGTTTTCGATGCGGCGATCGCGGCGGCGCCGGCCGAGTTCTGGCTGTGGGACGGCATCCACCCGACGTCCTCCGGCCACGCGCTCATGCTCCAGGCTTGGCGCGAAGTGGTCGGGATCTGAGGAGCGGCCTCCTTGAAGGGGCCATCATGGGCGGGACGGCGGCTTTCACGCCGCTCGAAGTGACGGGCGACCGGGAGATCGCCCACCCCACCATCATGGCGCTTGGAAAGCGCCACTCCCTACGCCGCGCGCCGATCGGGAGCTGGCTCCGGGGCGGGAGCTTCCGGCGGCGAATCGTCACCCGGTTGGTGCCAGCCCGGCTGCAGTGGCGGCAGGCCGTACTTCGCCCGCGCCCGGTCGCAGTCGGGGTTCGGCTCGCCGTCCTCCCACGATGCCTTGAAGGCGCGGCACACCGACGAACGCAGCGGATGAATGCCGCAGCTCACCGCCGTGCCGATCTCACCCACCAGCGCGGCGCATCGCGGCTTCGATCCTGTCGTTCCCCGCATCACCACGCGATGATGGTTGAGGGCCAGCGTCAGATCGGCCGGCACCGTGCCGCCGCCGGCGTCGGTTTCCATCCAGTGAAACGACGCGCGGAAGAACGCGCAGCAGGCCCCGCAGGCCAGGCAGGGATTCGACGCGATCGCGGAAGGATGGACGGCGATGTCGCCGGGGCCGGGCAGGCTCATGGGTGTTGGGAACACCGAGGCATATGGCTGGTCCCCGGAGCGTTGGCAAGCGGAGGAGTGGCGCTTTCCAAGCGCCACCCCTCAATAATCCCTCTCCAACAGATACGCCGCGATCTGGTGGAGGCGGTGGGCCTTCTTGCCGAAGGGATCGAGCGCGGTCATCGCCTGCTTCGTCAGTCGTGCCGCCTCCCGGCGCGCCTTGTCGAGGCCGAGGATCGCCGGGTAGGTCGCCTTGGCGACGGCGACGTCCTTGCCGGCGGTCTTGCCGAGCTTCTCGGTGCTCTGGGTGACGTCGAGGATGTCGTCGATCACCTGGAACGCCAGCCCGAGCGCGTGGCCGAAGATGGTGAGCGATTCCAGCTTCGCGGGGGTCGCGTTGGCGGTCATCGCGCCGAGGCGGATCGAGGTGGTCAGCAGCGCCGCGGTCTTGGCCTCGTGGATCTTGACGAGCTGCGCCTTGGTCAGGTCCCTGCCTTCGCCCTCAAGGTCGAGCACCTGGCCGCCGATCAGCCTGGTCGAACCGCCGGTCACGGCCAGCTCGGCGATGAAGGCGGCGGTCGGGTAGCGCGGCGTCGGCACGGTCTCGGAAAGGACCAGGAAGGCTTCGGTTAGAAGGGCGTCGCCGGTGAGCACCGCCATGCCCTCGCCATAGACCTTGTGGCAGGTCGGGCGACCGCGGCGCAGGTCGTCGTCGTCCATGCACGGCAGGTCGTCGTGGACCAGCGAGTAGGTGTGCATCAGCTCGACCGCGCAAGCCGATGGCAGCGCGGCCTCGTTTTCCCCGCCGCAGGCCTCGGCGGCGGCGAGGCACAGCACCGGCCGCAGCCGCTTGCCGCCGGCGAAAAGACTGTAGCGCATCGCCTCGTGGATCGACGACGGGCGCTGGCGCTTCGTCGGAAGCAGGCGGTCGAGCTCGGCATCGACTTCCGCGGCGCGGGCTTCGAGGTATTCCTTCAGGTCGTCCATGGCGGTGCGCGAGGATTCACCGTCAAGACAACGACGACGCCAAGGCGGAAATGGGATTCCAAGCGAGGCTCCCCGCTGCTATCCGAATGCCGTCCCATGAAGTCCGGCCTGGTTTCCATCATCCTCCTGCTCGCCGCCGCCGTCTGCCCGGGCGGCGAGGAGGTGATCGTCGATGACGAGGGGATGGAATGCCACGTCTACACGCCGGCCGAGATCGATCCCGGCCGGACCTACCAGCTCCTGGTGGGCGTCCACGGCGCCGGCGGCAAGGGCAACGGCGCCGCCGGACTCAAGGGCTGGGCGGAGCGCGGCGACGTGATCGTCATCGGGCCGTCCTTCCAGACCAAGGGCGAGCGGCCCTACCAGAACGGCGACGGGCCGCACGCCGAGAAGCTGATCAAGTTGTTCGAGCAGCTCGGGGAGAAATACCGACTGCGGGAGCAGATGTTCATCCATGGCTTTTCCGGTGGCAGCCAGTTCGCCCACCGCTTCGCGATGAATCACCCGAAGTACGTCTGCGGGGTCTCCGCGCACTCCGGCGGGTCGTGGGCGACGGATGGATTCGGTGAGATCAGCACCAAGGCGAAGAAGATCCCCTTCGCCATCTCGTGCGGCGAGAAGGGCACCGCGATGTCGCTCCAAGGGGCGAAGTGCACCCGGCGGGACTGGTACACGCGGTTCCGTGGCGAGAGCGATGGCAAGGGGATCTGTTACATCGGCGGCATCTGGCCCGATGTGGGTCATCGCGTTTCACCCGGCGTCTGGGACCTGATGCGGCAGTGTTTCCAGTTGGCCACCGGACTCCCGGGGAAATCCGCCACCGAGAAGGTCGCGATCAGCGACGGCTGGAAGAACCTCGACAAGCTGCCGGAGCGCGAGGTGGTCGATGACGCACCGGACGCGGCGGTTCCTTACGTCGATCCCGCCAAGCTCGCGCAGGTCACCAAGGCCGCCTTTGCCAAGGCCGACGCGGAGGAGATTTCCGACGCAAGGCTGGTGGATTTCATGGAACGCTATCCGCCGATCCTGTGGAAGGACCAGCCCGGTGCCGGGCGCCTGCTCGAGCAATGCCGCCGGGCGGCGACCCGCTGGAAGGAGGCGGCCACCGGGTCCAACCGCTTCGACGGCGCGACCCGGCGGAAGTTCGAGCGCTTCAGCAACGGGCTGGAGCTGGGTGAGTGATGTGGCGCGAGGCGATGCCTCGCGAGAGGTGGGCGAAGCGATGCTTCGCCGGCGGCTCGACCGGATCGGGACGCGGCATCGCCGCATCCGCCATCTAGCGAGGCATCGCCTCGCGCCACACCCCGCATCCATCGCCTCACCTCCGGTTCCTCTTCCAGACGGAAAGGACAGAATGCCAGGCGAACAGTGCGTGACCGCCTTTCAAATTGGGTTCTCAGGAGCCCGACGCCTTCTTCAGAACCGTCCGCAGCCAGCGAGGCACGGGCGTGGCTGTGACGGTGGGGCGGCCGTGTTCGCAGACCACGACCTTGCGGAAGGGTTGGCGCAGGTCGTCGTTGTCGAAGATCCAGACGTGCGGAAGTTCGCAGATCGCATCCTTGAGGTTGGCCAGGGTTCGCGGATAACGGTCGATGAGTTTCTCCGCCGGCACGTCGTGCCCGCCCTGGGAGACGCGCATCGCGACCCGCTCCTCGGATACCTTCGGCCCGGAGATTCCGATGAAGCACAGGATCACCGTGTAGCCGCCGGTCGCCGCGTCCTTGAGAAACCCGAGTTTGTCGCCCACGGGGTCGGAGAAGACGGTTTCGAACACGAAGCTCTCCCCCTGCTCGACCAGGGCGGCCCGGAGCGCCCCCGCCACCCGCGCCGCGGTGTAGGCGTCCATGTCGAGTTCGAGAGCCAGGACGTCGGCATTGACGAAACGCAATCCCGCCGGTTTGAGGTGCGCGTGGTAAAACGTGCTTTTGCCGGCGCCGTTCGGACCGGCCACGGCCACGATCAGCGGGCGCCGGTCGAGCGGGGAGATCATGGGGCGCCGCTCTTGACCGCCTTGAACCGCCGGTTGACGAAGCGGCCGAGGGTTCTTGTGCCGTCCGCCTCGGTGCGCACCAGCAGGCCCGGCTTGTCGGCCGGCGCGTAGTGCGGATACGGCAGGGATTCGAGATGCTCGGCCACGCGGCGGCGGCCCTCGTCCGAATCGACCGATCCCAGGCATTCCGAAACCGGTCTTGCCGACCCGGAGCGGGACAGGGCGGTCGCCTGAAGTCCCTGGAGGAGGGGTTCGATCGCCCGCCCGAGTTTCGCCCAGTACTCGATCTGGCCCGCGATGGACCGCTCTGAAACCTGTGCGGTCAGGCGGGCATTGAGGACCAGCGGGTCGGATAGTTTCACCGGCTGGCTCACGAGCCTAAAGTAGCGAAACGCTACCGGAGGGCAAGCGTCGTTGAAAGGGCAGCTCAGAGAGACCTCAGGATGGCGATGGGTAGTGCTCGTCGAGCTGATCGAGCACCTCGAGCCCCGCCTTGGCGGAGCCCTTGGCGGCGAGGGCGCGGAATCGGGTCTCGGCATCGAATTCGGCGATGCTGATGGTGGCGAGTTCCTCGATGAGCTTGTTGACGCTGATTCCGCGATGCTTGGCGAGCTGGCGGAGGCGCGTGTGTTTGTCGTCGGGAATGCGAATGGTGAGCGTGCTCATGGCAGGTTCTTGAGAAATTGGGCGGGGGTTTGGATCTTCAGGTCGGGGAATCGGAGTTCGCCATGGCTTAGATCTTTCGTGTTGCTGGTGATGATGGTGTCCGCGCTCCCGGCCAGGGCGAGTTCGATCAGGTGGTTGTCGGCCTCATCCGGGAGATTCGGACGCCACAGGAAATAGACTTTGATCCATTCGGTGACCGAGAGGAAGGCGGCGAAGAGCGTTTGGCGGTCACTGGAATCAATCGGGCTGTTTGCCATGAGGTCGCCGCGGGACAGGAGATCCTCATACTCATGGAACAGGGCCGGTCCCATGATCGGATGCGCCCGACCCTGGAGACACGCCCGGATGACCTCCCGATTGGACCCGGGAGGACTCAAAATCGCAGCGATGAAGACGTTGGTGTCCACGACGACTCGGGGAAGCATCGGGACGATGATAGCGTATATGCTATCATCGAGCAAGTCTGGAGACGGCTCACTCTTCTGCCGGAACGACCGCGATGATGGTGCCGAAGCGGTTGCTTGGGCGGTCGAGCTGCTCGGCCGGGCGGAGCTGGCTGATGTCGCCGTCGAGGAAGAGGGCGTCGTCGCAGTCGAGCGATTTGAAGAGCATCGCGAAGCCGTGAAGGTTGGGCATCTTCGGCGAACGGAACTCGGTGATGACGAAGACCAGCCGGCCCTCGGCATCGACGCCCACGCCGTTGCGGTGGAGACGGTTGTTCGAGTCGGCGTTGAAGGCGGGGTGTGGCTTGCCGTTTCGCAGCAGCAGCGGTCCGGATTGCACGGCGTCGCGGACCTCGAAGTCGGCGACCGGGTATTCGTCGGTGCGGATCACCCGTGCCTGGGTCTTTCCGATGAGGAGGATCCCGTTGGGCTTGAGGAAGAAGTTGCCGCGTCCGTCGCGCCGGTTCACCGGGTGGGCGGTTTTCCCGTCCTGCACGAGCAGGCCGCTCGGCACCCCGCCGGGCTCGAAGATGCCGCCGTTCATCAGGAAGGCGGGCTTGAGGTCGCGCTCTTCAAGATAGGCCGCCGCGGCCGGAAAGGTCCGCAGCGGCTGGTCGTCATCGCCCTTCCACAGGATGCGGACCTCCGACGGCGCGGCGCGGAGGATCCGGTAGGCGACGCCATCGATGACCTTCTCCTCCAACTCCGCCGCCATCGTGGCGGAAAGCATCACCCAGCCGGCGAAGAGCGCTTGGAGCGCGCGAAGCCATCCACCATTCACCATCTCAGAGAATCTCCGCGATCTGCACCGCGTTGAGCGCGGCGCCCTTGCGGACCTGGTCGCCGACGACCCAGAGGTCCAGGGCGTTGTCGAGGACGAGGTTCCTGCGGATGCGGCCGACCAGGCAGTCGTCCTTGCCGGTGGTGTCGAGCGGCACCGGGAACTCCCGGTTCGCCGGGTCGTCCTTGAGCGCGACGCCGGGGCTTTTGCCGTAGGCGGCACGGGCGACGTCGACATCGACCGGCCGCTCGAACTGCGCGGTGATCGAGATCGAGTGCGAGCGATAGACCGGCACCCGCACGCAGGTGCAGGAGACCTTGAGGTCGGGCAGGCCCATGATCTTGCGGCCCTCGTGGAGCATCTTCAGCTCTTCCTTGGTGTATCCGTTGTCGAGGAAGACATCGACCTGCGGGATCACGTTGAAGGCGATCTGGCGCGGATAGACCTTCGGCTCGAAGGTGCCGCCGGTGGCGATCGCGCGGACCTGCTCTTCCAGCTCGACGATGCCCTGCGCACCCGATCCGGAGACGGCCTGGTAGGTCGAGGCGACGACCGCCTTGAGGCCGAAGGCGCGGTGCAGCGGCGCCAGGCCCATGAGCGCGATGATGGTCGAGCAGTTCGGGTTGGCGATGATGCCGCGCGGCGCCTCGCGGGCGGCGTCGGGGTTGATCTCCGGCACGACCAGCGGCACGTCGTCGTCCATGCGGAAGGCCGACGAGTTGTCGATGACCACGCAGCCGGCGGCCGCGGCGGAGGGCGCGAACTCCTTCGAGATCCCGCCGCCGGCGGAGAAGAGGGCGATGTCGATCCCGGCGAAGGAGTCGTGGGTCAGCTCCTTCACCTCGATCTCCCCGCCGCGGAAGGCGAAGCGCTTGCCGACGGAACGGGCCGAGGCGAGCAGCGTGAGCGACTTCACGGGGAAGTTGCGCTGCTCGAGACAGAGGAGCATTTCCTGGCCCACCGCACCGGTGGCGCCGACGATGGCTACGTGCTTGGCTTCGCTCATGGGAAAGGGGCGGGGATTCTAGGGCCGGAGACCCGTCTGGCAATCGAATCGTGAGGGGGCCCGGCCCCGGCTTTTAAATTCTTGCGCCGTGGAGGAGGTATCCTAGTCTCGGCCTAACGTCTTCGTTGTGGAAACGGAGTCCTGAACAACCAACATCCCAATATCATGAAAATCGTGAAAATCGTCCTGCTTGCCGCCGCCGCCGCCGGTACTTTCCTCGCCACCTCGTGCTGCGAGAGCGCTCCGGCTCCTGCCGAGCCGACCTACATGGCCCCGGCCACCAAGTAACGCCTTGATGGTCGGGCCGCCGGATTCCGGTGGTCCGCCCATGACTCGAAAGCGGGGCGGACTGCTTGACAGTCCGCCCCGTTTTGCCGACAGCAGGTGCCGACAAAGCCACCAAAAGCCAATGATGATCCGCATTCTCGCCGCAATCTGCGCCTCCGCATTCGTTCTGCTCAGCGCCTCGTGCAGCTGCACCAGCGAACCCGTGGCGCCCGGTCTTCGCCCGCTTCCGCAGTTCCAGCCGATGCCGGCGGCGCCCGAGGTGGAGTACACCAAGTAAGGCTCTCCGGGCCTTTCGAAACCGATTTTCCAACACCGGCCTCCCGCTCGCGGGAGTGCCGGTGTTTTTGTGCGGTCCGGTCCGGCGGGATCCCGCTTTGACATTCCCCGGCGGCTGACTCAGCTTTCCGCCCCCCGCCGTCGCCCTGCCGGGCTATGGCGGGCAGGCCGCGATCCGGCTCCAGCCGACAGCCGCCTCCATCCACCCACCGAGAACATGGGCAAGAGCCTCTACCAAAAAGTCTGGGACGAACACGCCGTCGGCACCCTGGCCGATGGCCGCACGCAACTTTTCATCGGCACCCACCTGATCCATGAGGTGACCTCGCCGCAGGCCTTCGGGATGCTCCGCGACCTCGGGCTGGGCGTGAAGTTCCCCGACCGCACCTTCGCCACGATCGACCACATCGTCCCGACCATCAACCAGGACGCGCCGGCCGACCCGCTGGCCGCCGAAATGATGCAGGCGCTGCGGCAGAACGCCGACGACTTCGGCATCACCTACTTCGACCTCGCCTCGGGCAAGCAGGGCATCGTCCACGTCGTCGGCCCCGAGCAGGGGATCACCCAGCCGGGCACGACCATCGCCTGCGGCGACTCGCACACCGCGACGCACGGGGCTTTCGGCGCGATCGCCTTCGGCATCGGCACCACCCAGGTGCGCGACGTGCTCGCCACCCAGACGATGGCGATGATGCCGCTCAAAGTCCGCCGCATCGAGGTCAACGGCACGCTCCGCCCCGGCGTCTATGCCAAGGACGTGACCCTCCACATCATCCGCAAGCTCGGCGCCAAGGGCGGCATCGGCTACGCCTACGAGTACGCCGGCGAGGTCTTCGACGCGATGAGCATGGAGGAGCGGATGACCGTCTGCAACATGGCCATCGAGGGCGGCGCCCGCTGCGGCTACGTCAATCCCGATCACAAGACGGTCGAGTATTTGAAGGGCCGCCCGTACGTCGACATGGACGACTGGGACGCCACGGTCGAGCGCTGGCTTTCCTACGCCTCCGACGCCGACGCCGCCTACGACGACGTGGTGAAGATCGACGCCGCCGACATCGAGCCGACCGTGACCTGGGGCATCTCGCCGGACCACGGGATCGCCGTTTCCGAAAGCATCCCCGACCCCGCCACCGCGACCTCCGAGGACGAGAAGGCGACCATCGAGGAGGCTCTCGCCTACATGACGCTCCCCGCCGGCACCCCGATCAAGGGCGTGAAGATCGACGTCGCCTTCCTCGGCTCGTGCACCAACGGCCGCCTCTCGGATTTCCGCGAGGCCGCCCGCTACCTCAAGGGCCGCAAGGTCGCCGCGGGGGTGCAGGCGATCGCCGTGCCCGGCTCGCAGATCGTCGCGATCCAGTGCGAGCAGGAAGGGATCGACAAGATCTTCGAGGAAGCCGGCTTCGAATGGCGCGGCGCCGGATGCTCGATGTGCCTGGCGATGAACCCCGACAAGCTCGTCGGCGACCAGATCTGCGCCTCGTCGTCGAACCGCAACTTCAAGGGCCGCCAGGGCTCGCCGACCGGCCGCACCATCCTGATGTCGCCGGTGATGGTCGCCGCGGCCGCCGTCGAGGGCGCCGTGGCCGACGCCCGCGAGGTCTTCGACATCGCCCACGCCGCCGCCTGACCATGATCCGCCGATTTCTCGCTCCGCTCACCGTCCTGCTGGTGGCGATTTTCCCCGCGATCGCCGCGCCGGAGCATCCGGTCCGGCCGCTGCTGTGGAAGGTCGAGGGCAAGGACCTCGAGAAGCCCTCGTGGCTCTTCGGCACCATCCACCTCGGCGACGGCCCGGTCGGGAAACTGCACCCGACCGCCGCCAGGGCGCTCGACTCGAGCGACGCGGTCTACACCGAGGTCTCGATGGATCCGGCCACCCAGCTCGGCCTGGCCCGGCATTTCCTCCGGGCCGATGGCAAGAAGCTCTCCGAGTCGATCGGCGACGAGTTGCACAAGCAGTTCAGCGCCGAGCTCGCGGCGGTCAATGCGGCGCTGACGCCCGGGGTCTTCGAGTCCTTCAAGACCTGGGCCGCGGCGGTGACGGTGCCGATGCTGGAGGCACAGCTTTCGGGTGCGACCCCGCTCGATGGCGTCGTGTGGCAGAAGGCCAGGGACGCCGGCAAGACGACCGGGGCGCTGGAAAAGGCGGCCGACCAGTTCGGGATCTTCGACGCGCTGACCGAGGAGGAGCAGATCATTTTGCTCTCCGAAAGCCTGCGCCTGCAGCGCGAGGCCCGGGCCGGGGGCGACGACCCGATCGACAAGCTGGTCGAGGCCTACGTCTCGGGCGACCCGGAGAAGGTCGAGGCCGAGGTCGAGCGGCAGTTCAAGGAGATGGCCGAGGGCGAGCACAAGGAACTCGGCGAGAAGCTGCTCAAGCGACTGCTCGACGACCGCGACACCGCCATGGCCAGGACCATGGCGTCACGCCTCGAGTCCGAGCCCGCGAAATCCCACTTCTTCGCCGTCGGCGCCGCGCACTACGTCGGCGACGACAACATCGGCGAGCAACTCCGCAAGAAGGGCTACACCGTCACCCTCGTCACTCCCTGATCCCATGGCACTCGACAAGATCACCTCCGTCACCGGCCGCGCCGTGCATGTGCCCGGCGCCGACATCGACACCGACCGCATCATCCCGGCGCGCTTCATGAAATGCGTCACCTTCGACGGTCTCGGCGAGTACGCGTTCTACGACGTCCGCTTCGATCCCGACACCGGCGAAAAGACCGACCATCCGTTGAACGACCCGCGTTTCGACGGCGCGACGATCCTGCTCGCCGGCGTCAACTTCGGCTGTGGTTCCTCGCGCGAGCACGCGCCGCAGTCGCTGAGCAAGTATGGCTTCAAGGCGGTCGTCGCCGAGTCCTTCGCCGAGATCTTCTTCGGCAACTCGACCACGCTGGGCATGCCCTGCGTGACCGTCCCGGGCACGGCCATCGCCGAGTTGAAGGCGGCGGTGCAGGGCGATCCGGCCGTGGAGGTCACCATCGATCTCGAGAAGAAGGAGGTGCGGTCCTCCGCGGGTCACGCCTTCCCCTGCGAGATCCCCGAGTCGGCCCGCTCGGCGCTGGTCGCCGGCCGCTGGGATCCGATCCAGGAACTGCTCGACCACAGCGACAAGATCGACGCCACCGCCGAGGCGCTGCCTTACGTGTGAATCGTGTTTGCGGCATGATCCGCCTGCCGGTGGTCCCGCGTCCGCGGGATCCCGGTCATGGAAGGGTGATGATGCTCGCCGGTTTCCGGCCCCTCTCCATCGAAGTGCGGCCGTCGGCTTTGCGACCGTTTTCGATCCATGATCGGGACGATCATGCCACGATCACGTCACTCCACACCGACCGACTTCCATTCGTCGAGGCCGCCGCGGTAGATCGAGACATCGTAGCCGCGCGCGGCGAGCGCCTTCGCCGTGGTGGTGGAGTCGGGGCAGGTCTCGCCCTGGCAATACGTCACGATCACCTTGCCGGACCGGGCCGCGGCGTCGAGCTGCGGCTTGATCTTCGGGTAGGCGCTCTCGAAATCGACCAGCGGCAGGTTGATCGCCCCGTCGATGTGTCCGAGCTGATAGAACAGGCTGCGCCGCACGTCGACCATCAGCACCTCGTCCTCCAGCCGCAGTGGGAAGATCTGATCGATGGTGATCATCGTGACCTTGCCGCGCTCGGGCGGCGGAGGCGGCTTGGGTGACGGCTTTTCGGCCGGTTTGGCTTCCGGTTGCGCCGGCCGCGGTTGCGGCGTGGGGGGTTCTGGCTGTGGCGGTGGCGTGCAGGCGGCGAGCAAGGCCGCCATGAGAAAAACGGACGCCGCTTTCATCGGACCCAGCCTGCGGCTTGCGGCGGTGTCCGGCAAGGACGGGTGAAAAGGTCCAAGATGTTTTGCATCGGATCGTTTGTCCCTTGAAGGCGTCGGGGCCGCGGAAACCCCCGGCGCCGGAGTTTCCGCAAATCGCCATGGTCCGGGCACGACGCCCGCGGCCGCAACTCCAACCCCGTGATTTGCCATGAGCCTCCACGCCCAGTCGTCCCCGGCCGCCCGCGCCGCCCTGAACCGCCAGCGCCGCAACGCCCGCGCCGCGAGCATGATCGCCGGCATCGCCGGAACCGTCCTCCTGTCCCTCGTGCTGACCTTGATCTTCCTGCCGAAGCCGGTGGAGACGACGGGGCCGATCGAGTATGTCGAAGTGGGTGTCGACAGACCCGATCCCCCCGATGCGCCCGACATTCCGGTTTCGGCCAGCAACCCCGCCTCGCTCGGAGCAAGGCCGATCCCCAGCATCCTCGCGGACCTGGCCGCTCCGGTGGCGCTGCCCGAGGTCGAGTTCGCCGACGTGGCTGGGCCCGGCTTCGGCACCGGCCTCGATGGGACGGGCCTCGGCGAAGCCCTCGGCGATTCGGGGATGGGCGATGATTTCGGGCCGATCCACCACGATCTCTCGAAACGCTGTGCCCGGCAGGACCGCCTCGACCGGCTGCGCGAGGCGGGGGCGCCCACCGAGTCCGACGACCACGTGTTGCGCGCGCTGCGTTTCCTGAAATCGACCCAGGCGGCCGACGGTGGCTGGGGCAACAAGCACCGCTCGGCCATGACCGGTCTCGCGCTGCTCGCCTACCTCGGCCGCTGCGAGACATCGGTCAGCGAGGAATTCGGCGAGTCCTGCGTGCGGGCGATCACTTTCCTCACCGATATCGGCATGCGCAACGACGGCCGTCTCGTCGAGAACGCCAGCGACCGCCACTGGCCGTACGAGCAGGCGATCGCCACCTACGCGCTGGCCGAGGCCGAAAGTTTCCACCGCGCGCTCGGCATCCGCATGCCCGAGCTGCGGCGGGTCGTCGGCAGGGCCGGGCAGATCATCATCGACGGCCAGCACCCGTCGGGCGGCTGGGACTATGCCTACGACACCACCGGCGGCCGCGGCGGCGACCTGTCGATCACCGGCTGGCAGCTCCAGGCGCTCAAGGCCTGCAAGCTCACCGGCATCGATCTTCGCAACCTGCGCTCCTGCGTGCGCGACGGCCTTGAATACGTCGAGGCGCGGCAGGCGGGCGACGGCGGCTTCGGCTACCAGGGGACCGCACCGGCCGGCGGTGCCGCCGGGGCGAGCCTCACCGGTGTGGGCATGCTGTCATTCCAGATCTGGGACAAGGGGTCCGCCTCGCCGGTGCGCAAGGGCGAGGACTACGCCGCGAAACGAATGCGCTTCGAGTGGGACGGCCCGCAGTGCGACCTCTACGCGCACTACTATCTCTCGCAGGCGATGTTCCGCCGGGGGGGAAGGTCTTGGGAAAAGTATCGTCCGCAGGTCTTCGACACGCTCCTGCCGAGTCAGGCTGCCGATGGATCCTGGCCGGTCCCCGGGGGAGGATCGAAGGTGCAGGCCGTCGGCGCCCTCTTCGCCAATGACACGCCGGAGGGCCGCCACTACCGCACCACCCTGGCCGCCCTCATGCTTGAGGTCCCCTACCGCTACCTGCCGATGAGCCGGTAGGATTCGCCCAAAATACTTGCCCCGCGCCATCGCGGCCGGTTTCTTTCCCGCCGCGATGGCCGCCGACCAGATCCTCACCACCGTCCGGCAGTATCTTGACTATCCGCCGACCACGCCGGTCACGCTCGAGCCGATCAAGCGCGGCGCCTCGGGCCGGACGATCGTCCGGGTGAAGACCGAGGAATACGAGCCCTTCATCGGCATCCACTGGACCGACGAGCGGCCGGACAACGACTTCTTCCCGCCCGTCTGCCACTTCCTGGAAAAGGCCGGCATCAACATCGCCGGCGTCCTGCACGAGGACATCAAGTGGCGTGTGGTGCTCGTCGAGGACCTCGGCGACGCCGACCTGCTGTCGCTCAAGGACGAGCCCTTCGAAACCCGCGAGCCGTACTATCGCTCGGCCTTCGCGCAGCTCGACAAGCTCTTCTACGCGAAGGCCGGGCGCACCGCGGAGTTCAACCCGAACTTCGACGCCGCGATGTACCGCTGGGAGCAGGAATACTTCTTCGAGCACCTGGTCGAGGGCCTGCTCCGGATGGATGCCGACGAACTACGGGAAACGTCGGAGTTCGGCGAGATGGCCAAGCGGCTCGGCGGGATGTCGAAACATCTCGTCCACCGCGATTTCCAGTCGCAGAACCTGATGCTCGTCGAGGACGAGGTCTACTGGATCGACTTCCAGGGCATGCGCCGCGGGCGGCAGGAGTACGACCTCGCCTCGCTGATCCACGATCCCTACCTCGACCACTCCGCCGACGAGCGCGCGCGCCTGATGGACCTGTGGGAGGACATTTCCGAGGACCGACCGGCCGAGACCGTCTTCCGCGACTGCGCGATGCAGCGCCTGATGCAGGCGATGGGCTTCTTCGGCAAGATCATCCGCCAGCAGGGCGAGGAATGGTACCGCCCGCACGTCTCCGCCGGTGCCCGCCAGCTCGCCGCCGTCGCGAAGGACACGCCCTTCGAGGGACCGCTCGAGGAGATCATCGACAAGGCGCTGGACTACAAGTGACGGCCGGTGCCCGAGGATAGCGTTGACTCGCCGGGACGCCTTCCGGTTCGATGGAGGCGTTGAAGGACGAGTCCCCATCCGAATCCTCCGCGGAGTCTCGCGGACGCCTGTGCCGCCTGATCTACAAGAGCCGGACTTCGTGGGACCTGCTGTCGAACGAGATCCTGCTCGAGATCGCGGAGACCAGCGCGGCGAACAACGCGAAGCGCGACATCACCGGTCTGCTGCTGCTCACCGGAGAGAGCTTCCTGCAGGTGCTGGAAGGACCGGCGGACGAGGTGAACGAACTCTACCTGAAGATCGCCCGGGACCGCCGGCACGGCTCGCTGAGGCTGCTGAGCTACGAGCCGATCCGCCGGAGGTCCTTCAGCGACTGGGCGATGCACGTGGTCGATCTCGACGATCTCCCGCTGCCGCAGCGGAATATGCTGGCCGGGAAGTATCCGGTCGAGGACGGCTCGGTGGCCGTCCCCGACGATCCGAGGCTGGCCGTGGCCCTGCTGATCGATGCCAAGCGGATCACCCTTTCGGAAACCGAGCGGCCGGAAGCATGAGGCGCAACCCGGGAGGCTGACGTGGACGGGAGCGGCATCCATGACCTGGTGGTCGCCGGCGGTGGAGCGGCCGGCTTCTTCGGCGCGATCACCCTTGCCGAGGCGCGACCGGGCTCCCGGGTGGTGATTCTCGAGAAGAGCCGTGAGGTGCTCGGCAAGGTGAAGATCTCCGGTGGCGGACGCTGCAACGTGACCCACGGCTGCTTCGAGCCGAAGACGCTCGTCACCCACTACCCGCGCGGTTCGCGGCAGTTGATCGGTCCGTTCCACCGCTGGGGTCCGGCCGATACCATGGACTGGTTCGAGTCCCGCGGGGTGCCGCTCAAGATCGAGGACGACGGCCGGGTCTTTCCCCGCTCGGACCGCTCGCAGAGCATCATCGACTGCCTCGTCGATCATGCCCGCCGGGCCGGGGTGGAAATCCGCTGCTCGACCGCCGTGACGGCGGTGTCGCGGGCCCAAAGCGGAATCTATCAGGTGCAGACCGCGACCGGCCCGATGATCGCGTGCCGACGGGTGCTGCTCACCCTCGGCGGCACGCGCAACCGGATCGGCGCCGATCTCGCCGCGGCTCTCGGTCACCGGGTCGAGCCGGCGGCACCCTCGCTGTTCACCTTCCGCATCGACGATCCCCGGCTCGACGGCCTGCAGGGGCTTTCCGTGCCGCGGGCCCGGGTGCGCGTTCCCGGCACCAGGCTGGCCGCGACCGGCCCGGTGCTTGTCACCCACTGGGGGCTCAGCGGACCGGGCATCCTTCGCATCTCGGCCTGGGGCGCGCGGGAGCTTCAGCAGCGCGACTACCGTTTCGAGGTCGAGGTCAACTGGACCGGCGACCTCGACGGGGAGGCGATCCTGGCCGAGTTCGACCGACGGCGGACCGACGCTCCCCGAAAGAAGATCATCAACGACGCCCGCTTCGGCATCCCGCTCCGCCTTTGGAAGCGGCTTGTGGCGGCGGCCGGCGCCACGGATTCGCTGCAGTGGCCGCATTTGACCAAGCCCGTCGCCCGCAGCCTCGCCGCGCAGGTCGGCGCCTGCCGGTTCGGGGTCGGCGGCAAGAGCATGAACAAGGACGAGTTCGTGACCTGCGGCGGCGTGCATCCGGGCGATGTCGATTTTCGGACAATGGAAAGCCGCAAGGTGGAGGGTCTGTATTTCGCCGGCGAGATCCTCGACATCGACGGCATCACCGGCGGCTTCAACTTCCAGGCCGCCTGGACCACCGCCCGGATCGCGGGAGAGGCGATCGCCGGGTCGCTTTGAGAACTGCCCAGGACCGCCGATCTCCGTATCGATTTCGTTCCAATGCCGCCGCCCTCGCCGTCCCCCGGCCTGTAGGGCCGGAACATCCCAGGCAAGGCCCTGGGTTTCCTGCAAGCAAACGAACCCGCGCTTGGGCGATCCGGAGCCCCCGCTCGAGCTCACCGGCACCGAGCCGGACGCCGGCTTTCCTCCTTCCACTCGCCTAACGAAACCGTCATGCTGCCTCCGCGGGGGAAACCCACCGATCAACCTCCGTTTTTTTTATGGTACCATTATTGGCGTTCCAAAACGGCAAGCAAAGGGGGCAATCACCCTTCACCGCGATCTTCCCTCAGACGCTTGGCCGCCAGCCATTCCAGTCGTTTGGCCTGCACCCAGAGTGTGTGCCGCAATCCTTCTTTCACCTTCCGTTCCGCCACCACCTGCGCCAAACGCGCCAAAACCTGACTCCGACGGGCGATTCGATAATCCGGATGGGCACGAAGCTCGAACACCTTCTCGGAAACGATGCTCCTTCGAAAGGACTCGGGAAGTTCGACTTTGATCTTCGGTGTAGGAGGAGGTTTCTCGTTCAAAACCGCACCGAAGCGTGATTTTTCGGTTTCTCGTTCATGAACCAAGTGTTCCAGCGCATCCAAATGGATTCGCGCCTCCTGATCGTCGGTCTTGCGTCCTTCAAACCCGGGAAGCGGCCAGACTTCAATCTCAAATACTTCGAACGGATCCAACACGTTCATCGCCACTGGATCCGTACGTTGGTTCGTGAGATGACGCCCGATTCTCGACCGAAGACTCTCGCGGGTCTGTCCAACATAGATAGGCTCGAGATCGTAGTCGAAGAACGCGTACACACCGAATTTGAAGTCACCAACTTTCTGGTTCGGCAAGCCTCCGGTTCCCGCCCAAGGATGGTCGAGAAAACAGGCAAGCCCCTGGCGAAGTTGTTCGGTCTCGAACGTAACCTTCCGGGTGTGGTTGTTGGGTTTCATGCGGCGTCGATAGCGACAGGCCTATCGGACGTCAGAATCGGTTCAAGAACGCATTTTCTGAGGAATTCAACCGCCGGAACCACGACTCCATCACCGACGAGATGATAGGCGTCGTTGTAATTATCGGGGAGGACGTATGAATCCGGCAAACCCATGAGACGAGCACCTTCCCGAGGCGATATGAGCCTGGTGCGAAGTTCGCCATCCTGAGCAACCACCAGGGTCTGCCGGCTTGACCCGCCCCCTGGGGTTCTCAAACAACCCGCCAGATCAAACCGAACCTCGGCCCGCTGAACTTTTCGGCCATCCGGCCCGGGTCGAGTTCTTTTGTAGAGGCAGCCCACCATGAAATTTCCCGCTGCGCGGACCGTTTCAATTTTCTTCCGGTTCACGGGTGACATCATTTGAAGCAAAGCATCTGTTTGTTCGGCACTATGCCACTCAACTCCAACCGGCGGACTTTCCAAAATTTCCCTCAAGCCCAGCCGACAGGTCGGCGGATGTGGAGGTGCCAACCAGAACCAATGTCGCCTCGCCAAAGGCGAAAAAACGGCGACGGACCGACGCATCGATCCCGGATGCCAAAAATCATCCGGAACCTCGGACATCAATTCGTCTGGAACTCTTTCGCCGGGTGCGTACGCAACCACGAACACGCGTTTTCGGGACTGCGGCACGAACAGGCTGGCATCGATCACCAGGGCTCCGGTCGTGTATCCCTCGAGGGCCAACGCGTGGACGAGGGTGGCGAAGTCTTGACCCGATCCGCTGCTGAGCAAACCGGTCACGTTCTCCATCGCGATCAGCCGCGGAGGACGCCGCTCTTGGGCTAGCGACTTCATCAGCTCCCAGAATGGCCAGAACGTCCCGCTGCGTTTCGCGGCGAGGCCTCCTCGATTTCCAGCCAGGGAAAGGTCCTGGCAGGGAAACGAAGCCCAAGCCACATCCGAACGTCCGGGCAAGTCGGAGCTCCTGACATCGCTGATGCAGCCTGGATGGAAATGATCCGCTCCGTGGTTCGCGACATAGGATTCCGCCTTTTTCTGGCAAAAGTCATTGGCAAAGCGACAAGCCCATTCATCGCCGAATCCACAACGCGCCATGCCTCCGCCAGCGAAAAACTCGTAAAATGAGGGACGCGTGCGGTACGCCGACGCCACCTCGCGAACGAGAGACGACTCGATCAACTCAGAAAAACTCACGCCACGCTTTTTCGCCGCCTTCTTCGCGAGCCGCTTGACGTCCGGCGACAGGGAAATGTTGGTCGCCTCACGAAGTTCGTGAGGCGCTTTGTGGGGGCGACCACGGCGACGGCTGTTCGATTGCACAGCATGATTCTGACCCCGGTGTTTTTATGCGCAAGAAAAATGAAGCCCGCCGAGTGGGATAATCGCAACGGACTCTCTGAAAGGTTCGTTTTCAAGGATCCCTTCCTCACTTCCCGAGATTCAGATGATATCGCGAGTGCTTGAAGTCTCCGGTGCGGACGAGCGCGCCGAGTCGGACCAATGCCGCGAGGTCGCGGGTGGCGGTGGCGGTGCTGGTCTTGGCGATCGCGCGGTAGTTGGCGGAACTCAGACCGCCTTTGAAGCCTCCCGGGCCTTCGCGGAACATCCTCAGGAGCACCTTTTCCTGCCGAGGGTTCAGGGCGTCGCGGAAGCGCTCGAAGAAGCGGAACTTGGAGACGAGGAACTCGACGCTTCGGAGACTCAGCTCCTGGGCGCGGCAGATGGCATCCGAGAAGTAGGCGATCCAGGGTCCGGCCTCCAGGCTGCGGCTCGCGCGGGCGAGTTCGTCGTAGTAGCGGCCGCGGTCAGCATCGATGACGCGGGAAAGCGCGAGGATGACCGGCTGGCCGAGGGATTGCGAAACCGCGAGTTCGGACAGGGCGCGACCGATTCGGCCATTGCCGTCCTCGAAGGGGTGGATGGACTCGAAATGCAGGTGGGCCAGCGAAGCCCGGGCCAGGCACGGGAGTGCCCCGCCGGGACCCGTCCACCAGACAAAGAAGCTCTCGATCTCGGCGGGAACCCGGGCGGCGGGCGGGGCCTCGTAGTGGACGTGCGGGTCGTGAATCGGGCCCGACACGATCCGCATGGGGTCGCCCCCGCGACGGAAGGCCCCCACTTCGATGTCCCGACGGCCCTGCATGAGCATCCCGTGCCATCGGCAAAGCCGGGCGGCGTCCAGCGGCTGGTCGAACCGGCGGTAGGCATCGATCAGGAGTTCGGCGATGCCGCGCTCTGCGGGACCCACCTGCCGTTGGTCCGCCTTGAGCCCCAACTGACGCTGGATCGAGGACTGGAGGCTGTCGCGGTCCAGAAGCTCGCCTTCGATGCGGGAGGTGAGCAGCGCCTCGTCGCTGAGCAACTGCACGCGGATCTGATCGCGATCATCGTCCGAAAGATGACGGGACGCACCGAGAAGAGAACCACTCTTCATCAGGAAGTCGCGTTCCAGCGCCTCCGTGGCCGCCGGATCAAAGCGAAATTCCGGCCATTCCGCGTGTTGCCAGTTCCATTGCATGATCGATAGCCCTTGCTTCTATCAATCACAATTCTGCATATTCTGATCGATAGCAAGCCGGATCATCGATCATCTTCCGAGGAGAGCGGAGGGGAACTTGGACCGGGCCGGTCCTGGCACGGCCTGCGGCGGGCCGCCGCAGCCACCGATGCGGGATGCCATCCCGCGCTCCCCGATCGAAGGGCTTATGCTGGTGGGTGCTTCGCTTGTCATGGCGGGTGGATCCGCTACTCGTTGGGCGTGATGATGAACCGCCTCTTCCTTTCGGTCCTTTCGCTCTCGGCGATCCTGCTCGGTAGCCAGGCTTCGGGCGACGAGTCCCGGTTTTTCCCCGAAAAGGGGACTCACTTCGGCGTCTATTACTACCCCGAACACTGGCCGGAGGAGCAGTGGGAGCGGGACATCCGGCGAGTGGCGGAGCTGGGGTTCGATTTCATCCACTACGGGGAATTCGCGTGGGCGCGGCTGGAGCCGGAAGACGGCAGGTTCGAGTTCGCGTGGATGGACAAGGCGGTGAAGCTCGCGGCCGACAACGGCTTGAAGGTGCTGATGTCCACGCCCTCGCCCTGCCCGCCTGCCTGGCTGGCCACGGCCCATCCGGAGATTCTGGCGGTCGATCGCAATGGCGTGCGCCTGCATCACCGGGGATCGCGGCTGACCGGGTCGCTGGCGAATCCGGTCTATCAGGAGCATGTCGAGCGCATCGTCACAAAACTGGCCGAACGCTATGCCAAAGACGACCGCGTGTGGGGTTGGCAGATCGGCAACGAGCCGCACATCCAGACCGGCGAGGACTACAGCCCGTCGGCCCAGCAGGCGTTCCGCGAGTGGCTGAAGCGGAAGTATGGCACGGTCGAGGCGCTCAACGAGGCCTGGGGCGCGGCGTTCTGGAGTTTCACCCTCGACAACTTCGACCAGGTCCGGGTGCCGACGTCGAACCCGCACGCCCATCTGGATTTCCAGACCTACACCTCGCACGAGATCGCGCGCGACCTGGGCGACCAGGCGGCGATCGTCCGCGAGCACTCCGACGGCAGTCAGTGGATCACCACCAACTACGCCTACTTCCAGGGGCTGGAAAACGTGGACCCGTTCCTCACCCGTGACTCGCTCGATTTCGCCTCACACACGATGTATCTGACGCACAACCGCAAGAACTCGTCGGGCGACTCGCTGGCCCACCGGCTGGGCTGCGGCATGGAATACAGCCTGGGCGAGGAACTGGCGGCGTCGGTGAACGGCTACACCGGCATCATGGAGCTGCAGCCGGGCCAGATCAACTGGGGCAGGTTCAACGCGATGCCGATGCCCGGGGCGGTGCGGATGTGGGTGTGGCACGCCTTCGGCATGGGTGAACGCTTCGTCTGCACCTACCGGTTCCGCCAGCCCCTCTTCGGCATCGAGCAATTCCACCACGGCATCATGCAGACCGATGGCGTCAGCCTCAGCCGCGGCGGTGCGGATTTCGTCGAGGCGATCGGCGAAATCAACCGTCTCGAGGACCAGCTCGATCCCTCCGCGGAGAATGCCTTCGTCGAGGGCAGCCGCACGGCGCTGTTGTGGAGCGGCCGGAACATGATGGATGTCGAGTACTGCCGCCATCATCAGGACTGGGACACCTGGCAGCATCTCTACACCTACTACCAGGGGCTCAAGCGCCTGGGGGTGAACGTGGTGTTCGTCGGGGAGGGTGACGATTTCGATCCGGCGAAGACTCCCTTCATGGTGGTGCCGGCCTATCAGATGATGAGCCGTGAGCTGGTCGGAAAGCTGGAAGGCTATGTGGCGAAGGGAGGCCACCTGATCATCACCACCCGGTCCTGCGTCAAGGACGAGCGGGGCCACCTGTGGGAGGCGAAGCTCCAGCAGCCGATCTGGAAGCTGATCGGTGGCGAGATCGAGTACTACGACCATCTGCCCGCGAACCGTCCCGGCGAGGTGAGCTTCGGCGACAAGTCGTATCCCTGGCATGTCTGGGGCACGGTGGTGAAGCCGGACGACGGCACCGAGTCGTGGGGGACCTACGAGGACCAGTTCTATCAGGGAGCGTCCGCCATCCTCCACCGCGATGTCGACCAGGGCAGCGTGACCTATGTCGGTGCGTGGTCGGACAAGTGGGAGCTCGAGTATGACGTCCTGCGCCGCGTCTATGGCAAGGTGCTTGGCGAGCTGCCCCTCGACCTGCCGCCGTATGTGTTCGTCCACTACCGGCAGGGCCTGTGGGTGGCGGTGAACTACACCGACCAGGTTTTCGAGATTCCCGCCGGCAAGGAAGCGGAGCTGCTGCTGGGCGGGCGCGAACTGCCGCCGGCGGGGGTCACGGTTTGGCGCGATTGAGGCCGGTTCCGGGAAGATCTGCGGAGTCGGGGCGGCTGCGCGCCCTGAAGTTGCGCGAGAGTTTCAGCGGACCGTGCACCTCGAGCTTCAGGTTCTTCTTCGAGAACTCGACGCGGTCATCGGAGACGACCAGCATTTCGGCGGTTCCCACCAGGCGGACCTGCCTTCCCGAAGCGGCGGTCCGCCTGAGATGGGTCTCCAGGTCATCGCTCCCGAGTCCGCTTTCCAGCGCCGCGACGTAGGTGCGGCTGGCGGTTTCGCTGTCGCCGGTCACGGGGAAGCAGATGCTGCAACCGCCGAGCGACCCGAGAGAGGCCCAGCGCCCGTCGGGCATGACGATGTCGAGCGAGAAGTCCGGCTGCCTGAGCCGCACCTCCTTCACCCCCGAGTTGCGCAGGGTGAAGACCAGGCGCTTGTCGCCGTTCGGCGCGCTGTAGAGTGCGTCGATGCTTTCGAGCTGGATGCGCTCCTCGATCCCGTAGGGTTTGGCGAGCAGGCTCACCACCGGATCGTGGATCCTCACCTCCGCCACCGCCGTGCCGAGGCCGGCGATTGTTAGAAAGACAAAGATCCGGAGCATTCCGGACCAAAGCATCGTTGAGGTGCGATGGCCAATGATCTTTCAGCGACGGAATCGTCAGGATGAGGGATCTCGCGCTCTCCCCGTCCGCCCGGCAGGACTTGCAGCGAGGTGTTGCCGCAATCTCCTCAGCCGCCTTTCTTCAGGTCCACCAGCGCCTCGGCGAAGGCCTCGCCGATCTGCGCGAAGAACTTGGCGGAGCCCCAGTAGTGGAAGCCCTGGTTGGAGATCCCGTTGTCGAGAAGGAACAGTTCGTCCGGCGTCAGGGTCTTCTCGACCTTGGCGCGGATCTCCTGGTTCAGGGCCTCCTGCTCCTTCTTCCATTCGCCGCCGCTCTTCTGCAGTTCCTTGATCTTCTTCTGCCGGTCCGAGAACTCATTCTTGATCTCGCCCTCCTTGGCGCGGACCGCGTCGAGTTCCGCCGGCCAGTAATTGTGGGTGAAGACGTTGGTGACGTTGCCCTTGAACTCATCCATCCCGGCCGGGGCCGCCATGGCATCGCGGAAGGCCTCGTTGTTTTCCCCGGCGTCCTCGCCGCCGACGCCGAGAACGCCGATCACGAAAGGCAGCTTCGGTGCGTCCAGATCCTTGCGGACGTCGCGGATGAAGCATGACAGCAGGCGGCTGTATTCGGAATAGTCCTTGGTGCTCTTCTTGCCCTGGGCCGGGTCCGTGCGCGGATAGTTTCCGACGAGATCGTTGAACCCCTGGAACCAGACGAAGCCGGAAAGCTCGTAGCCTTCCTGCGGGTCGTAGTCGGGATAGACCCTGCCGGGATCGGCGAGGACCTCCTTCACGTGCTCGATGACCAGGTCGTAGTAGCGGCCCGCCTTTTCCTTGTGCTTCTCGTCTTCCAGCTCTCCTGCGCTTGGCGGGCGGAAATCGACCATCAGGCTCTTGCCGCCCCAGGCGTTCTTGATCAGGAGGATCGGCTCGCCCAGCAGCTCGTGCATGGTGATGCCGAAGGTGAATTCCGGCCCGATCTTGCCGGTGCCGACGTGGTGCTGGCTGCCGAAGCCGGCGGTGAGCCGGCCCGAGCGCTTGCCGACCGGGTTGCCGCCGAAGTCGCCGTACGAGTAGGCGATCCACACGTCGTCGCAGACCACCGGCTCGCCCTTGGCATCGACCATCTTCTCGTAGAGGTCCGCCGTTTCCGGGTCCTTGGCGACAGCCGGGGAGGTCTGAGTCTCGGCGTGACCCTACATGTTCGACTAGCGG
>CALGOH010000014.1 GCA_937957985.1 uncultured Verrucomicrobiae bacterium
CAACAGCGATCCCAACCACTTCGTGTTCACCTTCAACCGCAGCGACGCCGCCGAGGCGGACGCCACGACCACGATCACCGTGGAATACGGCACGAATTTGAGCGGCTGGACCGCCGCCCCCAACGCGGGGGACGGCGTGACCGTCGATGACAGCGGTGCCTCCGTGGGTGGCCTGACGCCCGTGATCGTCACCATCCCGAAGACCGTGGCACCAGATGGCAAGCTCTTCGCCCGGCTCAAGGTGGGGGTGGGTCCGTGATCCCTGCAGGACAGTTGCTCCGCGAAAGAACCCCTTCAATGACGACGAAATCGCGACTCCGCGAGCATGCCTGCCACCAGCACTCCGGGGGGCATCGGTGGACTACGAAAGCGGAGAACCGGCGGGCAGCCTGAAAAAGATCATTTTCCCTGTCGAATCCGCCGACCTCCGGACATCTAGAATCAAGTAGAATCCATCCTCTCCCCGGGCAGCCATGATTTCACACAGCCTAATCCGTAATTTTTTCGCCACTCTGATCGCCCTCCCGTCGGTCCTCCACGCGGCGACCGTCGTCACGCCTGTAGGTGCGACCTCAACCTCGACGGTCGGTGGTAGCAGAACCATCGACAAGGTCATCGACGGTAGCGGTCTTTTCGATGTGTCGGACCCTAGCAGTGTCTTGGATGATCGCCATGTCTACGACACGAATGCCTACTGGTTGAGTGTGAACGGCGCCGTTGGCGCCGGCACCGAGGTGCTCGAATTCGATCTCGGCGGGAGCTACGACATCAACGGATTGTGGCATTGGAAATACACCCGCGAGGCGGATCGGCCGATCAAGACCTTCGATATTTCTTACTCGACCGATGGTGGCACCAACTGGACCATCCCGGTGGCGGCGACATCTCTGGGGATGACCGATTGGACAACCAGCCTTGGCACCCGTGAAGACTCTTACGCGGAATTCCGGAGCTTCAATACCTTGGTGGGTGCAACCGATATCCGCTTCAGCAATCTGCAGAACTATGGAGATCCAGGATATTTTGCCTTGTTCGAAATCCGCTTCTCCGCCGTCCCCGAGCCATCTGCAGCCCTCCTCGGGGGTTTTGGCCTGTTGATGCTGTTGCGCCGTCGCCGCGCCTGAGCGGGAGAGGCCAGTCTTCACAAGGATCGCGTGCGGCAAGTCCCACGCGATCTTTTTCGTTCCCAATTGATCCCGGTTACAACCACCCATGAAAACCCATTCAGTGAAGTTTTTCTCGATTCCCGCAGCCCTGTCTCTGCTCGCCGCATGGAGCGTCGCGATGCTTCAGGCCTCCGCCGAAAGCGCCCTGCTGGCCAAGGTTCGTGCCGGCGACGACGTCAAGATCGTGATGCTCGGCACCAGTCTCACCGATGGCGGCAGTTGGCCGGGAGCCTTGCAGACCTGGTTGAGTGGCGAATCCCCCGGCCCGGGAACAGTGACCGTCGTCAACCTGGCCGTCGGCGGGACGGCCTCCGGCCATGGCGTTTCCACCCAGACGCCGGCGGCGCTGTTGGAGAATCCTGATGCGGTCTTCATCGAGTTCTCGATCAACGATGCGGCCACGGTCACGAACACCACCAAGCAGCAGTCCGAGGACAATCTCAACTGGATGATCGACCAGTTCGTGGCGCAGAACCCGAACGTCATCATCGTGCTCCAGACGATGAACTGCCTGCCGCCCGACACCTCGCCCTTCAGCCCGCGGGTCGATCTGAACGGCTACTACCAGATCTACCGCGATGTCGCGGCGCAGCGCGGGGCCATCCTCGTCGACCACTACCCGAACTGGCTGGATATCTACACCAACGACTTCGCGACGTGGGAAACTTACATGCGGGACCCGGTGCATCCCAGTGCCCTTGGCGAAGCCAACGTATTGACGCCCGAGTTGCAGCGGGTCCTCGAAGCGGACCCCGACGAGACCGCGCCCACGTTGACCAGCATCGTCGACGACAAGTCCGGTGGGCCGATCAGCACCAACACCCTTGTCACCTACACCGTCACCTTCAGCGAGGACATGAACTGGACGTCCGTGGATGCCGGCGACTTTTCGAATGCGGGCAGTTCCGACATCACCATTGGCGGCATCAGCGAGGTATCGCCGGGTATATTCACCGTCGAGGTGACCCCGACAACCCTCGGCGACCTGCAATTGCAGATCAACGCCGGAGCGGCCCTCAGCGACACGGCGGGCAACGCCCTCGTTACCACCGCCGCGATCCCCGACGACACGACGCTCCTCGTGAATTCAACCAATGCCGTGCCGACTTGGCTGAGCGATCCCATCAACGAGACGGTCGCTACGGAGGACATTGCCTATGCCTCAACGCTGGCGGATGACGCCTCTGACTCCGATGGCAACCCGCTGACCTTCGCCAAAGTCAGCGGTCCGTCCTGGCTGACCGTGGCTCCCGGTGGAGTTCTGGGCGGCACACCAACAAACGACGATGTCGGAGCCAACAGCTTCACCGTGAGCGTGAGCGACGGCCTCGCCGCACCGTTGCAGGCGACGCTCAACATCAGCGTAAGCAACGTGAACGACCCGCCTGCCTTTGGCTCCGACCCATTTTCCGCAGCGGACGCGAACCAGGACACGCCTTACAGCGGCAGCATTGCGGGAGCAGCCAGCGACCCCGACGGTGATGGCCTGACCTACGCCAAGGTCGACGGCCCGGGCTGGCTCTCCATCGCCTCCAACGGCACGCTCTCCGGGACCCCCACCTTCGATGACCTGGGTGCGAACAGCTTCACCGTGAGCGTGAGCGACGGGAGCGCGCCGCCGGTCGAGGGATCGCTGCAGATCACCGTGTTGTCTCCTCCTCCGCCGGTCCTCGCCAGTTGGGATGCCTGGGCCGATGGCTCGGCAAGTGGCGATGCCGATTCGGTCGAGACCGGGTTCACTGCGACTGCAAACTCGGAATCAATCAATCGCGCGCTATCCCCCTACGGATCCAATGATGGCACCTTCGGCACCGTGGCCGGGGCTGGCTCGGCCGATACACTCGGTGTGCTTCTGCGCTTCAACGGCCCCAAGGTCCTCACCCTGACGCTGACCAACAACACCGGCTCCGCTTACTCGATCGAATCCTTGCACTTCGATTACAAGAGACGGGCGAGTTCGCCCGACGAAATCGTCATCACCTATGTCAGCGGCGGATTGGGCCCGGCCGGCACCGTGATCGATACGGTGAGCGGTCTGCCCTATGACGGGACTTATGTATCCGGGGCCGTGGATTACCCGGACTTCGACTTCAACTTGGCACCTGCCTTGACGGACACGCAACTGGCGAACGGAGAATCGGCGGTCTTTACCCTCACATTCAATGGCGGCAGTGGAAACTCGTCCGGTGTTCTCGACAACGTCGCCTTCCTCGGTTCGCCCGCGGGCACCACGGGCAACACCGCGCCCAACTGGCTGAGCGACCCCGTCAATGAAACCGGCGCGACCCAGGACAGTCCGTATGGTTCCACCTTGTCCGATGATGCCGAAGACGCCGATTCAGACGTCCTTGTTTTCTCAAAGGTCTCCGGCCCGACCTGGCTGAGTGTCGGAACGGATGGTTCGCTTTCAGGCACCCCGGGCAATGACGATGTCGGGCCCAACGCTTTCACCGTGAGCGTCAGCGACGGCAGCGCATCGGTACAGGCGACGCTCAACATCAGCGTGGCCAACGTGAACGACCCGCCCGCGTTTGCGGCCGATCCATTCTCTGCGGCGGATGCGACCGTGGATGCAGCCTACAGCGTCTCGATCGCGGGTTCGGCCAGTGACCCGGACGATGATGGTCTGACTTTCGCCAAGGTCGATGGCCCTGGGTGGCTCAGCGTCGATCCCAGCGGTGCCCTCTCCGGCACGCCGGGCGCCGTCAATGTGGGTGACAATGTCTTCACAGCGAGCGTGAGCGACGGCATCGCCGCACCGGTCGAAGCGACGCTGCACATCAACGTGAATGCCGAAGAGCCGCCACCCCAGGCCGGTGGCGTGATCACGCCTGTCGGCGCGACCTCGACCTCGACCGTCGGCGGCGACCGAACCATCGACAAGGCGATCGACGCCAGTGGTCTTTCCGACGTGTCGGACCCTTCCAGTGTCCTGGACGACTCCCATGCTTACGATACCACCGCCTACTGGTTGAGTGCGTCGACTGCGGTTTCGAGCGGGACCGAGGAGCTGACCTTTGATCTCGGCGGGGCCTTCAATGTGGACAAGGTGCATTACTGGACCTACGAGCGCGACGGGGACCGGAACCTCAGGACATTTGACATCTCCTTCTCGACCGATGGGGGCGGCACCTTCAGCACTCCGGTTTCGGCCGCATCGCTCAACATGGCCGATTGGGCCATCGGCGGAAGCGCTCGCGCTCCTTCCTTTGTCAGGACGGCGACCTTCGATAGTCTTTCCGGAGTTACGCACATCCGGTTCAGCAACCTGCAGAACCATGGCGACACTCAGTATTTCGCCTTGTATGAAATCCGCTTCGGCATTGCGGCGGGAACCACGTCCGATTATTCCGCATGGTCCGGTGGCGCGCCGGCCAACAGCGACGCCAACGGGGACGGCGTGCCGAACGCCGTGGCCTACGCGCTGGGTGCGGCGGACGTCAATGAGAGCATGATCGACCGGTTGCCGACCTTCGACAACAGCGATCCGAACAACTTCGTGTTCACTTTCAACCGCAGCGAGGTTGCCGAGGTGGACGCCACCACCACGATCACGGTGGAATACGGCTCGAACCTGAGTGGTTGGACGACGGCCGTGCACGGAGCGGGGGGAGTCGGCGTCGATGATAGCGGCGCTTCCGTGGATGGCCTGACGCCGGTGATCGTCACCATTCCCAAATCCCTCGCCGTGGGCGGCAAACTCTTCGCCCGCATCAACGTGGAGGTGGGTCCGTGAGACGGCCTAAGCCTCCGGGGCTGACTGGAAAAACCCATTTTACCATGTCGAATTCCCCGGCTTTCAGACATCTTAGTCTGAATGGAAAATTCTCTTTCCGTTTGAGGTCCACGGGCTCCTTTTGGCGGCCGTTCGCCCAGGTTTCTGTTGAAATGAACCATCTCATATCCCCGCAATCTCCATGGGAGGGTGTGGGTTTTTCTTTGACTTGAAGTTCCATCACCCATGATTTCCCGACTCATCCCGACTCTGCTTCTTCTGGTGTCCTTCGGCTGCGCTCCGAGGCCCGAAAACAAGGGTTCCGAACACCACGCCGACGTCGTCGTCTACGGTGACGCCTCCGTGGGTATCGCCGCCGCGGTGCAGGCGGCTCGCATGGGCAAGTCGGTCATCCTGGTCTCCCAGTACGGCCACCTCGGAGGCCTGACCAGCAGCGGACTGGGGTACACCGACATCGGCAACCGGGAGATTCTGGGGGGCATCTCCCGCGAGTTTTATCACCGGGTCTATCTCCACTACCAGGATGAGAAAGCCTGGGTGCATCAGAGCAAGGAGGAATTCCCCAAGCACGGGCAGGGTGCGCCGGCCTTCGATGAGGAAACCGAACTCGCGTCGGTCTTCGAGCCCAAGGTGGCGGAAATGATCTTCGACCAGATGGTGGCGGAAGCGGGCGTCCAGATCGTCGAGGGACGCTTGGACCTCGAGCAGGATGCGATCATGGAGGGGCAGAGGATCACCGCCATCCGGCTGGAGGACGGACGCGAGATCGGCGGCTCGATGTTCATCGACGCCTCCTACGAAGGAGACCTGCTCGCGGCGGCTGGCGTGAGTTTCACGGTGGGCCGGGAGGCGAACTCGCAATACGACGAGGTTTCCAACGCAATCACCCTGCCGGTGCACAGCAACAACCTGCCGGACGGCATCGACCCCTACATGGTCATGGGCGATCCCGACAGCGGCCTGCTGCCGGGGGTCAATCTCTACGACGAAGCGGACGTGGGCAAGGGCGACCACCGACTGCAGGCCTTCTGCTACCGCATGTGCCTCACGGATGCGCCGGACAACCTGGTGCCGATCACCAAGCCGGAAGGATACGACGAGAGGGACTACGAGATCCTGTTCCGGGCGCTGGACGCCGGTCACCGCGGACAATGGGGCATCTTCTACAAGTTTTCCGCCATGCCGAATCGCAAGACCGATTCGAACAACAACGGCGGCATCTCCACCGACTACATCGGCATGAACTACAGTCCCCTGCCGCCGGATCATCCCGACTACTGGGACTGGACCACGCTTTCCCACCAGGGACGCGAGGAACTCGCCGCGAAGCACCGGGACTGGCAGCTCGGTCTGGTCTGGACGCTCCAGAACCACCCGCGGGTCCCGGAGGATGTCCGGGAGAAGTATGCCGGCTGGGGCCTGCCGAAGGACGAGTTCCCCGACAACGGCCACTGGCCCTACAACCTCTATGTTCGCGAGGGCCGTCGCATGGTTTCCGACTTCGTCATGACCGAGCACCAGTGCCGGCAGGATCCGGGCTATCCGCAGGTGACCGATTCCGTCGGCATGGGCGCCTACACCATGGACTCGCACCACGTGCAGCGCGTGATATGGAAGGGACAGCTCAAGAACGAGGGCGACATCCAGATGAGCCTGGGTGGGAAGCCGTATGCCATTTCCTACCGTTCCATCGTTCCGGCCAAGGGTGAGTGCGAAAACCTGCTCGTGCCGTGGTGCCTGTCATCGTCCCACATCGCCTTCGGGTCGATCCGCATGGAGCCGGTCGGCATGGTGCTTGGACAGAGCGCCGCCACCGCTGCGGTGCAGGCCATTGAGGCGGGCATCTCGGTTCAGGACGTCGATTACGAGAAGCTCAAGGAGCAGCTCGTCAGGGACGGACAGAAGCTGGAGCTCGTCGACAAGTCTTCCGCCAGTGCGACCCCGAGTCCGTCAATCTTGCCCGGCAACTGATCAAACCCATTTCCACAACCCACCATGAAGCCGAAAAACCTGCTCAGAATCCCCGCGATCTTCGCCTTGTTCAGCCTGTCGGTGGCCGCCGACGTCATCACGCCCACTGGCGCGAGCTCGGCCCAGACCGCATTCTCCGGCCGGGAAATCGAGAGGGTCTTCGATAGCGGTCTGGCGGATATAAACTCCACTCCGACCGATCTTCTCGATGACGTCCATGACGGTGGCAATGTCGCCACCCACTGGCTTAATCTCGGCTTCGTCCAGGCCACCGAAGTGCTCACTTTCGATCTGGGAGGAGCTTGGGACGTCGATGCCATCTACTACTGGGACTATAATCGGGCGAACGATTACACCCGTGGCGTCAGGACTTTCGACATCTCCTATTCCACGGACGGGGGCTCGACCTTCACAACCCCGGTTTCGGCATTCTCGCTCGGGATGGCGGATTGGGCTGCGGGATTGAACAGCACGACGACCTCAGGACCTGCAAACACCCGCACGCTAACCACCACGCTGTCCGGTGCCACCCATGTGCGGTTCAGCAATCTGCAAAACCACGGCAAGTCGGGTCAGATCGCGATGGCCGAACTCCGCTTCGGGGGTGTGTCGGCGGTAACTACGGACCCGGTAGACGCCGACACATCAACGGTGGCTGCCTCGCCAACAGCGGTGCTCGCGGATGGGACGTCAACTTCAACCATCACGGTAACGCTCAAGGATGCGTCGGGCATTCCGGTAATAGACGAAGAGGTCACCCTGGCCAACACCTCCGGCCCCGGCACTCCGACGATCAGCCCGTCCGCCATCCAGACCACCGATGGCAGTGGCGTAGCCACTTTCACCGTCAGTTCCGGCACGGTGGGGACCGAGGTGTTCACCGCCACCTCCTCGACCGACAGCATCGTGGTCACCCAGACCGCCGACGTGGACTTCCAGACAATCACGGTCGATGCCGCCAGTTCGACGGTATCGGCTTCACCGACATCCGTGACCGCAAATGACACCGACACCTCGACCATCACGGTCACGGTCAGGAATGCGGGCGGCCTGCCGCTTCCCGGAAAGCTGGTTGTCCTGGGCGGCGACGGCAGCGCGACGATCGCGCCCGCCGGAGCTGGCACGGACACGACCGATGCCGGTGGCGAGGCTACCTTCACGGTCAGGTCCGGGGTCGTCGGACTGGAAACCTTCACCGCCACCAGCGAGTCGGTGGGCATCACCGCCACCGCCAGTGTCGATTTCAACGAAGTCCCGACCGGCAACGTCATCACGCCGATTGCCGCGAGCTCGACTTCGACGGTCGGCAGTCCCAGAACCATCGACAAGGCGATCGATGGCAGCGGTCTGACCGATGTGTCGGATCCTTCCTCTGTCCTGGACGACGAACATATCTACGGGGCGGACAACATCTGGCTCAGTGCCTCGGGCGCCGTCTCAGGCGGGGTCGAGGAACTCACCTTCAATCTGGGAGGAACTTATGATGTCGATTCGGTCCATTACTGGCCTTACACCCGTGACTATCTCCGGAACCTCCTGACTTTCGACATCTCCTACTCGACGGATGGGGGTGGCACCTTCGGCACGCCCGTCTCGGCGGCATCGCTGGGCATGGCGAATTGGGGCGTCCAGGCAAATGACCGCAGTCCTTCGGTTGTGGAGACCCGCACTTTCAGCACCCTGGCCGGAGTCACCCACATCCGCTTCAGCAACCTGCAGAACCACGGCGATGCAAACTACTTCGCCCTTGGAGAGATCCGCTTCGGGGGGCAGGCAACGAGCGTCGTGGCCGGCCCGGTGGATGCCGGCATGTCGACGGTGGTGGCCTCGCCGACGGCGGTCCTCGCCGACGGTACGTCGATCTCGACCATCACCGTCACCCTGAGGGATGCCTCCGGCATCGCCGTGAGCGGCGAGGACGTGACCCTGGCAAATACTTCCGGCCCGGGCACCCCGACAATCAGTCCGTCCGCCACCCAGACCACCGATGGCAGTGGCGTGGCGACCTTCACCGTCAGCTCCGGCACGGTCGGCACCGAGGTGTTCACCGCCACTTCCTCGACGGACAATGTGACCGTCACCCAGACCGCCAGTGTGGACTTCCAGGCCATCACGGTCGACGCCACCAGCTCTACGGTATCGGCTTCACCGACATCGGTGACCGCAAATGACACCGACACCTCGACCATCACGGTCACGGTCAGGAATGCGGGTGGGCTGCCGCTTCCCGGGATGCCGGTTGCCCTGAGCGGTGACGGCAGCGCGACGATCGCGCCCGCCGGAGCCGGCACGGACACGACCGATGCGAACGGCGAAGCGACCTTCACGGTCAGGTCCGGCGTGGTCGGGACAGAGACCTTCACCGCCACCAGCGAAACGGTGACCATTGCGGATACTGCGAGCGTCGAGTGCACCGCCCCCGGTGGCGTGGGGCCCGTGGACGCCGGGACCCTCCCGGTGGTCCCCTCCCCAACCTCGGTGGCCGCCGATGGCACGGAGGTTTCCATCGTCACGGTCACCCTGCGCGATGCCAACGGCGTCGCGATGGCGAACGAGGGCGTCAGCCTCGAGAATACCTCGGGCCCCGGTGCCCCGTCGATCACCCCTGTCGACATCCAATCGACGGACGCCAACGGCCAGGCGACCTTCACGGTCAGTTCCACCACGCCGGGCACGGAGGTCTTCACCGCAACCTCAGTCACCGGCCCGGTCATCGTCACCCAGCCCGCCAGCGTGGA
>CALGOH010000015.1 GCA_937957985.1 uncultured Verrucomicrobiae bacterium
GCGACCACCGAGATCTACACTCTTTCCCTACACGACGCTCTTCCGATCTCCCCGGTGCCGGTCAGGGGCGCGAAGCCGCCGTAGGTGAGGGATCCAATCAAATCCATGGTCACCCCCCACGCGGTGGACCCGGTGGAGTCGGAGAGCAGGAGATCGGTGTAGTTGCCCTGCGTCACCGAGTTCCAGGTGCTGTTGGCGATGTTTTCGGGTGCCGCCCCGACGTAGTCGTCGGTCTCGTCGATGCCGTCGCCGATGTTGACGTTCCAGACCTGGCCGGAAGCTGGGTCCGGGGGAAGCCGGACGAGCTGGAAGCCGTTGATCGGGGCATCGACGCCAGTGGGGGCTCCGAAGCTGAAGGTCAGGTTTCCGTTTTCATCGGCGGTCAATCCGTCGAAGCGCGTGTAGTTGAAATCCCCGGCGGTGTTGGCGGCGTTCGGGTCGGGCGCCAGACCCGTGGCCAGCGGATTTCCCGCCTCCATGTCGAGGCTGTTGAGATTGAAGATGCCCGTCAGCCCGGAGCCCGCCGTCTGCGCGATCGGCACGTTGTCGGGCCCGAAGACCCATCCCGAGTAGACCACCAGGCTGTAGGTCTCTCCGGGCGCGGCGGCCAGTCCGCCGAAGGTCACCTCATACGGGTCGTTGTTGCCTCCGTTGGGACCTCCATCCTTGATCCACGACTTGAAGATCTCGTCTCCCACCGTGCCGGAGTTGTTGTTGAAGTTGATGCCCGACCCCGCGGCGGGCGTGATGGTGAAGGTCACACCCGCGCTCGTGCTGCCGGTCGAATCCGCCAGGGTCGCCGTCGCGCTGCCGGTGATTCCGTTCCACACGCTGTTGACGGTATTCTCCGTGGCGGCACCGACGTAGTTGTCGGTGGTCGTGATCTGATGGGTCGTGTTGACCGTGTTCCCGACATTGACGTTCCAAACCGTCTGGGCGGCGGATTGCGAAACGGCGACGGCCAGGCAGAACGCCGCCGTGACGAGTGTGTCCCTGAGCTTCATGATCCGGAGCAGGATGGGGTTCGAGGGGGGGTGCCTCATTGCAAGCGCCGCCGGCGCAGCAGGGCGAGCATCCCGAGGCCGCCGAGCAGGGCCGGGGCGGAGGGCTCGGGTACCTGCACGAGTTGGAAGCCGTTGATCGGGGCATTCACCGCTTCGATCCTGAAGGTCAGGTTCCCGCCGCCATCGGCGGTCAATCCGTCGAAGCGCGCGTAGTTGAAATCTCCGGCGGAGTCCGCCGCGTTCGTGTCGCGCGCCAATCCCGTGGCCAACGGATTTCCCGCCTCCATGTCGAGGCTGTTCAGATTGAAGGTGCCCGTCAGTCCGGACCCCGCGGTCTGCGAGATGGGCACGTTGTCGGGCCCGAAGACCCATCCCGAGTAAACCACCAGACTGTAGCTTATGCCTGCGGCAGTCTCCAGCCCGCCGAAAGTCACGGAGTAGGGGTCGTTGTTGGGTCCGTTGGCCCCTCCATCCTTCATCCACGACAGGAAGATCTCGTCTCCCACCGTGCTGGAGGTGTTGCTGAAGTTGACGGCCGATCCCGCAGCCGCCGTGACGGTGAAGGTCACACCCGCGCTCGTGCTGCCGGTGGAATCGGCCAGGGTCACCGTCGTGCTGCCGGTGATTCCGTTCCACACGCTGTTGGCGGTGTTTTCCGTGGCGGCACCGACATAGTTGTCAGTGGTCGTGATCTGATGAGTGGAGTTGACCGTGTTTCCCACATTGACGTTCCAGACCGTGGCACCGCCCGCGGTCAGGATCGTGAGCGCGAAGAGCGAGGCGATGGCGGGGATGGGTTTCGGGATCGAGGCCAGCGGGGCGATCGCAGTGAAAATGAGGCGGGAGGGTCTCGATGTTGGGCAATCCATGGGATCAAAGGTGCTTTGGGTGCTCGGGATGTCGGCCGGAAGATGTTGTTTCGAGGGATCGGCGAAAGTAGCCCTGATGGGGGGAGGAGGCTGATGGCGAAGTTCCTCGAACCGGGCCCGTGTCGCACGAACCGCCTGATGAACCTTGCTTTCCGAGCTTCCCCCATTCGTATGTCCGCCAACCGCGAAGTTCGACATCCAGGGCGCATTGTGTTGTCGTTTGTCCCTTTCAGCCACTCGGTCCACGCACCCGCCACGACGCGGACCCCGTCCTGTCCCGAAGCCTCATGTACCCCGATGGACCTTTCCACAGGGTGTCGCTCTTGCTTGGCCTTCGGACCGTTGGGAAACGCCGTATCGGTACGGTCTGCGGCCAGATGCATTTCTCACTCCTGAGAAATGCATGTCAAAGGTGGGTCGGATTCGAACTCTACGGAGTGAGCAGGGTCACCATGTTGTCACCCAGCGCCTTGCCGACGAGGAAGTAGGTTTCGGCGTTGTGGTTCCAGTGGAACGCGGTCGTGCTGGGAGAGATCTCGGGCTCGCGCCAGAAAGGTCTCGTGTCGGTTGAGAGGACGTTGGCCGGCTGGGGCACTTCGGGATAGGCCCAGAGCTGGGCCCGTTCGACCGGATTGTAGCCGGGATACGGCGCCGGCTCCGCAGGGCCGGCATTGTTCATTCCCGCAGACGCGATGACGAAGGGCAGGTCCGGCTTGGCAAACTCACCACGAACATCGGCGATGAAGTCGCGAAGGTTGTATTTGTACTCATCCGCGACATTGGAAGGAGCCTTGTCGCTGGTGCCCTGGTGCCAGCCGAATCCGACGATCTGGTAGCCACGGCCGGACCACTCCGGGAACTCGGTGCCAAGGTTGTTCAGCACCTGGCGCACGTCGTTGAAGATCTCCAGATAGGAGGCCCCCACTTCGCCACCGCGGGCGGCGACCGCGCTCGGCGGCCGGAAGTCCGTGTGCAGATTGTGGCCGCCCCAGGCCGTCTTGATGATCAGGACGTCATCCGAGGCGTAAAAGTCGCCGACGATCTCGCCGAAGCCGAGTTCCGGGCCGAACCATTGGTTGTTGTTGGTTAAGGGACCGAGGTCACCCTTCTCGATGGGGCCGCCCAGATTGCCCGAGCCGCCGTTCTTCCACCAGAGTTTGACATCGCTGCGGGTGGTCCAGGCGCTGTTGGCCGGGTCGGCGGGGTTTTCGAGGAACTTGGTGAAGTCATACACCGGGAAGGAGGCGTTGTTCTGCGCGAGGTAGCGCAGGCAACCGAGACCGCCGAGGATCTCCTTGGGCTCGCCGTTGGTCGGCGTCCAGGCGGGATTGCCGCCCCATTCGGTCTTGCCGTAGCCGACCATGTTCGACTGGCCGGCGAGGACGAAGACCTTGATCCCGTCCGGGTCGTCGTCCCACGTCTGGATCTGCACCGTGCCGCCGCCGGCCAGTGGCACGCCGGTAGTTCCGGTCAGGTTGCTGAAGGTCACGTTGTAGGTGCTGGCCAGGCCGAGCGCCGAACCGAGCGTCAGGGTGACGGTCTTCTTGTTGGCGCTCAGGGTGGCGTCGGTCACGGCGACCGGGCCGCCGCCGTCCAGTTCCACGCTGAAGTTGGCGGCGTCGTTGGCCGTAAGCACATAAAGTTCCTCCGTGAAATTCAGGGTAATGGTATCCTGACTTCCCCACGATGTCATGAGTTCGGGCGCAGGCAGGGTGACCGGCGGCTCCGCACCGAGTCGGAGGAAGAGCCTCGGTTCGGCGAGAAGTGCCGGATTGATCGCGACGTCAACCGTCTCGACATCGTTCAACGGGGCCCCCGGAGTTTGGGTGGCATGGATGTCCCGATACCATTCCTCGAGATCGGTCGAGAACCAGACCGGATAACTCTGCCCGGTGAGCGACTGGGTGCGGCGGGTGTAGCTGAACGTTCCTGCCGCAGGATCCAAGGGAGTGCTGATCGGATTCCGGGAGCCTGCGTTCCTGGGATCGAGTCCGAAGAGGCGCTCATCGTCGTTGCTCAGGCCGTCGAGGTCGTAGTCGTCGCTGCCTCCGGTATTGGGGCCGCCGACCGTCCAGCCCTGTCCCGAACTCCAACTGATGTAGTCGGAGGCGGAGAAAGTTCCGGAGAGGGCGACATTGTCCATCCGCAGGCGGTCATTGCCACCGGTATTCGCGCCGGAAGTCGTCCACTTGAAGGTGGCGGTTTCCCCGGGTGCGAGCACGCGGTCACTCAGCAGGTCGGAAAGATCGTAGTCGAAATAGTTCGTCCCGATGCCTCCCAGGCTCACGGAGTCGTTGGCTCCCAGTGGATCGGTCAGGCTGCCCGAGAAATAGGTGATGGTCGCCGTGGTCGGCGCATCGGCGGCATCCCTCTTGCTGACCCAGTGCAGTCGATCCAGCGTCACATCGTGAGTGGAACTCGTGTTCGTGACGGTGATGACGAGTTCGAGGGGGACGTCCGAGATCAGGACGGCGATGGCTCCGTTCTCGGCATCCGGATCGAGGTCTGCCGTGCCCCAAAGGGTGCCTCCGGTCAGCCCGCCTCCGGACAATGCCGTGGCCACCGTCAGCTCCATGTCGAAGCTGCCCACCGCGCTGGCGTGTTGGATCGGTGCGTCGAACGCATTGGTGCCGTCGAAACCCCCGAGAAGCACCGCCACGCCGGGATTGGTGAATTCGACGAGGGCGGTCTGGGTGATGGCGAGATCGCCCGAGGTGGTGACCGTGGCCTGGAGGTTGGCGTTGCCGATGGTGGTGGAACTGACGCTGAAGGTGGCCTCACCGGAGCCATTGGTGGTGACCGTGCCGACAGGATCGATCGTGGCGATGCCATTGAGGTCGGCGAGGCTGACCTCCTCACCCGCAACCACGAGGCCTCCGGCGTCCTTGAGGGTGACCGTAACGGTTGAGACCGCCGAACCATCGGCCGCCACGCTGGTCGGCGACGCCTCGACGGTCGAGGTGTCGGCATCGACCGGGCCGGCCACCACCGGAGCCGTGAACCCGACGCTGGCGGTCTGGGTGACGGTGATGCTGTCGGTCGATGAGGTCGCCGCGAACACTTCCGTGCCTTCCGTGCTGGAACTGACCGTGAAGCTGGCCACACCGCTGCCGTCGGTCGTCTGCGTGGCCGAGGGGCTGATCGTCGGCGTGCCGGGACCCGAAGTGTTGGCGAGGGTGACGTCCTCACCGGTTACCGGATTGTTCGAGGCATCCCGCAAGGTGACCGTAATCGTGGAGGTGCTCGAACCGTCGGCCGGAACCGAAGTCGGCGATGCCGCCACGGTGGAGGTGCCGGCATCGACCGGGCCCGCGGGAGCGCTCCCTCCCGCGAAGCGGATTTCGGAAAGCCCGGTGTAGTTTGGGTCGCCGAAGTTGGCGATGCTCTCAAGCCTGACGTGAGTGACTCCTGTCTGGGTGGCGAAGGTCCGGCTCGTCACCGCGATCGAAGGCTCCGCGCCGGTGGGCTGGGTCCAGCCACTCAGGGAGATCGCGTTTCCGAAATTCACGCCGTCGGTGGAGAAGGAGAGATCGAAGCTCTGGATCGAGCGCGCATTGAAGGTCGGACGGTTGTAGTTCCAGAAATGGACGGCATCGACATCGTGCGCACCGCCGAGGTCGAAGGTCAGGACCGGAGCCGCTCCGTTGGAGAGGTAGTAGCCGGGCCCGTTGCCGGTGTTGAGGAGATGGGTCTCCGAGAGGATGTCGCCACTGGTTCCTCCTCCGCTGAGATGGGAGCTGTTGATGGCTTCGCCGATCGGGCGGTTGGACAGGTTCGGCGTCGAGGACGTGGCTCCGGCCGGGGTGATGATTCCGCCGGATGCGGAAATCATCGAGCAGGCGAAGGCCGCTGCGATGGCGATGGATGTGGTTCTCATGGATCGGTTTGCGGGTTTTGTTTCGGAGATTGAAGGTCGGGAATTGAGCGATGGAGGAGCGGGCGGAGAGTCCGTAGAGGCCCTGCCCGCCCGAGGCCGGGCGGAAAAAGAGCGCACCGCTTTCGAGGGGTGCGCCCTTGGCGGAAATCGTTTCGTAGTCAGTGCGTCCCCGGACGGGCGCGGGTCAACCGGGTTCAGCGGCGACGATGGCGCCTGAGCAGGCACAGTCCGCCGAGTGTCCCCACAAGGAGTGCGCTGGATGGCTCCGGGATGATCTCCAGTTTGACGTTATCAAGCGAGAAGCTGCCGGATTGGTTGCGAAACGCGAACGTGTCGAAGGTGCCGATGATGTTGGTGGTCGTTTGTCCGGTTGATGACACCAGCACCGTTGTTCCATCGCTCACACTGGCGAAGGTGTCCACCTGGCCCGCCGCAGTCAGCGTGATCTCGTAAAGAAGCGAATAGGTCGTGCCGCTCGCAAAATTGTGGCTTCCGGCGGGATCGCCGATGTCTTCGGTCTCAGCACCCATGATTTCGGTCGGAAGGGTCACACTCTGGTAGCGCTCGTCGGAGGTTGCGCCATTGTCCTGGAAGAACATGTAATAGCCTTCCGCAGACCCGGTCAGGGTATTGCCCCAGTTGTCTGCGGTGATCGTGTTCGCGCCGAAGTTCCAGAGACCGAAGCGAATGAACCCGGCGGTGTCCGGCGTGGTGAAGTCCGCGGTGACACGAATGGTCTGTCCCACCGAAAGGGTCTGATCAGCGAAGCTCCGGCCCACGATGACGTTGCTATTCCCATTCCATGTAATGGCCCCGGAGGCGTTGGTGATGGGCGGCGATGTGTCGAAGGTAACTCCCGACGTGTCATCGACGTAGTAGGTGCCCGTTCCGGAATCAAAGGTGTCGTTGAAGATGACGGTTGCTTGGAGGGCCGGCGCAAGGGCAGCCACTGCCACGAGGGTGCAAGCGAGATAATTTGAAGCTTTCATGGTTCGGCAGTTGGTACGTTTGTCGGTCTGACCGGGCGTTTCTTTAGGATGGTGTCTGAAATGGAAAGGGAAGAGGATTCATGACCCTCCGTCTAGTCGTCTGATCGTATGAAGGTGGGGGTTTTCAGCCGGCTTGGAGCCGTTTGCGCTACTTCTTCGATTTCTCTCAACGCTAGGTGCCCCCGCCGAAAGTGGAAAGGGTCCGCTTGTCATGCGATCGTACTACATCGCCGGGGTTCGGGTTTTCGGTCATGGTGATGAGGGCCCTCAGGGACTGACCACCACCTTGAGGCGGGCGAAGAGCCTGCCGTCGGTTGCCAGGGCCTTCGGAATCGTGACGATCACGGGCGTCAGGCCGCCCACGGAGGCACCGCTGTCGTCCACGGTCACGCCGTCCCCCGCGTTGGGGGCGGCGGTCCAGCCGCTCAGATCCGTCCCGTATTCCACGGTGATCGTGGTGGTGACGTCCGTCTCGGCGGCGTCGCTGCGGTTGAAGGTGAACACGAAGTGGTTGGGATCGCTGTTG
>CALGOH010000016.1 GCA_937957985.1 uncultured Verrucomicrobiae bacterium
ATGAAGACCCTGCACCGTCCGCTCAACCCGCGCCGCATCGGCGTGCTGGCCTACCACACCTTCACCCAGTTGGTGCGGATGAAGGTGTTCTACTTCCTCGCGCTCTTCGCCGTCATCGTGATCGGCGCCAACTCGCTCGAACTCCCCACCCACGCCGCGCCCGAGTCGTCCGGCGTCGAGCTGCTCTACACGATCAAGAACACCTCGATCGGCTGCATGAGCCTGTTCTCGATCGTGATCGCCGTCGTCGCCACCGGCCTGCTGCTGCCGAAGGACGTCGAGGACCGCACCCTCTACACCATCCTCGCCAAGCCGGTCCCGCGGCTCGACTACTTGCTCGGCAAGTTCTTCGGCGTTGCCGCGCTGATCTTCGTCTCGCTGCTGGTCATGGACCTGCTCATGACCGGCGTGCTCCACCTGCGGATCGGCGGCGTGCTCGAACAGCAGCGCGCGGGCGGCGCGGCCTTCGGCTACCCGCCCGACCTGATCGAGGCCCAGCTCGCCGAGACCCGCGCCCTCGGGCCCACCTGGAACCTGCAGGGCGCCGTGTTCGTCGTCTTCCTCCGGGCGGTCGTCATCATCAGCGTCGCCCTGCTGCTCTCGACCTTCTCCACCAGCACGCTGTTCACCGCCATCGTCGGCTTCCTGGTCGTCTTCATCGGCTTCTTCCAGGCCGACGCCCGCGAGGCCTACTTCCACGGCACCGGCTTCATCGGGCGCATCGGCTCGGCGGTCATGACCACCGCCCTGCCCGACCTCCAGATCTACAACCTCATCGACTCCATCATCGAGGGCAAGGTGCTCGAGGCCCTCGACCTGCTCAAGGTCGCCGGCGTCACCTTCTTCTACTTCCTCGTCTACACCTTCGCCTCGTGGCTCATCTTCGCCCGCAAGGAGTTCTGAGACCGTGACCGTTCACCGCCGCTACCAGCTCGCCGCCCTCGGCCTCCTCGTGGTCGCCGGGATCGTGCGCGCGCCGGTCGAGCAGGCGCTCACCGAGGACCTGCGGGAAAAGCAGCTCCTGCAAAGGCCGCTCGACCTCGGAGTCCGCAAGAAGCTCGGCCAGGGATTCTGGGCCGTCTCGCTCGGCGGACTGCGCACGCTCGTCGCCACCGTGCTCAACCTGCGCGCCTTCGCCCAGTTCGAGAACTACGAGTGGACCAAGGTCGCCGACAGCTACGAGACCATCGTCCAGCTCGCCCCGCACACCGCCTACTACTGGGAAACCGGGTCGTGGCACATGGCCTACAACGCCGCGGCCTACTACGACCGCAACGACCTCGGCCTGCCCGACCTGCGCGCCCGCGCCGAGTGGGAACGCTGGATCCGCAAGGGCGCCGCCTTCCTCGAGGAGGGCGTCCGGCAGAATCCCGACAGCGCGCTGCTGTGGAGCCGCCTCGGCTGGCTCTACGTCGACCCCAACAAGATCCACGACTACGACCGGGCCGCCGAGGCCTTCGGCCGCGCGGTGGCCACCGGCGACGCGCTGCCCTACATCCGCCGCTTCGAGGCGATGGCGATGGCGCGCTCGGAGAAATACATCGACGACGCCCTGCCGCTGGTCCGCCGGATCATGGCCGAGGACGGCGGGGCGCCTCCGACGCTGCTCTGCCTGCGTTTCGCCCTCGAGCACCGCGAAAATCCGGACATCGACTCCGACGCCCTCGCGCTCGAACTCTTCCGCACCCGCGAGAACGCCTACCGCCAGCTCGGCGATCATTTCCTCGACATCCGCGGCGACTATCCGATGAACGGCGTGGCGTCGTACCTGCGTAAGCTTGAGCGGACTCTCGAAATCCCCGAGGATGACAGCGTCTTCCGCGCCCGCGAATCCCTGGAAAACCGCTGAAACTCCGACCCACCCCGATGCAAAGCCCCAGCGGCCCTCCCCCTTCACCCGTCCCCGGCGCCTCCGGACAGCCGGAGACCACCCCGGCAGCGGATGCCTCGTCCGGGCACCGGCGCATCGCGATCTTCGGCGACATCCACGCCAATCTCGAAGGGCTCGAGGCCGTCCTCGCCGACGCCGAGGAGCAGGGCTGCAACGACTACATCTGCATGGGCGATGTCGTCGGCTACAACGCCAACCCCGTCGAGTGCCTGGAAAAGGTCCGCGCCATGGGCTGCCCGGTCATCAAGGGCAACCACGACGAGGACGCCTCGGGCACCCACTCGCTCGACTCGATGAACCCGGTCGCCGCGACCGCCCTCGAGTGGACCCGCGAGCAGCTCGACGAAGACCAGAAGACCTGGCTGCGGCGGCTGCGCATGGTGCGCCAGATCGAGGACTTCACCGTGGTCCACAGCACCCTCGACCAGCCGTCGAACTGGAACTACGTGACCAACCGTTTCGACGCGATGTCGAACTTCTCCTACCAGTTCACCCAGGTCTGCTTCCACGGCCACACCCACGTCCCGCGGGTCTACGTGAAGGACGGCAAGGTCCAGGAGGTCCCGGCCGAGTCGGTGGTCATCGAGCCCGGCTCGAAGTACTTCATCAACGTCGGCTCCGCCGGCCAGCCTCGCGACGGCGACTGGCGCGCCTGCTACGCGATCTACGACCTCACCCACAAGCTCATCGTCTTCCGCCGGGTCGAGTACGACATCGAGACGACCCAGCGGAAGATCCGGGACGCCGACCTGCCGCCCATGCTCGCCGAACGCCTCGCCGACGGACGATGAAGGATTCAAGGAGCGCGGGCGTCCCGCCCGTCCCCGCCCCCTCGATCGACGTCGTCGCCGGCCTCGTCCAGGACGACCGCGGTCGCCTGCTCGCCTGCCGCCGCCCGGTGGGAAAACACCTCGGCGGCAAGTGGGAATTCCCCGGCGGCAAGGTCGAAGCGGGCGAAACCCCGGCCCACGCCCTCGTCCGCGAACTGCGCGAGGAACTGGAGATCACCGTCGAGCCCGGCGAAACCCTCACGCCCGTCGTCCACGACTACGGCCGCGGCCCGATCCGGCTCATCCCGCTGCTCTGCACCATCACCGCCGGCGTTCCGCATCCCCACGAGCATGACGAGATCCGCTGGTGCGCCACCGCGGAACTCGAACAACTCGACCTCGCCGCCGCCGACCTCCCCATCCTCGCCGAGTGGAAGGCCCGCCACTTCAGTACGTAGTCCCCCCTTCAGGGGGTCCGGAAAACCCGATGCCCATGACGCTCCGTCCGATCCTGTTAGCCGCCAGCTCGGGCATCCTCGGTCTTCTTCTAACAGTATCCTCCTGCAAACCCCGGCAATCCCCGGTCGCTCCAACAACCGAGGCCTACGTCTGGCAGGACCCGGCGCGCCCCGAGGTGCGGGAGGCTTTCGAATCGACCGGCACCTCGCTCGACGTCCTCCATTTCCGCGCCGCGGAGTTCCGCTGGACCGGCCACGATTTCGAAGTCGGGCGCGTCATCTCCGACAAGCTTCCCTCCCCCGGCTGCGGCCTGGTGGTCCGCATCGGCCAGTCCGCCGCCGGCCTCGAGTGGGATGCGGAGCAACGCCAGGCGGTCGAGGACTGCGTCGCATCGCTCGCGCGCCTCGGCCCCCGCGAGATCCAGTGCGACTACGACCGCCCTCAAGCACGCCTCGGAGGCTACCGCCGGCTGCTCGGTCGCCTTCGGCGGGTCGCGGGCGAGGTGCCGGTCGTGCCCACCACCCTGCCGAGTTGGCTCGACGAGGAGGAGTTCGCCGCGCTCGCACGCGAGTCGGCGGGATACGTGCTTCAGGTCCACTCGCTCTCGCTGCCGCGCACTCCCGACGACGAAGTTGTCTTGTTGGACCCATCCCTGGCCCGGACCTCGGTGGAGCGCGCGGCGGCGCTGGGCGTGCCGTTCCGCGTGGCGATGCCCACCTACGGCTGCGAGGTCTGGTTCGACTCGGCGGGAAAGGTGATCGAGGTGATTTCCGAGGACCGCGCACCCGAGGGACTGGCGCCGGCCCGCCGAGCCTTCGGCTATGCCGATCCGGCAACGGCGGCCGCACTGGTCGCCGAGTGGACGGCCAATCGTCCATCCGGCCTCACCGGCGTGGTCTGGTATCGACTTCCCATCGCCGCGGACCGGCGGAACTGGCCATGGCCCACGCTGGAAAAGGTGATGCGCGGCGAGGCCCCGGTTGCCGATCTTCGCGTCGAAACCAAGGCCAGCGACATCGTCCTGACCAACCACGGCGAGGCCCCGGCCCGACTGCCCGGCCGGCTCGTCGCCCGCGGCCCGGTCGCGGCCGCCGATGCCGTCGGAGCCTACCGCCTGGAAAGCGGCGGCGAGGAAACCGTATTCCGGTTTACCGAAAACGGATGGCCATGGATCGAACCGGGCCAAAGCCTCGTCATTGGCTGGATCACCAGGCGCAGCTCTGATAGCAAGCTGACATGGGTCGTGGAATAAAGACGGGAAGCTGGCTGGTGGGGGTGGCGCTGCTCGCCGATGGCACCGGTCGCGCCTGCGGACCCTTCTTCGCCGACACGGTTCTGACCGAGCCCCATGCCGTGCTCGACGTGCCGCCGGTGTCCTACCTTCACGAGCTGGCGGAGTTCGCCGGCATCGACGGACCTATCACCGTCCCGTCCGGCGTCGACCGCCTCGCCCAGGTGCCGGTCGAGATCGCGGAGCTGGAGACTCACTGGCGCTCGCAGGGCATCGACGGGAAGACCATCTCGAGCCGCTCGGCCCTCTACGGCGAACGGCGCACCGCCCTGCTCAAGTGGACGCGCGACGACGAGGAGAACGCCGATGCGGCGATGCCCCCCGAACTCGGTCTCGGCGACGGGTTCCCGGATGACGTCATCCGCTATCTCGAAGGAGCGCGGCTGCTGGCGGCGGGTGATCGCGACGGAGCCCGGGCCAGGTGGGAGGCGCTGTGCGGGCAACCGGCGGAGGACACCCGGCTCCGCCGCGCCTGGGCGGCCTGGATGCTGGCCTCGACCGCCAAAGACCGCCCGGAAGCCGTCAGGTGGTATCGCGAGGTCATCGCGATGGTCGAGGCGGGGGCCGCCGATTCTCTCGGACTCGCCGCCGGCGCGTACGGCTGGCTTTCCACCCTCGACGCCAAGGACGATCCGGTCGAGGCGATCCGCCTCACCTACCGCGCGGTGAAGGGCGGGCATCACCGCTGCATCACCGACCTGCGGAACCGCTGCCACGCCCTCCTCACCAACCCGGATCCCGCCGTGCTCGCCGCCGCCGCCCGCGACCCGGAAGTCCGCCAGCTCATCAACCTCGATCTCTTCGCCCGGCTCGACGGTCCCCACCACGCGCCCGTCGGCACCGACAGTCCCGAACCGCTCGCCCGCTGGCTGGAAGCGCTCGGTTCCCGAATCGCCGGTCCCGATGCCACCCGCATCGCCTGGGCGCTGTACTCCTCGGGCCGCTTCGACGAGGCGGCCGACTGGCTGGAGCGGGCCGACGACACCGACCCTCGGACGGGATGGCTGCGCGGAAAGCTCGCATTGCGCGACGGCCGCGTGGAGGACGCCCGTCGGGAACTCGCGGCTTCCGCCGAGCTCGCGCGGAAGCAGGAGGAAAGCTGGTCTCCGGCCAATCCCTTGCTCGACCGATCCTGGCATCTTTGCGGACCCGAGCGACGGTCCGCCTCGCAAGGACGGCTTCTCGCCGACCTCGCCATGGTCGAGCTCTCGCGCGGCGAGTATGGACCCGCCCTCGACAAGCTCCTCGAAGGCGGATTCCGGGAAGACGCCGCCTACGTCGCGGAGCGGGTGCTTTCCACCGACGAACTGCTCGCCCACCTGCGGACGACGGCACCGGCATGGTCGGAGTCGGCCTCGAAATACTGGTCGGGCATCGAGCAGCGCACCCGGTGGGGTGGCACCTACCGCTACGAAGGCCCGATCGATCCGACCCGCTACGAGCGGCATCGGAACCACGGAATCCTGGAATCGACGAGTCCGGGCGACGACCTTCGCTACCTGCTCGCACGAGGGCTGGCCCGCGAATGGCGCTTCGACGATGCGCGGGAATGGATGCCGCCACCGCTGCTGCCACTCTTCGACCACTATGTCGCGCTCCACCGGGCGAGGCTTTCCGGCCGCCACCGGGGGGAAGCAGGTGCGGTGATCGCGTGGCGGCAGGCCTGCATCCACCGCATCTGGGGAATGGAGCTGTTCGGCACCGAATCGGCGCCCGACGGCCACTTCCACCGGGGCTCCTTCCCGGCCCGCGACTTCGCCGCAGTACGGGCCTGGTGGGGAGGCGCCGAGCCATCGGCCCCCGAGGGATGGTTCGTCCGCACCGGTCCGCCCGTGCTGCCGGTGAGTGACGATGAAATCCGTCGGATCCGGAGCCACCGCCTGCCCGAGGAAAGGCGCCGCCGATTTCATTACCGCGTCACCGCCTCCGAGATCGCGTGGAAGGCGGCCGCCCTGCTCCCGGACGACCACCCGCAACTCGCGGCGATCTACAACTCCGCCGGCCTGTGGCTCGCCGACCGCGACCCGCAAGCCGCCGACCGTTTCTATCAGGCCCTCGTCCGGCGCTGCGCGGGCACCGGGGAAGGCCGCCGCGCCGACGAGAAACGCTGGTTCCTCGACGACCTCGAACGCCCCGGTGAATGGCATCCGCTCCCCGAGAAGCTGAGGCCCCAGCCGCCCCCTCCGGTGGCTGCCGAAGGGTGACGGCGGCGGGGAAAAATCAGCCCTCGGTGTTGTAGGCTTCCTCGCCGTGAAGATTGCGGTCGAGACCGCCCATTTCCTCCTCGTCGCTGACCCGCAGGCCGACCACCACCTTGGCGACGGTCAGGCCGATCACGGCCGCCGCGGCGCTCCAGACGATGGTCACGATCACGCTCTTGATCTGGGCGAAGGTCTGCGAGGCGACGGTCATGCCCTCGGCCAGCGCGCCGTCGCGCAGGAACACACCGGTCAGGATCGCGCCGACGATCCCGCCCACACCGTGCACGGCGAACACGTCCAGCGAATCATCAACCTTCAGCATGTGCTTCACCTTCGTCGCCATGAAGTAGCAGAGGAAACTCGAGGCCGCACCGATCACCAGCGCGCCTGCAACCGTCGTCGATCCCGCGGCCGGTGTGATCGCGACCAGGCCGGCCACGGCACCCGTCGCCACGCCGACCGCCGTCGGCTTCTTGTGGATCAGCCACTCAAGCCCGGCCCAGACGACCACCGCCGTCGCCGTCGCGGCATGGGTGGTGAGCATCGCCATCCCCGCCGCGGCGTTGGCCGCACAGGCCGAACCGGCATTGAAACCGAACCAGCCCACCCACAGCAGGGCCGCCCCGATCACCGTGAAGGGCACGTTGTGCGGCGCGAGGTTCGGCCCCGGGTAGCCCTGGCGGCGGCCGACCATGATGCAGGCGACCAACCCGGCCACGCCGGCATTGATGTGCACCACCGTGCCGCCGGCGAAGTCGATCACGTTCCAGTGGTGGAAGAGCCCGCCGCCCCACGCCATGTGCCACACGGGGATGTAGGCGAGGACCGTCCAGACCAGCGTGAAGATGAGCATCGCCGAGAATTTCATCCGCTCGGCGAAGGCCCCGACGATCAGCGCGGGCGTGATGATGATGAAGGTCATCTGGAAGGTCAGCCACACGCTCTCGGGAATCGAGCCGTTGAGCAGATCGGGCGTGAGGTGCTTGAGCATCACCTTCGATGCGTCGCCGATGAAGGCGTTGTCTCCACTGCCGGTCGCGAAGCTGGCGCCGAAGGTGATCCACACCAGGCTCATCACCCCGGCCATCGCGAAGCACTGGACGAGGATCGAGAGCACGTTCTTGGTCCGCACCAGACCGCCGTAGAAGAGGGCGAGCCCCGGCAGGGTCATCAGCAGCACCAGCACGGTCGCGACCAGCATCCAAGCCGTGTCGCCGCTGTCGGGCGCGGGGGTGTCCTGCGCCGCCGCGGGCAGCGCGAGCAGGGCCAGCCAGAGGAGAATTCGGAATCCGGGGGACTGTAAGCGATTCATGGTGAGTGGTTTCTCGCCACTCCCCTCCAGCCTGTCCAGCCTCCGCTGCGTCCGTAGCATCGACATTCTTGTCGATCTACACCAAACCACCCTTGTTCCAGACCGCGAGTTCTCCAACCTCACCGTCCGTGCCCGCCAAACGATCCTCCCGCCGCAAACGCCGCAAGTCCTCGACCCCGCCGCTCCCGCCCGCCGGCGACTGGCGCAGCACCGACGAGCAGGAGATTCTCCGCCGCATCCAGCGCGCACGCGACGAGAAGCACTCCGTCACCCCGCTCGACGACACCCATCCCGTCCTCTCCCGCTTCGGCGTCGCCTCCCCCAGCGGCATGACCTATCAGGTCGAGATCCGCGACCCCGCCAGCCGCACCTTTTCCTGCACCTGTCCCGACTTCCGCACCGCCGGCCTCGGCACCTGCAAGCACGTCGAGGCCACCCTCATCCGCCTCAAGCGCCGCCACCGCGGCGACTTCCGCCTCGCGGAAATATCCGGCTCGCCCTTCATCGACATCGTCCCCGACGGCGACACCCTGCGCGTCGAGCGCAACCTCTCTTCACTCCCGCCTTCCCTGCGTCCGCTCTTCGATGCCGACGGACGCCTCGCCGCCGATCCCGACGAGGCCCTCGAAAAGCTCCGCCGTTCCCGCTCGAAGAAGCTCCGCCTCTCGCAGGACATCGAGCCCTTTCTCGAGCACCGCCGCCGGGGCGCCGAACGCCGCGCCCTGCGCCGCGACTACGAGACCGGCGTCGTCGAGGGCCGCCACCCCGAACACGTCACCCTGCTGCCGCTCTACCCCTACCAGCGCGAAGGCATGCTCCACCTCGCCTTCGGCGAACGCGCCCTGCTGGCCGACGAGATGGGCCTCGGCAAGACCATCCAGGCCGTCGCCGCCTGCGCCCTGCTCCACCACCTCGGAAAAGCCGAGCGGGTGCTGGTCGTCACCCCCGCCTCGCTCAAGACCGAGTGGGAAGAGCAGATCAAAAAGTTCACTACCCTCAGCCAGCAGATCATCTTCGGACCCCGCTCGGCCCGGCTGAAATACTACACCGACAGTAGCCCGCCCTTCTTTACGCTGGTCAACTACGAGCAGATCCTCGCCGACGGCCTCGACATCAACGAGCACCTGCGGCCCGACATCGTCATCCTCGACGAGGCCCAGCGGATCAAGAACTGGGCCACCAAGACCGCCCAGGCCGTCAAGCGCCTGCAAAGCCGCTACGCCTTCGTCCTCACCGGCACCCCGATCGAGAACCGCATCGACGAACTCTACTCCATCGTCGATTTCCTCGATCCCGCCCTGCTCGGCCCCCTGTTCCGCTTCAACCGCGAGTTCTACGAACTCAACGAAAAAGGCCGCCCCGAGGAGTATAAGAACCTCCCTGCCCTGCGCGAACGCGTGAGGCCGGTGCTGCTGCGCCGCCGCAAGCACCACGTCGAGACCGAGCTGCCCGACCGCACCGACCGCAACCACTTCGTCCCGCTCACCCGCGCCATGCGCGACGAATACGACGAGGTGAAACAACAGGTCGCCCAGCTCATCCAACGCTCGCTCAAGCGCCCGCTCAAAAAGGACGAGTCGGAGCTGCTGATGATCCTGTTAGGCATGATGCGCATGATCTGCGACTCGCCCTCCATCATCAAAAACCGCGACTGCGCCGATTGCCCCAAGCTCGCCGAACTCGAAGGCATTCTCGACGACGCCCTCTCCGACCCCGACGTGAAAATCATCGTCTTCTCCGAGTGGGAAGGCATGCTTCAGAAGGTCCGCGACCTCGCCGAGCGCCAGGGCGTCGGCTACGCATGGCACACCGGCAAGGTGCCGCAGAAAAAGCGCCGAGGCGAGATCCTCGCCTTCCGCCGGGACCCCGCCTGCCGGCTCTTTCTCAGCACCGACTCCGGCGGCGTCGGCCTCAACCTCCAGAACGCCAGCGTCGTCATCAACTGCGACCTCCCCTGGAACCCCGCCCGCCTCGAACAGCGCATCGCCCGCGCCTGGCGCAAGCATCAGACGCGTCCCGTCACGGTCATCAACCTGGTCGCCGAGGACACCCTCGAGCACCAGATGCTCGCCACCCTCGACAACAAGATGAACCTCGCCGAAGGCGTCCTCGACGGCTCCGACGACGCCCTTTCCAAAACCAAGCTCAAGCGCGGCCGCGAGGCCAACCTCGCCCGCCTCAAGCAATTCCTCGGCACGCCCTCCGGCAAGAAGCCCGTAGCGAAAGCCCCGCCCGCCGATCCGGCCGTCCATTTCGCCGACCGCGCAAAGGACGCCCTCGGCGACGCCCTCGTTCACTGTCAGGAAGCCATGCTTCCCGACCAGTCGGAGCCGGTCCTGCTCACCGTCCTACGCGACCCCTCGCGCCGTCCCGCCGTCGAGGAACTCCACCGCGAGACCGACTGGCGCGGCGGCGTCCCGAAGCTCCACGTTCTCGATCCCGCAACCTGGACCGCCATCCAGCAACTCGCCGACAGCGGCCTGCTGACCCTCAACACGAGGGCCACCCGCCACCTCGCCGGCGACCCGCCGCTGGAGCCGAAGAAACCGGCGCTCACCGAGGAGCAGAAGCAACGCATCGCCGAGCTGAAGGCCTTCGCGGCGAAGAAGGAGAAGGTCGCCAAGCTCCTCATCGAAAGCGACCTCGCGGACGAAGCCGCGGAGCACCAGAAAGCCGCCGAGAAAGCCCTCGCCGAGGCGGAGAAGATCGAGAGCGCATAGGAGCGCCGATTATGAAATCGGCATCGCCTGCTCAGGCGTTCCCGCGCCCCCCGAAGATCAAGCCCCACCTCCGTGGCGGTTCCATGAGCACCTCCTGCGCCTGCCGATTTCATAATCGGCGCTCCGCCCTGCGGCACCGCCTGCCCTCGGGCCAGCACGAGTGCGCCTGTCGCTCTGCCGTGGACAAGGTGCCATTCATTGCCTAGGGAAAGGGGGCGCTTTGACCCAACCGACGACCTTCTCTTCATGAGCCTCCGCATTCGAAAGCTGAAACTGTCCGGTGTTCGGCAATTCCGGGACGTGACTTTCGACTTCACCGATCCCGAAACCGGCAAGCCGCTCGACCGGATCTGCCTGATCGGCGGCAACGGAACCGGAAAATCGACGCTGCTGCGGCTGTTGGCGGGGCCGGGGCTGCTAGGTGTTCCAAGAAGCCGCAGTCCTTTACGCTTTGATCGGTTGCGCAGTCCAAGCCACTGCGAGGTCGATTTAAGCCGAGACGACGAATCAATTACCCGAGGAAGTGGCAGCCAGAGCAATACCCAATGGTTTCATCGGGTTGGGAGCGAAGGGCTAGAAATGAACTCACCCGTGGATAGGAAGACCCAGAGCGAATGGGACTCGGCACTCAAGGAATCGCTTGCGGTCTACTGTCCACCGGATTCGGAGGCTGCTCCAGTTTCTTTCGCCGATGTGCCGGGAACTAGTCTTGATCAGGCTCTCCGTCTTCTGTCCGAACCGGCATCAAAGTATTTAGTGGCCCAGGATCAGATTACCGCATTCTGGAGTCTCCTAATTGGCTTGGTGAAGGACCGCGAAGCCCGGCTTCTCGAATACCAGAAACGCCCCGAAAACCGCGAAAGAAAGATCCGCGAAGTCGAGGAAGAGTTCCTTTTCAACAATCCCGATATCCTCAAGGAACTGGCCGAGCTCTGGGCTCCCATCCTCGCCAAGGCCGGTCTCGTCTTCGACTACGAGAAAGCCTCACTCCCGGTTCAACTCACCGACAACCTCAAAGCCTACATCCGCCTGCTCGCCGACGACTCGGTCATCCCCTACGCCGAACTCAGCACCGGCATCCGCGCCTTCCTGTTCCGACTCGGCCACCTGTTCTGCATCTTCCGCTTTCATCCCGGCAAGGGCGGGATCGTGCTCATCGACGAACCGGAGAACAGCCTCTACCCGGACTTCCAGTTCGAGCTTCTCGAGCACTACCGCCGCGCGGCGCCGGATGCCCAGATGTTTTTCGCCACCCACAGCCCGATTCTCGCGGCACAGTTCCGACCCTAGGAGCGCTCCATTCTCGAATTCGATTTCAGCCAGGGCGTGGTGGTCCGCCGTGGCGTGACCCCCGAAGGCGACGATCCGAACGACATCCTGCTCAAGGACTTCGCCGTCAGCACGCTCTACGGCCCGAAGGGACTGGAAGTCTGGCAGCGCTTCAAGCAACTCGACGAGGAGATCCAGACCGAAACCGATCCCGCCCGCCGGAAGGCGATGCTTCGCGAGTATCTCGAACTCGGTCGTCGCTACAACTTCACCGTTCCCGATGCGGTTTCTTCCTAAATCCCCGGACGATCTGGAGGCGCACCGTGACTTGCGCTATCCGGGCGACCGTGCGCAAGCCCGCCGCCTGCTCCTTGAATGGCAACGGGGATTCTGCGCCTACTCCGAGCGCTACCTCAAGCCGCTCGACAGCGTCGAGGTCGAGCACTTCGACCCACGCCTCAAAGGCACCGAGCGGGACGGCATCGCCAATTGGCACGCCGTCATCCGCTGGATGAACTCCCACAAGGCGCGCAAGATCAAGGACTTCGAGCCGCTCCCGAATCCCTCGACCTGGGATCCCGATCGAGTCGTCTATCGCCGAGGGCTGTTCGCGTGCCGCGACGAGTCGGACGAAGAAACGAGGAATCTGATCGAGTTTCTGGGCGTCAACAAACCCGAAGTCTATCAGGAGCGGACCAATCACGTCGCCATGATTCGAAAACTCCGTGACTGGTGCTCGGGTGACGACAACCAGTTCGAGGAATTGCTGACCGAGTCCCCTGAGAACCTCGCATTCCCCTCCGCGCTGCATCACGAACTGGGCATCCCCGCCTTCGATCTCATCGCGCGGACGATTGCCACCTGATCCGAAAACTCACATCCCTCTCCGCCGGTGCGCCACCGCCCGGTGGATGGCATCCAGCGTGGCGTCGAGCCGTTTCGAAAGATCCTCGGCGAGGAACCGCAGGACATGGCAGCCGTTTTCCTGGAGCAGCGCGTCCTTGCGACGGTCGCGGCGGTAGGCTTCCGGATCAGCCAGATGTTGCGGTCCATCGATCTCGATCGCGAGCTTGAGTTCGGCGCTGAAAAGATCGACCTCCATTCCGCTCCAGCCGTCGAAGGGAATCGGCAGCCTCTCGTTGAGACGGAACAAGCCCGCCGTTTCCGGCAGCGACTCGAGCCGGCGGAAAAGAAACCCCTCCGCCGCGCTGCGGGCGCGCTGCTGGTCGCCAACCGGCTGGCTGGCGGCGACAAAAAGTCCCGCCAGGGGGCCATCCACCCCGTCGCGGATCAGCCGCCGAACGCTCGCGGCGTAGTCGTTCTTCCACGCGGGATCAACCGGCAACGGCACTTCCACCGGCCAGCCCGGCAGTGCGCTGGCCGGCAGCAGGATGGTGTAGCCGACCGCCTCGTAGCCGGCGCAGCGCTTGTCGAACATGCGGGACAACATCGGCACGTCGAGGTCGGCGTAGTCGTGGATCCGCACCTCGTGCTTGCCGTCGTGCAGCCGGTGGAGGCGTCCCGCATACTGCGCCACCGTCCCGCGCCATGAGACCGGCATGGTGAGAAACAGGGTGTCGAGCCGCGGATCGTCGAAGCCTTCGCCGACGAAACGCCCGGTGGCGATGACCACGCGGTCTTCATCCTCGGGGATCGAGGACAACGATTCCATCGCTTCGCGCAGAGCCTTCCGGCCCATCCCGCCTCGCAACACGACCCGGTGCTCGACGTGGGGGCGGAGGAGTTCATCGAGGATCTCGATGTGTTCGGTGCGTTCGGTTAGAACCAGCGGTGAACGTCCTTCGCGCAAAGCCGCCAGGATCTCGTTGCGGATCATCTCGTTGCGCGGCACACAACGCATCAGTTCGTCGCACAGGCTCTGATATTCCAGTCGCCGGTCGGGATCGGGCTCGGCCATCGAGCGGAAACCCGTGGGCCGGACCAGGACATGATGCGAGAAAGGTCGCTCCTCGGCCTGACGCCGGGCATCGACGCGGTGCCGCACCGGCCCGCACTGCATGAAGATGATCGGATGGTGCCCGTCCTTGCGCGTGACCGTGGCGGAAAGGCCGCAGACAAAGCGCGCCTTCGCCCGTCGCGCCACCAGCTCGAAGCTCTGCGCCGAGAGGTGGTGGCATTCATCCACGATCAGGTGACCGTAGCCCGCCACCCGGTCATCGACCACGCCCTTGCGCACCACGCTCTGGATCAACGCGACGTCGAGATTGCCGGTGAGTTTCCGCCTGCCGCCACCGAGCCGGCCGATGGACTTGGCGGGGATGTCGAGAAAGGCGGACAGCCGCTCGACCCACTGCTCCATCAACTGCTGCCGGTGGACCAGCACCAGTGCATTCACGCCCCGAGTGGCGATCAGATGCGCGGCAAGCACCGTCTTGCCGAAGGCCGTGGTGGCGGAAAGGACACCCGTGTCATGCTCCAGCATCGCGGCGGCGGCGGTTTCCTGCTCCGGGCGGAGCTTGCCGGTGAAGGTCAGCTCCAGCGACTGCCCTTCCACCCGCTCGTCGCGGATCCGTGCCTTGATCTTGTGGGCCTTGAAGAGCGCCCGCACTTCCTCAAGACAGCCGCGCGGCAGGCCGATGTGCTCCGGCAGGTCTTCCGCACAACTGATGATACGAGGTTTGCCGTAAGTCGGCAGCCGCATCGCCTGGGCACGGTAGAACTCGGGATTCTGGAACGCCGCGAGGCGCACCAGCCGGTTGCGCAGCGCGGCAGGAAGATCGCTTTTCGGAAGATAGATCTGATCCCCGAGCACCAGCACCAGCTCCGCCGGCAGGGGCGGCTCGAGAGGCGGTTCGGACCGACCTCTCGAGGGCGGGGCATTCCATGGCTCATCGTCTTCTCCTTCCTCGGTCGAGACGAAACGCACGCCGGTCACCCGACCTCGCGAGTCCGCCTCCCGAGCCAGGGTCTTCACGCGCTCGCTTGAGAGCCGCCCGATCCCGGAAAGAAAAGCCCATTGGTCGAGCCATGGCTGCAACGCTTCATCGACAAACACGCTGTTGCCGTCCGCGCGCGGGGTTTTCTGCAAGGGCAGCGCGATCAGGTTGCCGAAGCCGCCCTTGGGCAGCGTGTCCTGATTCGGAAACAACCGATCGTATGAGGCGAGGCCAAGTTCCGGTCGGCGCTCCATCGTTTCGGTGAGAAGAAAGGAGCCGACCTTGCGGGCCAGGGTCGCCGGAACGGCCTCAGCAAAGAACAGCCACACATGCCCGCCGTTGCCCGAACGCGAGCGTTCGAGCGCGGCGGGAATGTCCAGGGTTTCGCAGGTCTCCATCACCGCACGCACGTCATCGCGCCACGCATCCTTGTCGAAATCGATGGCGAGGAAATGGCAGGTCTCGTCGGCAAGCATCGGATAGACCCCGGCGACGAAATCCGCGCCCGTCTTGTCGTGTCCCGAGAGATGCCAGCGGATCACCTCGTCGGTCACCGGCAGGAAGGCGCGATGGACGCAGTCGGCGCACTTGATCCTGGGCTTTTCGCAGATGCCGCGCACCCACTCGTTGCCGCAGGCGGGGGCGTATCCGGCCCGGCCCGTCCGCCGGCTTTCGAAGCGCCGCGGATACACGTCCTCCCGACCACGGAACAAGGAGCGGAAGAGCGCCACCTTCTCCGCCGCCGAGCTCTGGTGGTCGATGGCCGCGACTGGTAGCTGGGCACGCGGTTTCATGAGATGAAGCCTGCACCCATGGTGTCACGCTGTCGATCATGGCGGAGCGCCGGTTATGAAACCGGCATCGCCGGTTCGCTCGCTTCCGCGTCACCCGCCAGTCAGGCCTCGTCTCAGAGGCTGACCCATGCGCACTTCATCTGCATGCCAATTTCATCATCGGCGCTCCTTCCCAAGCGTCGTCGCAAGCGATGTTCATGACTCATGCCATCGGGATCGCGGCTGGCGCGAAAGGATCAATCGCCGCCGCCTTCCCACTCCGCGCGTTCATGCAGGATCTCGTACTCACCATGCTGCGTCAGCCAGATCGGATCGGCATTGCGGCGGATGAATTCCTCCACGTCCATGCCGTCGATGGTCGGCGGTCGCCGCACGCGGACCTGCTTGCCGCGGATGAAAACGGTCTCGAACTCCTCCTTGCGCCGCTTCCGGGCCGCCCGCTGCGCGGCGGTCAGCTTCTTCTTCGGCGGCTTCGGCTTCTTGCGTGTCTTCCGCTTCGACATCTCGGTCAGCCCTTTCCCTCGTTTCGATCTTCCCAATCCTCCACGGCGAACATCGCCCCGATCTCGTCGTTGAGGCCGAGCGCTATCTGCGCCCGCATCACCCCGACCAGCACCCGGCGGCTCCCGGGGTTGCACTCCAACGCCCGCAGCAGCTCCACTGTCGCCTCGTCAGGTTCGTCGCCCGCCCAGTGGGCCACAAGGAAATCGACCGCCGCCTCACGCTCCTCGTCCGAGGCCCGCAGATCCGCGGCGACCTCGAGAGCGTGGGCAAGGTGCTCCGGCCGACGACAGACGTGGGTGATTTCTTCCATCCCCTGCCAGGCCAGTGATCGCAGGCGGGCGGCGTGTCGCGAGCGAACCCGCGCACCCCGCACCCGTTCAAAGAAACGCTCCATCAGCATGACCAGGCACTTCCGCACATCCTCCGCATCTTCGGGGCTCTCGTCCTGTCCGGGAAAGAGATCGGGATTTCTCTCCGACCGCGGCAACCGGGTTTTGAGCCGATACGCCAGCCCGAGCGTATGGAGCGCAAAGTCATGGGCCGTGGGCTGCGAACCCTTTCCCCGATAGGCCTCGACCTCCGGAACGAGGGCGAGCACCTCGCCGAGCGTTTCCGCGTCGGCCACGATCCGGTCGCTCTTTTGGAACAGCTGAAAGACGGCCGAGCGGAGTTCGAAGGCCTCGCGATCATTCCGTGGCGGGGAGTTGAGTTCCCGACGCAGGGCGCGAATGGCTTTCGAGATCGATGGGGAAACGGCCACGGCGGGGTTTGTATTTCAGTCGGCGGTGACTCTCAAACGCAAGAAGCCATCAAGGATCCCCTGGCCGAGCCCGGACCTCCCGGGGATGCCAGGAGCATCGACATTCCCCCGGCGCGCCGAAGCCTCCGGCGAAGGCGACTGTCGCCCAACGTCACCCGCGCTTCGAGCGTGACACGGCCCCGACTCCTCTCTTGCTTCCCGACATGCCGTCCGCCTCCGCGCTCGAACGACTCCGCATCGACGCCCTCGCCCATGAGAATTTCATGGTCCGCTCCCGGGCGCTCGACTTCTGGTCGAGGGAACCGGACGTGCCGGTGGCGGTGACCGGACGCGTCCTCGACGCGATCGAATCCTTCGGTGCTGCCGAGGCTTTCCGATATCTTCATCAACTCAACGACCTTCCTCACGACGAACGCTCATGGGCCTGGCTCACCGGACGCTTCGAAGCCTTGCGCGACGGCACCCATAGGGATGCCGCCGCTTCCATCAGTTCCAACGACGCCGGCCATCTCGCACGGTGGTTTTCCAGGGGCCCCATCGAATGGATCGCACGGGACATCGACCGATTCATCGACATCCGGCCCGACCGGGCACGTCTTCGCGGCGGGCTCGACAAAGGCTTCGCGGACCGCGGATTCAACCATGCCTGGTCCCGGATCCAGATCGCGGAACTCGATGCCGGCGGCCGACTCGCGGCTCTCGATGAACGCCTCCTCGGTTGCGCCAGGACCGACGGCTTCGCAGGCGGGCTCGTCTTCGAAATCGAACAACTTGCCGACGAAATCGGGTGTCGGCGGGAGATCGACGGCCCGACTCTGGCGGCCGGGGTGGCGGCCAGCGCGCGCGCCCCGGACGACCCCGCCGCAGGATACCGGGGCGGCGCGGCGCTGCTCATCATGACCGCCGCGAAGGGCGCTCTCGAAGTCCCTCTGAATCCGATCCTCCGGCTCCTCGCCCAGGACTGGGACTGGACTAACGAACTGGTCCAGAGCGCCCTCATCGCCGCCGCCGATCCGGCCATGATGGAAAGCCTGATCGACCGCTATCCCGACCTCGAATGGTTCGAGCCGCTCTTCGTCTCCTCCGTCATCGAGCGTCGCCGCTTCCCCGGACTCGAACCGCATCTCATCCGCCTGCTCGACCACCTTCCCGAAGACGAGGATCTCATGCCCGTGACCTCGCTCGCGATGGGCGCGGTGTGGTACGGCGACGAAGCTTCCGTCGATGCCGCCCGCCGGATCGCCGAGACCATCCACGACGCCGGTGACGGTGCCACGCTCCACGACGCGCTCTGGCTGCATGAAGTCCTCACTTGCGGCCTGAAAGGCGACGCCCTCGCCAGGGCCGGGCGGATGCATGAGGACTGGAAACGCGTCGAAGCGAGAATGCGCATGCTCGATTCCTACGTCCCGAGGATGACCCGGGATCATCCCGACACCCACGTGCGGGACGCTCCCAAAATCGGCCGCAACGACCCCTGCCCCTGCGGCAGCGGAAAGAAGTACAAGAAGTGCTGCGGCTGAGGGGAGCGCCGGCGTCCCGCCCGTCGTCGCGGCTCTCCCTGCGGCAGTCCAAACCCGCAAGGCCCGAGCCCATCACCCCCCGGACCGCCGATCTCCGAATCGGCACCATCCAAGCCGGGCAAAGTAGCTGCTGCGGCCCGCAGCAGGCCGTGACGACGGCGGCCCGCCGTCCGAACCAGCTCCAAGCACGTCCGGCAGGATGCCGGACGATGCCGGCGTCCCGCCGGCGCTCCCCACCACGCATCATTGACACACCAACTGCAGCTCCCTTCCTTGTCGCCAAGCGATGAAACCTCGCCCACCCCACGCGGTCTTCCCCGCCGCCTCGCCGGGTGGGCGACCCTCATCCTTGTCATCCCTCCCGCCAGCGGTGCCGAGGCTCAGGTCTTTTCCTACCAGCAAGGCGGCAATCGCTACCTTGAATACTCCTTCACCAACAACGATCCCAGTACGGAATACCACTCCGCCGAGTTCGACCTCGCCGCTTCCATCGGCACCCTGCTCGACTTCAACCAAAACGGACTCATCGACGACGACGAGCGCCTCGAACTCGTCCCCTGGGCCCCCGCCGAGACGGGATTTGTGGGGATATTAAACAACCTGAACCATTTTCCCGCCCCCGTCCCCCGCGTCCGCCTGGCCGCGCCTCCCGATGCCGATGGCGACGGCTAGTCCGACCTCGCCGAGACGGAGGTTTTCCTCACCCGCACCGACGCCCCCGCCGACAAGCCGCGGCCCCGCCTGACCCTCGACGGCACCGACCTGCTCGTCGAAGTCCCCCACCAGGCCGGTCACACCTGGCGACTCGAGCGCAGCACCGACGCCGCCACCTGGCAGCTCGCCGACGGTGCCCCGCCCGACCCCGACTACACCTTTGCCGAAGCCACCGGCTGGACCACCCTGCGCCTCCCCCGCACCGCCCCCGCCGAGTTCTTCCGCATCCGCTACCGCTGACGAGGCACCGCTGGTGCGGACCACGCGAGACCACTCCCACCGCATCCGTCCGCTCCGTGCGCGACTGGGGTCGCGCGGTCCGCTTGCGCCGCACGACACCTTCCAAAAGACCCCTCATCTTGACAGTTTTCTGGAAAGCTGGAAAACTGGCTCTATGAAAG
>CALGOH010000017.1 GCA_937957985.1 uncultured Verrucomicrobiae bacterium
AGATGCTGAAGCTCTGGCAAAAATGCCAGAGGTGCTCTGTTGGGCGCTTACGGCGCCTGGACGATCGAGTCGCCGCAGGTGGCCACCAGCAGACCGGTCACCGACAGGACGGCGACGCCCATGATCAGGAGGATGGGACGGATCTTCTTCCGGCTGCGGGGCCGGGGACCATAGTAGTCTTCCATGGTGTTCTCCTTTCTCAGTTGGCGAGTCCGACGACGCCGTCGCAGAGCCCGTGGAGGGCTTCGCTGCGGGCGAGCGTCAGGCTCGGGTTCTGGCCCTTGTAGACCTCGGTAAAGGCGTTGAAGAGCGACCACAGGTTCCGCGGACGGAACTCGCGGTGGCTCGGCTCACGCCATTCGTGGACAACGTCAGGCACCTGCATGGGAGTGATGGCGCCGCAGTCGGTGGCCCGGATGACCAGGTCGTGCGCCGCCCAGTCGGGGACCGGGCAGTCGCGGTAGGCATCGATGCGGCGGTCGAGGCTGCGGAAACGGTCGCCGAGGCGACCTACGGCACGCGCCGTAAGATGGCGCAGATCGCGGTAGGCGAAGCGGGTGTGCTTGCGGCTGATCTTCACCTCCCCGGAGAAGGCGAGGTTGTCGCATGTGAAGACCGAGGTGCCCGCCACGAGTCCGGCCGGGAAGGTCTTGTCGTGGCTGTTGCGCAGGCCGACGACCCAGGCGTAGTCACGCTCGGGCGTGTCGGGCTGGCGGACCTCCATCACGCCGAAGTAGCGCCGGCCCTCGTGGGAGAGGGCGTGGCTTTCGCGGCCGATGGAGAAGCCGGCGGTCTCGAGTTGGGTCTGGACCTCCTCCAGCAACGCCCGGTGGGCGAGCGGATACCAGGTGGCCGTCCCCCTCGGGGTGGGCACGGCGTTGAGGGTAGGCCGGTCGACGAGTTCCGCCCCGCAGTGGAGCAGCATGCCGGCGACGGGCGTTTCATTGGGATCGACGATCGCGTAGGGCACGGGAGCGTCGGGATTCATCAGTTCAGTCATGTGTTTGGCTGGTTGTTGGTTGTGGTTTCGTGGGAGGCACGAAGGGCGGCCCCGGAAACCGGAGCCGCCCCTGTGTGCGGAGAATGGAAAAGCCCGCCGCGGCACGGGGCCGGGCGGGCTTGGAGGATTTCAGCTTTCCTGAAATCGGATCATCAGGTGCCTCCAGGCGGGAGACGGATGAGCTGCGCGGTTTCGATCCACTCGCAGGGTGGATGCTCGAAGCCGGGGATCAGTGTGCGGACGAGCACCCGGGGACTGTCGGGAGGCGCCTCGATGACGACGCGCTCGAAGCTGTCGTCGCCGGGGTCCTGCCAGTTCGGGTGGATCCGCACCCGGTCGCCGACCCGGAAGTCTCCGGGTGTGGCGTGGGAGCCGGACATGCTCATGGCGTGGCCGCGGCAAGCGGCTCGGCCTTGAACTTGAGATGGTCGACCATGCATTCGTCCGCCGGGATGTCGTCCCGGAGGCCGAGGTAGACAGGCTGGTAGACGGCCCCGCTTTCCCGGTGGCCGTACAGGTAGCGCACCTCCACGACGTCACCCTTCGCGGGGACCTCGTGGTTCGCGGGGATGGTGACGTTGCCGGCGGCGACGCGCTTGCCTTCAGCGGAGACGAGTTCCAGGCCGACACTGCGCTTGGTGCCGTTGCGTCCCGCGACGATGAACGACGCGGTCTCGACGAACTTGAACTTGAGCTGCGGGCCACCGCTGTTGGGGCGGCCGGGGGTGTAGGGAGCATCGATGTCCTTGAAGACGACGCCCTCGGCACCCTCCGCGCGAAGTTCCTCGTAGGTCGCCCGCTTGTCGTCGGGATCGACGGGCGTGGCGATCCAGCGCAGGGCCGGATTCCTCACGATGCCCATGAGGATCTTGAAGCGGTCGAGGTAGCGGTGCTGGCGCAGGCTGGTTCCCTCGAACTCGAGGAGGTCGAAGGCGTGCAGCGTGTCGCCGACAGCCTCACCGTCGATGAGCAGGTCACAGGGAATGGCGGCGACGGCCTCGCGGATGGGCTCGGGGAGAGCTACTGCGAGTCCCCGGCGGTTGATCCCGGTGATGCTGTCGCCCTGCTTGAGGACGAGCATTCGGCGCCCGTCGTGCTTCTGCTGGAGGCAGAACTTTTCCGAGCGGATCAGTCGCCCGACCTCGCGCTCCTCGACGGGGTTGAGGAGCTGTGGGCGGATGCCGGTGTCGCGGCCCTCATCGCCGGTTTGGCGGTAGGGAGTTCCGTCACCCGCCGGGGTGTAGCCCTTGCGCAGCTTCGATTGCACGAGCTTGTCGAAGACCTTGCGGGCCTGCTCCAGCGGAACGGGCTGCGGGGTCTTGGTGCCGGTGGTCAGCGTGCTGCCACGCCGCCCGTAGGCGAAGCTCACGAGGTAGCCGTCGTTTTGGGATTCGATGGCGGCTTGATAGACCTTGTCGGAGCTTCCCTCCCGGAAATGGAGGGAAACCGACTCGATGGGTGTGATGCGGTTGGACATGTTGGTTGGTATGCTTGGTTGTGGGGTTCGAGTGCCCCTCGCGGGATGCGGGGGGCGGAAAATGGAAACGCCCGCCGCGGCAAGGGGCCGGGCGGGCGTCAGGGAGCGCCATGATTTCCGCCGAAGGGGCGGACTCAGGCCGCGGCGCGGCCGGAGGAGCCGAAGCGCATCGGCATCACGACGCACAGCGCGCCGTCGCTGCGGTGGCTGACCACCGGACTGATCTCGTCGATGAACCGCAGCGTCGGTGCGAGCGTCAGGGCATCGGCCAGGTAGGCGGCGTTGAGCGCCACCGGCTGTGGCTGGCCTTCGATCTCGGCGGGCACCTCGATCCTGGAACCTTCGGTCGTCGTTCGGCTCAGTTCGAGGTGTCCGGGCTTCCCCGGTCGCAACTCGACGGGGACTTCCTTTCCCCTCCGCCCTGCCGAGCGCAGCCAGCCGATGACGGCGGCGCGATGGCATTCGGCGAAGGTCGCCGAAGCGTGGTGTTCGCGGGGGATGACCTGTTTCCAGTCCGGGAAGCGGCCGTCGATGAGACGCGTGACCAGGGCGTGGTCGCCGGATTCCACCCGGAGGTGGTCCGGGACCTGTTCCCCGGTTTTCTTCCCCGGGCGCTTTCCTTCCACCGGATCGGGCGGCTTGAGGAAAGGAGTCATCACGACGGTCTCCGAACGGAAGTCGGGATGGCCGAGCAGGAGCGCCGCCGCGTCGGGCACCGCGATCCTGACATCCGGCACCGTGGCCGGGGCCAGGGCGAGGTGGCGCCCGTCGGTGGCGACGACCCGGCCGCCGTCCTCGGGAGTGAGCAGCACGCTGTTGAGGATGTAGCGGGTGGCGTCCTTCGAGGCGCAGCAGGCGAAGTGGCCGATCATGTCCAGCGTGTGGCCTGAGGAGTCTGTGGATCGGGTCCGTCGA
>CALGOH010000018.1 GCA_937957985.1 uncultured Verrucomicrobiae bacterium
AGGAGTCCTTCTTCGAGAGGGCGAAGCGGCTCTTCGGCTCCTGAGTGTCATGCCCCGCTTCTTCCTCGAACCGGAGCGATGGGGCGGGGAGGCGTCGCTGACCGGCGCCGAGGCCCATCACTGCGCCCGGGTGATGCGGGCCGTGCCGGGTGACCGGATCGAGGTCTTCGACGGAGCCGGCCGCGGTGCCGAGGCGACGGTGCTGTCGGTCTCGAAAAGCGAGATCGCGCTTCGTCTCGAAGCGGAGCGCCGCGAAAAGGAGCCGTCCGTGCGGACGGTGCTCGCGATCGCCGCCATCAAGGGCAAGGCGATGGACTGGCTCATCCAGAAGGCGGTCGAGACCGGGGTGGACGAGATCTTCCCCCTGTTGACCGAGCGGACCATCGTGCGAAGCGACAGCGTGGGATGGAGCCGGACCGCGCTCGAAGCCTGCAAGCAATGTGGCCGCTGCTTTCTGCCGCCCGTGAACCCGATGGCGTCGTTCGACGACTTTCTCGCCCGCGGGCCGGTGGCCGGATCACGGCGGATCATCGCCTCGCTGGCTCCCGGGGCCAGGCCGCTGCGCGAAGTGCTGGAGGCCGGGCCGCCGCCCTCCGAAGTGGTGTTCCTGGTCGGGCCCGAGGGCGATTTCGGCCCGTCAGAGACGGCCGATGCCCTCGAAGCGGGCTATCTGGCGGCCGATCTCGGACGGACCGTCCTGCGCAGCGAGACCGCCGCCATCTACTGCCTTGCCGCCGCGCGCTACGCCTTCGCGTAGGTGAAATTTTTGTGCGGGATTCTTGTTTTTTTAAAAAACTTAAGTATAAACCCCTGCGTGACTTGTGTTTCGCAGATCGCCGGGGCGGTTGCGGGGATCGCCATGCTGATCCCCGTGGCGCGGGCAAGCTCGGGGCCACCCGCCACGACGGGGCTCACGGTGGACACCGGCAGCCGCAGTGCGGTGGTGGCGTTCTGGAACCTCTACTATCAGTCATCCGAGGGCGCGGACGAGGTCATGGACTGGTCGGGCTCGTATGGCGGAACCTGCAATCCGGGGAGCAATTCGCTCGACTACACCGAGGCGATCGAGCGACGGATCAATTTCTACCGGGCGCTGGCCGGCGTCGGCGGCGACACGGTGACCAATTCCGGTGCGACCGTGGTAATCGACGGGAGCGATCCCTACAAGCCGTCGGCCGCGACGACCAAGGTCTCCGCCGCGCAGCGAGCGGCGCTGATGTTTTCCTACGCGGGCCAGCTCAGCCACAATCCGCCTGCCGCGCTGCCCTATTCCTGTTGGACCTCCGCCGCGTGGAACGCCGCGAAGAATTCGAACCTGGCGCTCGGCTTCAGCGGGCCGGGCGCGATCGACGCCTACATGCGCGAGAACGATCCGAACACGCTCTCGGTATGGAACACCAGCGTCGGCCATCGTCGGTGGATCCTCAAGCAGGGGGTGTCCGACTTCGCGAGCGGCGACGTGCCGGGACTGAGCCCGCACTATCAGCCCGCCAACGCGCTCTACGTCCGTCCGGCTGCCGCCGAAATGGTGGCGGTCACTCCGAAGTTCGTCTCGTGGCCGGCGGCGGGATATTTCCCGGACGAACTGATGGCGAAGCAATGGTCGGTGAGTCATCCGAACGCGACTTTCTCCTCGGCCACGGTCAGCATGACCAACGGTTCGGGTTCGCCGGTGTCGGTGTCGATCGTCGACCGAAGCTCACTGGGGCTCGGCGATCCGACGATCGTGTGGTCGGTGCCGAACTCCGTGGCCGAGCCTTCGGTGACCTCGGACACGACCTACCATGTGACCGTTTCCGGCATCCAACTCGGCGGCCAGACGGTTTCCCACAGCTTCAGCGTCACGGTCATCGATCCCGACCACCTGCCGGATCCGCTTGACCTCACGGGCACCACCTCGCCGCCGCTGAGCGGTGCGAACTACTTCTTCAGTCCGGTCGAGGGAGCGGAGACGCACTCAGTGGTGGCCTCGATCAGCGAGGCGGTGACGTGGACGGCGGGCGCCGAAAACGGCGACGGAATCGAGATCACCGACGAGACCTCTTCGGTCTATCCGCTGCGCACGTCCGGCGGCTACGTCCGCAGCGGCAGCAAGGCCTACCGTTTGATCTTCCCGTCGGCCTCGGAGCTCGGCGACCAGCGCTTCACCATCGAGCGCGAGGTGACCGCCAAGCCGGGCGGCGCCATGAACTACTACCTGCGGCGTGGCTACATGACACCCGGAATGGTGTTCGAGGTCATGGTTTCGACCAACGGCCAGAGCTGGTCCACCGTGGACAGCATCACCGGAACCAGCAGCAACTTTCCGGAAGACAACAGCTTCAAGCTGCGCAGCGTCTCCCTTCCCGCGGGCACGCCGGTGAAGCTGCGCTTCCGTCTGGCCCATGGAGGCGGCGGGGTCTACATCGCGTCGTCCAGCGCCTACGCCGGCGCGTTCATCGACGACATTTCGTTCAGCAACTGCGAGTGGACGGTGGCGGAGTCCGAGGTGATGGCGGAAACCGGCGGGGATTTCGTGCGGGTTTCGTCCGCCGATCTCGTGCCCTCCCCGGGGGCCGGCGATTCGGTCGGCCTGCGTCTCAAGGCCACGCTGGGAGGCCGCGGCTACACCGCGCCGACGCCCCTGGCGGTGACATTCGTGGTCGGCACGGGCGGCTTCGGCGAGTGGATCGCCGCGGAATTTCCGCAGATCACCGGCGGTTTCGAGGATGATCATGACGAAGACGGATTGAGCAACGGTCTCGAATACGCCTTCGACCTCAGTCCGCTGGCTCCGTCGCGTCTCCAGCAGAGCATGAGTCTCGGCGGGGGCGCGCTTCAATTGTCGACTCCGCTGGCCGCGCTGCGCGGAGACGTGGTGTACGCGCCGGAGGGGTCCGACAACCCCCCGGGCTCGGACCAGGCCGG
>CALGOH010000019.1 GCA_937957985.1 uncultured Verrucomicrobiae bacterium
GCCACACCTCCGGCGGATGGTCGGCGTCGTCGCACTCCCGCACCGCGTCCTCGGCGGCCCGGTAGAAGGAGTCGAGGGCCCGTCGCAGGCAGCGGCACTCCTCGAGCACCGGCTCCACGTCGAAGGCCCCGTCTGCCGCCCCGGCTGGCTCATCGAGATCGAGGGCATCGCCATCGTGCCGATGGAAAGGAAGGAGCTGCCGGGGTTCTAACAAACACGGCTTTTGGTGGGTTTCGTCAACCGCGAGGACCGACCCCTCTGAACGGATCTCCGGGATGGACTGCCAGGCGTTCCACCCGGTGGACGGGTGGCACCTGCGGGGCGGCGGAAGCGCCGATGATATCCACAGGAAAACATCGGCACCCCGCCGGATGGGCCTTCGCCCCGGATATCACGCAGCTGGCCGGGACAAACTCCTTGAGAATCCAACGATTCCGGGCATTCTCCAAAGTCACCAACCCCCTCGGATATCACCCCTGAGGTGACGAGAACAAAACTGTTAGTCGAAGAAAATACGCGTGGAAGACCGAACGGACAGTCTCACTCCTGAGCAAAAGAGAAAATACGCAGAATCCATCAAGGAATTCCGCAAGATCTTCTCTGAAGAGATGTGCATGTCCAAGAATTCGGACTGCTCTGGTGGAATCGTTCGTTCTCATACTGTGTCGCGTTCACAGTATCTCGCTCATATCGCTGAGGATCAGCACGTGCTCCAGTGGACTCATTCCCCGTGGTCACCCGACAAGGACGGTGCTATCAGCCTACAATCGACTGGACTGAAGATTGCCTCAACATTCAATGGATTCTGCAACCATCACGACACCACGCTCTTTGCGGAGATCGACAACGCTCCCTTTCAAGCGACGCCCAAACAACTCTTCGTCCAAGCATACAGAGCTCACGCGCGCGAGGTTTACTGCAAACGGGCTCAGATTCTAGCATTTCCAGATCCGGAGAAGCTTGCCGATTTCCATGGGTTGGACAATCCCGAGTCATACGGACCGAGCCCTATCGCGACCGTGCAGATGATGGCCATGGATACTGGTCTTCGCGATACCATTCTCCACCACCGGCGCGTAAATGGCATTCTTCAGTCAGGTGAATATCGTCGCCTCCGTTCTTGTGTTATACCACTATCCGGGACGCCTATGATTGCCGTCGCGGGCGGCTTCTTTCCTGATTTCAGCGCAGGCGGCGCCGAGCTTCAGGATTTCACCGACCTGGAGTCCGTTCTCAACACGATTCACTACAGTATTTTGCCGACGGACACAGGTTGCTACGCCATTTTCTCATTCCTCGACACTGAGTCTGCGGGACCCGAGCAGTTCGTGCAGAGCGTGCTTGAGAGCGACCGTTTAGCTGACATGCTGATTTGGATCGCGTTCACGTATATCGAGAACACTCAAGTGAGGCCGTCGTGGTGGAATGGACTCGGCGAAGAACGACAGAACAGCATCAAGAGCGCATTTTCCTACAATATTGATTTGCATGACCCTCGGCTCCTGACGGTTTCGAAGTATCCTGGACTTCACTTCACCGAATTAAAAGCAGGCTCGCCATTCTGGATCTAGCAACCAACAACAACGACTAACAAACCACTGAGGCGGACTGAAAAGTAAGCACCATCCGGGGCGGTCCCTGGACAATCAGCTAGACATCCTGTTCTACGCCGCAGCGACGTCGTCGCCCAGTTCGAGCGGGCGCCGGAGATCGTGAAAGCCCTCGTCGTCGCCAGCGGCGCCTGTCTCCACGACCTCGCCTCGCTGAGCGTCTAGCTGAGCCGTAACCATGCATTCGGGCATCCCGGGATGGGAGCCATTAGCCCGGAGGTCGCAGACCCCGGGTTTTGGATGCCTGGGGATCCCCGCATCCCGGCGGGATGCCAGCGAGGTTCTAAGCGCCCCGGAAGTCCGGCTTGGCTGTGATGCCTTGTCGGGATCGATCCGTTGCCATCACCCGTCTCCGGGGGGTGCGTCCGCAGAGCGGATGACCCCCGGCCAATCGCTCCGATCCCTCCGGAATCTAACGCCGCTTATCAGACATTCGCGGGGAATTCGACTGCATGGACACGGCTGAGGAATCCCGCCGCCCGCATCGACGAAATGGTGCGCGGACGCCTCGAGTGTGATCTTGTCGCCAAGCGGCCATGCGATAAGGTGCCTTGTGAGCTGGCAGTACAAAGTCGTCAAAGTGCCGGTTTCCGGCACGTTCAAGCCGGACGTGAAGGTGGAGGCCGTCGAGGCGGCGCTCCATCCGCTCGGCGCGGCCGGGTGGGAGCTGGTCTCGTCCATCGGCGTCCAGACCGGCAACGGCGCCACCATCGAGATCGTCCTCACGCTCAAGCGCGCGGGCGGTGGGGCCCGTCCCGTGTCCGACGGCCCGCCTCCGCTGCCCTGAGCCGGCTACCGTCCCACGCACACGCGGTCCTTGCCTTCGCGCTTCGCCTGATACATCGCCTCGTCGGCGACGTGGATGAAGTCGCGCTGGCGGGCCTTCCAGTCGGACGGCGGGTCGGCGGCGAAATGGCAGTCGCGGTACGAGGCGACCCCGATACTGGCGGAAAACTCCCGCTTCAGGTTCAGCGCGGGCCGGCCGTCGTCGCCGGGCGTCGCGAGGAACACGGTGTCGGCGATGGCCTGGCGGATCGACTCGGCGGTCGCCGCGGCCGTGTCCGCATCCATGCCCGGCAGGATCGCGACGAACTCGTCGCCACCGTAGCGCGCGAGGGTCGCGCGGGGATCCGTGACGACGCGCGCGATGAGCTGGCCCACCTCGGTCAGCACCTGGCTGCCGACGAGATGGCCGTGGGTGTCCACCACATGTTTGAAGCGGTCGAGGTCGAGGAAAATGAGGCTCAGATCGGCACCGCTGCGCTCCCGGGCCTCCAGCTCGCGGCGGAGCTGGCGGTGGAAGAAGCGGTCGTTGCGCAGTCCGGTCAGGTCGTCCCGCCGCGCCACCTCGCGGTGATAGGCGGCGTCGGCGAGGTTGAGCAGGGAGTTCGACGCATACCCGCACAGCACGTTTAGCAGCCGCTGGTCGGCGGGCTGGTAGCCATCTTCCTCGAGGCGGTTCAGGAGGCAGATGACGCCCGCAGGGTCACCGTCGAAGCGGATCGGCGCGGCCAGGATGGAGCGGGTGCGGTAGCCCGATTTCTCGTCCATGCCGGCGAAGAAATGGCGGTCGTTGCGGGCGTCGTTGATCATCGCGGCGGCGCCTTCGCGGAAGACGCGGCCGGTGATGCCTTCGGTGACGGGAAGCCGCTCGCCGGTGATGGTGCGGGCGGTCTCCCCGAAGGCGGCGACATAGACCAGCTCGCCATCGGCCTCCGGCAGGCCGCCGAGGCAGATGCTGCCGCTTTCCGAGGGAATGTACTGGTTTGCCGTCCAGAGGATCTCGCGGAACACCTCGGGCAGTTTCGGAAGCTCGGTGCGCGCGGGGCGGTCGAGCCCCTGCCCGCCCCAGCCGGCGAGCCGGTCGGCCTCGAGGGTGTGGATCTCGGTGTCGGCGGATGCCTGTCTTTCGGAAAGCGGGGAGGCCATGGGAGGTTTCAGAGCCCGGGGATGGCATCTGATCGGCGCAGCCTTCCAAGAAGGCGAGGTGACGTCGATCCATTTCCGGGGGATTCATCCTCGAGTCCGCCGAAGGGCAAGGGCGGATGAATGAACCACAGAGTGCGCAGAGGAACGCAGAGATCTGGATCTTGCTCCTTCCCAAATCTCTGGGGTCTCCGCGCCCTCTGCGGTTTTCAAGATCCATTCAGCTTCCGATTCCAAGCCCGATCCAACTTGGCGGCCTTGGCGTCTTTGCGGTGAATCCCTCTTTCCCAAGCCGAGGGCCATCCTCAGCCCCGGGCTTGTCGCCGGGGGTCGGGCGGGCTATCCCGCGGGGGTGGAGACCGCGATCATCGCCGCCGAGGACGAGAACATGAAGGAAGCCGTGGCGGCCGCCTCCGACCTGCTCGGCCGGGGCGAGGTCGTGGCGCTGCCGACCGAGACCGTCTACGGCCTCGCTGCCGACGCGACCAATGCCGCCGCCGCCGCGAAGATCTTCGAGATCAAGGAGCGCCCGGCCTTCGACCCGCTGATCGTCCACATCGCCTCGGTGAAGGATCTCGACCAGGTCGCGACCGTACCGCCGGAGATCGACAAGGTTTTCCGGAAGCTGACCTCGGCCTTCTGGCCCGGGCCGCTGACGATCGTCCTGCCGAAGGTCGAGGCCATTCCCGACCTGGTGACCAGCGGGCTCGACACCGTGGCGGTGCGCCAGAGCGGCAACCGGATCTTCCGCGGCATCGGCCGCGCGTTCGGCAAACCGATCGCCGCTCCGAGCGCCAACCGCTTCGGCCGGATCTCGCCGACCTCGGCGACCGCGGTGATGAAGGAACTCGGCGGGCGCATTCCCCTGATCGTCGACGGAGGCGCCTGCCGCGACGGCCTCGAGAGCACGATCATCCGGATCGAGCCCGGCGAGAAGCGCCCGACGATCCACCTGCTGCGTCCGGGTCCGGTGACCAAGAAGGAGCTTCAGAACTTCGGCAAGGTGGTGGTCGAGAGGAAGCGCCTGATCGACGAGCGGCCGGAGGCGCCGGGCCAGCTCGCGAGCCACTATGCTCCTCGTACTCCGCTCCTCATGTTCGACAAGCCCGCGGACTTCCGGCCCGAACCGGGCAAACGCTACGGACTCCTCAGCTACAAGGGCGACCCGAAGGCCGGCTACCTTGAGGCCCACGAGTGGGCGATGGTCGAAAGCCTGAGCCCCGGCAGCGGCAAGCTGCCCGAGGCGGCGGTGCGGCTCTTCCACATGCTGCGCACCCTCGACGAGGCCGGACTCGACGCGATCGTCGCCGAGCCCGTCAGCGACACCGGCCTGGGCCAGGCGATCATGGACCGGCTGCGGCGCGCCTCGGTGAACCGTTAGATTCTTCATCCGGTCTTCACACGCCGGCCTTCCTCCGCCCGTATCCCCACCACCCATGCTCCGAGCCCTCTCCACCGTCGGCGGCTTCACGATGATGAGCCGGATCCTCGGGCTGGTGCGCGAGATGGCGATGGCCAACTTCCTCGGCACGAGCATCGTGACCGACGCCTTCTACGCGGCGCTGCGCTTGCCGAACATGTTCCGGCGGGTCTTCGGCGAGGGCGCCTTCAACTCCGCCTTCGTGCCGCTCTTCGGCCGCGAGCTGGCCGAGGGCAACGAGGAGGCCGCCCACCGGTTCGCGCGCAACGCCTTCACCTGGCTCGGGGGCGTCCTGCTGATCGCCACCGCGGTGCTCATTCCGCTGATGCCGTGGTTCGCCCGCATCATCGCGCCCGCCGCCGATCCCGAGATGTATGCGCTGATCGTCGCCTACTCGCGCATCATGTTCAGCTACCTGTTGTGCATGGCGCTGGCCGCCCACCTGAGCGGCGTGCTCAACACGCTCGGGATCTTCTCGCTTCCGGCATTCGCGCCCGTCCTGCTCAACGTGCTGATGCTGGTCGTTCTCGCGGTCATCGTGCCCATGGCCCACTGGCAGGGAGAGCTGGAACTCATCGGCACCGCGGTGTCGTGGTCGGTCTGTGCCGCGGGCTTCGCCCAGTTGCTGCTGCTGTGGATCGCGGTCTGGAAAAAGGGGATCCGCATCCTGCCGCGCAAGCCGGAGCTCACGCCGCGCATCCGCCGCCTGCTGCTCCTGATGGGACCGGGAGTCATCGCCGCGGGCGTCCAACAGATCAACCTGATCGTCGGCACCGCGATCGCCACCTCCGAGCCGGGCGCCAACAGCAGCCTGAACTTCGCCGACCGCCTGTTCCAGATGCCCAACGGCATGATCGGCGCCGCCTTCGGGGTGGTGCTGCTGCCGGAAATCACCCGCCTGCTCCGGTCGGGGAAGGAACTCGAGGCCAACGACACGGTCGGCCGGGGCGTGCTGCTCTCGATGCTCGTCACGCTGCCGGCGATGGTCGCCTTCGTCGTCGCGCCGGCCGCCTTCATCGGGCCGATCTACGAACGCGGCGAGTTCACGGCCGATGACACCCGGGCCGTGTCGCTGGCGCTCGCCTGCTTCGCCGCCGGTCTGCCGGCCTACGTGCTCGTGAAGGTCCTCCAGGCCGGGTATTTCGCGCGCGAGAACACGAAGTCGCCGATGAAGATCGCCATCGTCACCGTGCTGACCAACGCGATCGGCAGCCTGGTGCTGTTCCGGTTCGTCGGCTTCATCGGGATCGCCATCGCCACCAGCCTGGCCGGGTGGGTGAACGTCGTCCTGCTCGTCGCGGGGCTGCGCGGCAGCATCGGACTCGGCCGGGAAAGGCGGATGCAATTGGTCCGCATCCTGCTCGCGGCGGTGGCCATGGGGGGAGTGGTTTTCGCAGCCTATCACGGACTCGCGCCATGGTTCGAAGGGGCCGAGTGGCAGAGGTTCGCGGCCATGCTGCTGCTGGTCGGGGTCGGAGCCGCCGCCTACGGCGTTCTGGCGCTCGCGCTGCGCGCGACCTCGGTGGCGGAACTCAAGGCCGGGTTCCGGCGGTGAGCGGCGAGGAGAATTTCTAGAGGATTGATTGGACATGGGCTTTGGACTTCTGCTTTCTTAGCTCCATGGCTGGCAATGATGGTCGGGCGAACAGCATGACCTGCATCGAGATTTGCTCGGGTGCTGGTGGCCAGGCTCTTGGCTTGGAGCGTGCTGGTTTCAAGGCACTTGCTCATGTTGAAAACGACAAGCATGCCTGTGCCACACTTCGGCTCAACCGTCCCTGCTGGAACGTGATCGAAACGGATGTAAGGGAGTTCTCAGCAACCAAATATCATGGAGTGGACTTGTTCGCCGGGGGTGTTCCGTGCCCTCCGTTTTCCAAGGCCGGACAGCAGCTCGGTGCGAACGATGAGCGAGATCTCTTCCCGGAAGCTCTGCGGATCATTAAAGAGTGCCAGCCTAAGGCGGTGATGCTTGAGAACGTCAGGGGGTTTCTGGATGCCGTGTTTTCCGACTATCGAACTCACCTGAAACAAAGTCTGGCGGAATTGGGGTATACCGCGGGCTGGTATCTATTGAATGCTTCCGACTTCGGCGTGCCACAGCTGCGGCCCCGCGTGGTTGTGGTGGCCATGCGGAAGGATTTATCCGCGGCATTTTTCCCTCCCATTCCGCTCTCCGACGGAGTTCAGGCCCCGACCGTCGGCGAAGCACTTGCAGACCTCATGGCGCAGAACGGCTGGGAGGGCGCGGTCAAGTGGGCCAGCCGTGCGAACGAAATCGCCCCGACATTGGTGGGAGGATCAAAGAAGCATGGGGGAGCCGATCTTGGACCGAGTCGGGCAAAGAGAGCGTGGGCTACCCTCGGAGTGAACGGAAAGTCTCTGGCTGATGCCGCACCTCCTCCCGGATTCTTCGGGATGCCAAAGCTGACTTTGCGAATGACGGCACGGCTTCAAGGCTTTCCTGACGAATGGGAGTTCTCAGGTGGGAAGACGGCGGCCTACCGCCAGGTTGGGAATGCCTTTCCTCCTCCCGTCGCTCATGCGGTGGCAGGGAGAATCGCCGCTGCCATTCGGGCCACGGACACCCAGCAGATCAGACATGGATAGCGGGGGGACGCGTGATGAGGCGCTGGCCCGCGTGGTGGACTTCTTTCTCCGCCAGAACGGTTTTGAGGAACAGGCGGCCATCGTTCTCAGGCAGGCGCTGAATGAAGTCATCGATGGCATGCGTACGGGAAGATGGAGTCTCGATTCACTACAGAAGACCGAAAAGACCTACATCGGTACGAAGGTTGAGATTCTATTCAAATTCGAGTTCGAGCTTCCGGATGGAGAATCACTGGATGCCCGGATTGAGGGAGAGGAAATTGACATAAAATGTACGGTCAGAAATTCGTGGATGATTCCGGAAGAGGCTTTTGGGAAGTTATGCCTCCTGGTGAGAATCGATGATCGCAAGAGTCGCTTTTCGATCGGGGTAGTTCGTGTCGATCCGATGCGTTTGAGCCACGGACGGAACAGAGACCGCAAAGCTACGATCAGCGTCAGTAGTGGCCAGGATATTCATTGGGTGGTTGAGAACGGAAAACTGCCAATTAATCTAATAGGAAGCCTTTCTGCCGAAGCTCGGGATGCGATTTTTGCTAAACCTCTCGGAACTCGGAGGATTGCCGAGCTGTTTCGGCAAGTTCATGGGGTGAAGATTCCGAGAGCGGTTCTCGAAACACTCGCCAAGCAGCAGGATCCGACTCGCCGGGCTCGGGAAGCCCGCGAGATACTGGCGGGCGAAGGCATCGAAGTCCTCCAAGGACACTGGAAGGACGATCGTGCGCGAGCGCGTGCCCTCGGCTGCCTGGACCTCGGATCGTCCGAGTGGATCGCGTTCGGAACGGGTTCGCAGGCCGAAAGTATTCAAGATCGATAGGCTTGAATTTCGGCGGTGAAGTCGCTCCCCCGCGCTTGCGCCGCATCAATTCTCACCTAGTCTGGGCGCGGAATGAACAGGAAACGCATCCTGATCCAGGCCGCGCTGGCACTGGTGCTCGTGTGGGCCGTGGTCGCCGGCATCCGTGCCTTCGCGTCGTCGAAGCGGGTCACCGTGGAGAAGATCCGGGAGGAGATCTCCGCCGTGAACCTCGAGGACTGGTCGGAGGGAATCCCCCCCGGTGCCGTCATTTCCGAGCGGGAGGATCAGATCCGGGTGGTGGCCAACATGTTCAGCGAGCTGGATTTCGATGAGCGGGAGCAGGCCCGGAGGGAGCGGGTGGGCGAGGAGTTCTTCCGCCGGATGGCGCCGGAGGAGAAGGAGGTGTTCGTGGAGCTGACGGTCGAGAAGTCGATGCAGCGGATGATGCGGGCGCTGGACGCGATGACCGAGGAGGAACGGCGCAAGGTGGTCGAGGACGGGCTGAGGGAGATCGAGGAGGGCCGCACCGAGGAGGAGATGCGGCGGACCTCTGAGTTGAGCGAGAACATGCTCGAGAAGATCACCTCGGCCGGCATGCAGGCTTATTTCGAGGAAACCAATGCCGAGACCAAACAGGATCTCGCCCCCCTCATGGAGGCCATGGACGGCCTTGTGAAGGGCCTCAGGGAAACCGAATTCCGACCCACCGAAAGATGAAGACGTCCCGCCGGGGGTTCACCCTCGTAGAACTGATGGTTGCGATCATCATCGTCGCGGCGCTGGCCGCGATCGCCGTCCCGATCGTGCGCAAGGGCATCGCCAAGTCGCACGAGGCCACCTGCCTGTCGAACCTGCGCCAGATCGGCCTCGGTCTCGAGGCCTACCTTCAGGACAACTCGCAGCGCATGCCCGTGTGGGATACCAGCCGCCCGTCGAAGGAGAGCGACACCCCGGTCATCGAGACGGGTCTGGAGCCCTATCTTGGCGAAGACGCCTCGGTGTTCGAGTGCCCGGCCGATCGCGAGCAGTTTCGCCTGACCGGTTCGAGCTACTCCTGGAACTCCCTGCTCAACGACCAACCCGTCGCCAAGCTCGAGCTCGCCTTCGGCAGCTTCGTCATCACCGACAATCCCTCGCGCATCCCCCTCGTCCTCGACAAGGAGTCCTGGCACCCCGGCGGTGACGCGGGCGAGAAGAACTACCTCTACGCGGACCTTTCCGCGGAGGGTCGAATGCGGCTCTCGGCCGGTCCTTGAACGGCGCATGCTCGAACTCGACTCGCTCCGGAAAAGCTTCGGTCGCAAGCCCGCGCTTGAGGACCTGTCGTTTGCCGTCGAAGAGGGAGAGATCTACGGCCTGCTCGGACACAACGGCGCCGGCAAGAGCACCACGCTCGGGATCATCCTCGGGATGGTCGCGCCCGATTCGGGCGAGGCGCGGATCGACGGCGTCTCCGTCCAGCACAAGCGCGCCGCGGCCCTGCGCCACGTCGGCTCGATCTTCGAGAGCCCCTGCTTCTACGAATACCTGAGCGGTTGGGAGAACCTGCGCATCCTCAGCACCTATTCCGCCCCCTTCGACCAGGCGGCGACCGAGGAGGTGGTCGAGCGGGTCGGCCTCACCGACCGCATCGGTTCGAAGGTGCGCACCTACTCGCACGGCATGCGCCAGCGCCTGGCGCTCGCGCGGGCGCTGCTGCCGATGCCGCGGGTGCTGCTGCTCGACGAGCCGACCGACGGCCTCGATCCCGAGGGCATCAAGTGGTTCCGCGATTTCATTCTCGGACTGCGCGAGGAACGGGGGATGACGGTTCTTTTCAACTCGCACCTGCTGGCCGAGGTCGAGCAGATGTGCGACCGCGTCGCGATCCTGAAGCAGGGACGCCGCGTCTTCGAGGGCCGCGTGTCGGAGCTGGGCGGCGAGGAACGGATCTACGAGATCGACTGCGACCCGTGGGAGAAGGCGGGGCAGTTCCTCGAGCTGCAGGGCTGCCGCGTGCTGCGGCCCGGGCGGGTGGCGATGCCGCCGGAGCTCGATCCCCCGCTGATGGTGGCCGCGCTGGTCGGCCTGGAGATCCGCGTTTCCACCTTCGCCCCGGTGAAGCGCTCGCTGGAAGACCTTTACCTCGAGATCACCCGATGATGTTCCTGCGTCAACTGCGCGGGGAACTGCGCAAGCTCTTCGCCCGCCCCCGGACCTACATGGGCTACGGGGCGTTCATCCTGATGGAGCTGATCATCCTGGTCGTCTTCAAGACGACCAACGGCAGCTACCACATGCGCCGCCTGATCGAGCGCAACGGCTACGACTTCGAGTTCTTCTACAGCTCGCTGACGCTGACCTTCATGGTGATGATCTTCAGCATGGTGCTGCTGGGCTCGATCTTCTTCGCGCTGGTCGCCGGGGATGTCGTCGCCAAGGAAAACGAGGACGGCAACCTGCGCCTCGTCCTCGCCCGCCCGATCAGCCGGCTGCGCCTGCTGCTGCTGAAGTATCTCTCCGTCGCGCTCTACACCTTCACCTTCGTGTTCTTCGTCGGCATCACCGGCTACCTGATGGCGGTGATGGCCGTCGGCTGGGACGGGGGCCTTTTCGTGGCGGAGCCGAAGATGAAGGTCTTCGCGGTCTACGGCACCTGGACGGAGGGGATGCAGCGGCTGGCCCTCGGCGCGGTGGGGATCGGCGTCAGCATGATCACCATCTCCTCGCTGGCCTTCATGTTCTCCTGCTTCCGGATCAAGCCGGCCGCGGCGACCATCCTCACCCTGTCGATCCTGTTCATCGACATGATCCTGCAGAATTTCCCCTTCTTCGAGCCCTACGAGGAATGGTTCATCACCTGGCGGATGAGCTGCTGGGTCTACCTGATGGATTTCGACATCTCGTGGCCCCGGATCACCGAGGCCTACGCCTTCCTCGGCGGCCTCAACTTCACCTTCTTCGTCGTCGGCCTGCTCGCCTTCCAGATCCGGGATTTCAAGACGTGACGGCCTGCGGCCGTCGTCTGAAGGTCTGAATGTCAAAAGGTCGAAGGTCCTTTCGTTCCCGCGCCCCCGATTTGCCCGATCCCGCGGCAGTTCGGACCTTGGGACTTTCCGACTGGGAGAAACAAGACGGCCGGCGGGCTCCCTCGGTCGCCAAACCCCGGAGCCACACCGGCCGACTGTGTCGGGGGGACTTTTAAATCCCCATGTGCGTGACACCCCCATCATGTCCCGATTCGCGCGCCCGCCCATCGCGTGATCGCGTAGGAACGGGCAAGTTCCCATCGCCGCTTCCCGATTCGGCCTACCGGCCTACGAGATCAGTTCCCGGGCGTGAACGCTCGGAATCGTGCTGACTAAAACATCCCGAAACGTGCGGCTGCGACGCCGCCTGTGAGGTTCATGAAATGAACGGGAGGTCAGCCTACGGCAGGTCCAGGGTCACTCCGCTGAGGAGGGCATACAACGGCTCGTTGATGTAGAAGTTGGTCCGACCCATCTTCCGCTTGCGGACGAAGCCTGCCGTTGCGAGGTGGTCCAGGTATTTGCTCGCCGTGGGGCGGGAGACGCCCAGCTCCCGCTCGATGAACTCGATCTTCGTGTAGGGGTAGCGGAAGAGGTTGTTGAGCAGATCCTGGCTGTAGAGCTTCGGCAGGCGTTCCCTGAGGTTGTGCTTGGTTTCCTGCATCAGGTCGCGGAAAGCCTTCACCAGCATGATCGCGCTCCGTGAGGTCACCGCCACTCCGCGTAGAAGATAAAGACACCATTCGTCCCAGCGTTCCTCGTCGCGCACGATCTGCAGCAGGCGGTAGTAGTCCGGTTTCGTGGTGGTGATGTAGCGGCTCAGGTAAAGGACCGGCAGGTCGAGGAGAGCTTCGCGCTGTAGCATGAGAAGGTTCAGGATGCGCCCCGTCCGCCCGTTGCCGTCATAGAACGGGTGGATGCTCTCGAACTGGTGGTGCGCGATCGCCATCCGCAGAAGGGGGTCGAGACCGTCGTCGGCATGGATGAAGTCGATCAGGTTCGCAATGAGCGACTCCACCTCGGCGGCGTCCTGGGGAGGCTCGTAGATCACGGCTCCGGTAGCCTCGTTCTTCAGCACGGTGCCGGGAAGTTTTCTCAGCCCCGCACGGTTGGACTCCAGTTCGGCCTGCACCGCGAGAACGGTGTCGAGCCGAATCACGCCACTGGTCCGGACCGCTTCGTAGCCGGTGCGCAGGGCGGAGACGTAATGCCGCACCTCCTTGGCGGCGGCTGACGCGCTGGAATCGTCCTGGTAGGCATACAGCTCGTCGTGGGTGGTGATGATGTTCTCGATCTCGGAGCTGTCCTTGGCCTCCTGGATGCCGAGCGTAGCGAGCACAATGCCGCGGTTCGGCAGCGACTCGCACAAGCCTTTCAGTTCGGCCAGATGGCGGTGGGCCTCGGTCAGGGCAACCCAGACTTCCCGCGTCTCCAGTGCGGCCGGATTTGTCAGAGGCAAACGGGGAGGAGATGACATGTAAAAGAAAACGGCATTTCCTTATCATTTCGGCACCCACCTACAAAGCAAATCCAGAATCCTTTGCGCTTTGTGGATGTGCCGTGTCCCGATTGGGGGAACCCCGGTCGAGCGAACTGCCCTCCTTGGCTTGGTCTCCCTGCGGAAAAACCGCTTGGGCGCGACCCACGGTTGGAAGCATCCTGCCCCCGTGCGCGAGGACACCCGGCGATGGATCGAGGCCGACAAGCGGCATGCGTGGCATCCCTTCACGCCGCAGGGGCCGTGGACCGATCCCGGCCACGAGCCGCTGGTCATCGTCCGCGGCGAGGGTCCGTGGCTGTGGGACTCGGAGGGCCGGCGCTACCTCGATGGCAACAGCTCGATCTGGACGAACATCCACGGCCACGCGCATCCGGCGATCAACGCGGCGATCACCGCCCAGCTCGGCGAGATCGCGCACAGTTCCTACCTCGGCTCCGCCAATCCGCGGGCCTGCGAGCTCGCGGAGCGGCTGTGCGGGGTCTTTCCGCCGGGCACGCTGGATAGGGTGTTCTTTTCCGACGACGGATCGACCGCGATCGAGGTGGCGATGAAGATGTCGCTGCAATACCGCATGCAGACCGGCGAGCCGGAGCGAACCCGCTTCGCCGCCTTCGCCGACGGCTACCATGGCGACACGATGGGCGCGGCGGCGCTCGGCGGGGTGTCGCGCTTCTTCGAGCGCTTCCGCCGTTTCGGACCGGAGGTGGATTTCGTCGAAAGCATCGACCGGCTCGATCCCGACGTGCTCAACGCGGTGGTCATCGAACCGCTGATCCAGGGCGTGAACGAGATGCGTCCGTGGCCGGACGGCATGCTTGCGGAGCTGCGGGCATGGTGCGACCGCCACGGCGTGCTGCTCATCCTCGACGAGGTGATGACCGGATTCGGCCGGACCGGAACGATGTTCGCCTGCCAGCGGGAAGACGTGATCCCCGACTTCCTGTGCCTCGCCAAGGGCCTGAGCGGCGGCTACCTGCCGCTGGCGGCGACCCTGACCACCGGGCGGGTCTATGACGCGTTCCTCGGCGGACCGGAGAACGCATTCTACTACGGTCATAGTTACACGGCCAATCCCGCGGCCTGCGCCGCCGCGCTTGCGAGTCTGGACCTCTTCGAGAGTGAACGGACGCTTGAGAGGCTGCCGGCGAAGGTCGAGAGGCTTGCAGAACTGTTGGAAGAGCTGCGCGACCGGCATGAGGAAGTCATCGACGTCCGTCAGCGGGGCCTGATCGCCGGCATCGAGCTGCGGGAAGGCCTGGGCGCGATGGCCTGCCTGAAGGCCAGGGATCACGGCCTGCTCACCCGCCCGATCCGTGACACGGTGGTGTTGATGCCGCCCTTGTGCGTCGGGGCCGACCAGCTCGACCACGCGGTGGGGGCGATCCGTAAGGCGTTGATGGGGAGCTGAAGGACCGCGCGAGCCCACTCGCGCATCGCGGTGCGCGAGTGGGCTCGCGCGGTCCTTTTCTTGCCTCGTCCCCCGGTGATTGCTAGAACCCCACCATGGAACAAGCCCCGCCTCCGCCTCCCGCCGGCCCTCAGGAACCGGCCAAGAAGAAGGGCCTGCATCCGATGGCCTGGGTCGGCATCGGCTGCGGTGGCCTGCTGGTCATCGCCGTCGTCGCAATCTCGCTGCTGGTCGGCATGTGCAAGCGCAAGGTCGGCGAGTTCCAGGAAAGCATGGCGGCCAACCCGCAGAAGACCGCCGCGGAGATGGTCGTGAAGATGAATCCCGACCTCGAGATGGTCTCCGACGACGAAACGACCGGCGAGATGACGGTCCGCGTGAAGTCGAGCGGCGAGGAGATCACCGTGAGCTACGCGGATCTCGCCGAGGGCCGCCTCACGGTCACCGACGGCGAGGGCACGACGACAACTCTCGGTTCGGCCGACGAGTCGGAGATCCCCGCGTGGGTGCCGCGTTATCCGGCCATCGCCGAGCAGAAAAGCGTCTTCCACCAGGACGGGGCCGACGGCGTCCAGGGCGTGTGGGTGTTTTCCACCAACGACACGCCGGATCAGGTCCAGGAGTTCTTCGATACCGAAACCTCGTGGTCGACCAGCAGCGGCGGCGGCTCGACTTCCATCAACGGCGCGACCCAGCTCAACCGCGACTACGGCGGCGCCGGCCGCACCTTGAAGCTGATCGTCGGCTCGCGCGGTACCGGCCAGCCGACGCAGGTCACGGTGAACTACCAGGAGCCCAAGCCGTGAAACCATGAGGGGCTTGTGGCCGCTGCTGCTCCCAACTTTCGCGGCCGGCTTCGGCGTGGCCTGGTGGCTCAAGCCCGAGCCGCCGCCGGTGGAGGCCGGGATCGAGGCGGCGAGTCCGAAGGTGGTGCCCCGGCGACCGGGTGCGGACACCGGAGTCCGGGAGCAAGTGGTTACCGCGGATACCGTCCTTGATGCTCTCGCCGACCTGCGCCATCGCGATGAGGAGTTCGCCAAGGAGCTCGGGGCGCTCGAACCGGACGAGATTCCTGCCCTGCTCTCCGCGCTGAGAGACCGGGCCGGCTACTTCGGCCTCGGACATGCCGATGAGGACGTGCTCAAAAAGCTCGTCGTCCGATGGTACGACGGCGCTCCGGAGGAGGCGCTGCTGTGGGTGATGTCGCTGGAATCCGAAGAGGATAGGCAGAGCCTGCTGCGCGAAGTCGTCAACCACGAGGCCGACCGCGATTTCGATGCGGCGCTCGCGCTGGCGCGCCGCGTTTCGCCCGGCGATGACGACCCTTTCAGGTTCCTCGACCGTCTTCAGCAAAAGGCGGCCGAACTTGGACCGGACAAGCTGCTGCAGCTTGCCCGTCTCAGTGTCGGCAAGACCGGCGTATCGAGCGGCTTCGGCCCGACCTATCCGCCCGATTTTGATTTCAGAAAGATGCTTGATGGCCTCGCCGAGCTGCACGAGTCGCTGGGCGAGGGAGAAAAGATCACCTCGGTGCCCGCGAACCTGCTGGAGGAATGGGCGCGGCGCGATCCTCAGGCGGCTTTCGAATGGGTGTCGCAAGGCGGCGAGGCTCCCTTCAACGAGATGACGGACTTCATCGAGGGCTATGCGGAGGTCGGCGGCGACCGTGAGGTGGGTCGGCTCGTCGGCGAGATCTTCAAACCCGAGGAGCCGCACGCCTACACCCGCTACGCCCTGGCCGCCGAGGCGCTCGTTGCGGCTCCGCAGCCTGAAACGCTCGAGGGCTTTCTCGAAGCGGCCGGCGTTGCGGCCTCGCGCGAGACGCATCTGGCCGGTCTGCTCGACCGCTCGAATGTCGGCTGGGGCAAGGGCTACGATCAGGCGCGGCGGGTGATCGTGGAGGCGATGACCCCCGAGCAGCGGCTGCGTCTCATACCCGCAAGCTCTCTGTCCGCCAACATGCGGCAGCAGCTCATCCCCGAACTCCGCCGTCTCGGCCATACCGACGCCGAGATCGCGGCGATGACCTCGTCCAGCGACGAATGATGAGGCCCGCCCTCGGGCGAGCGTCAGCCGGGCGAGCAGGCGAGGGACCGCGAGGGGGAATTCGCGGTGACTCTTTCGACCGGCGCGGAAGTTTCCGACCGGATCATGACCAGATCCGATGAGAACGTGTCGCGGGCGTTCGTGAGCATCCGGATGGTCCGCCGGTGCAGCAGTCTCGCGAACAGCGCCGCGGCGATGATCCGGCGGGCGGGCATTTCCGAAATCCAGGAGCTGGTCATCTGGTGGCTGCCGAAGCTGCCGAAGCAGAACCTGATCTTCTTCTGCTCGTCCGGATCGACCGCCGCGATGATCTTCATGCCTTCCCTCGCCGCGGGGGACTCGATGAAGGTGCGGGTGATCATGCCGGGCCCCGCGCTGTAGAGCACGCGCAGCGTGTGGGCGTTGCCATACATCCACGGAATGCTGGCCAGTTGGGTGTCGGTGGGGAGATCACGCGAGCCGGGCTCGAGGGCGAAGCGGCGGATGTTGTCGGCGCAGGCGAGAAGGAACGGGTGTCCCGGGCGGGCGCCGAACGCATACTGCCCGATCATCTCGATGGTGCCGTGGCGGGCCGCGAAATAGGGATCCGGATGGCGCTCGTAAGGAAAAACGCAGGGATGGGTGCGAAGCTCTTCGAGCGACCTCCTCATCAACACATCCATGTCCAGGTAGAAGCCCCCGAGCTTGTGAACCGCGAGAAGACGGAACAGGTCGATCCTGGAAATGACGTCCGGAAGCGCGTCGAAGGCGGCGGCATACTCCGGATATTCCCTGCGGATGAAGGCATCGACCTCATCGTCCGTGAAATGCACGAATTCGTAATCGGGATGCAGCTTTCTCAGCCGGCGGTGGAAGGCCCGGTATCGTCTGGGAAATTCCCTGGTCTTCCAGGTTTGGATGATGCGTCTTGGAATCATGCCCCTTCGTTTCCGGTGGTTCTCGGGTGATTGGTTCGGCGAGGGGGACGGACCGTTTTTCGAGTGCGGCTGAGGAACATGACAGCGGTCTGTTGCTTGTAAACTCCCTTTGTGCCCGGCGCGACGGGCACTGGCCGTGCGGTTGATCCGCCGGTAGGGTCGCCGCGTTGAGCAGCGAGGGAGAGAAGTATCACGGCACCTGGGTGGTGCTGCCGACCTATGACGAGGCGCAGAACCTGCCCGGCATTTCCGCGGCCATCCTCGCCACCCTGCCGGGGGCGCGGCTGCTGGTCGTGGACGACGGATCGCCGGACGGCACCGGGGAGCTGGCCGACCGCCTGGCAGCGTCCGATCCGCGCATCCGGGTCCTGCACCGCACCCGCAAGGAGGGTTTGGGCAAGGCCTATCTCGCCGGTTTCGAAGTCGTGCTCGAGGCCGGCGCCGAGCGCATCGTCCAGATGGATGCCGACTGGTCCCACTCGCCCGAGTCGCTGCCGGCCCTGGTGGATGCGCTCGATGGCGCGGATCTGGTCATCGGCTCCCGCTACATCTCCGGCGGGGGGGTGCGGGGCTGGGGTCCGGTCCGGCGCATGATCTCGCGGGGCGGCTCGCTCTTCGCCCGCACGGTCCTGTGTCTCGGGCCTCACGATCTGACCGGTGGCTTCAAGGCCTGGAGGCGGGATACGTTGCAATCCATCGACTGGTGCCGCGTCCACTCGGGCGGCTACGTTTTCCAGATCGAGATGACCCATCTCGCCAGCCGCGAAGGGGCGCGCGTCATCGAAGTGCCGATCACCTTCAAGGACCGCGAGGTCGGGAACAGCAAGATGTCGGGCAACATCATCGTGGAGGCGCTGTGCGTGGTGCTTCGCCTGGCGTGGGAGAGGGATCGGAGCCCGGCGCGTCCGTGACCGGTCCGTCTCCGGCCGGCTTCAGAACCCAGACGTCGCCGACCCGGTTCTCGGACTCCATGGTTTGAAGGGCCTTTTCAAGGAATTCTTCCGGGGGGGAGATCAGGATCACGCGTTCGTAACCCGCCATGGTCTCCAGCATCAGCTTTTCCATCAGGCCGCGCCCGGCCTCGGTGATGAAGCCCTCGGATCTCCGCCAGGTCACGGGGAGGAACTCCTGGATGTACGGCAGGAATTCCGGCCCGAACGGTTCGGCGTAGGAAACCGGGCGCCAGTTCCCACCCGCGATGCTGACTCCGCTGCTGTTGGCGAACAGGTAGGGCGTGATGATGTCCTTCTCCAGAACCAGATAGCCCCAGGAATGCAACAGCGAGCTGACCCTGGCCCCCTCAGGCGGTTGCTCGAAGATCAGCGGCAGAACCGTCGCGCCACGCGGGAGGACCTGACCGGCGGACACGACATCGGCCACCTTGTCGCTCAATTTTCCGGCGGCACGGTACTGCACCGCGGCAAGGGCGAGGCCGGCGATGGCGGCCGCCGAACAGAACAGGCCGGGCCGGCGGACAATGCGGAGGGGCGGCGGCAGCAGCGCGGCGACCATCAGCGCGAAGAACCCGAAACGGTCCGGAATGAACCCGAGCGCGGGGAAGTTCGGGAGCAGGAAATAGAGAACCGCAAAGACCAGGAAGACCCGGGCCAGGCATTGGTCCCTGCCCTGCCCGCGGACGCCGAACCGTCGAACCGCACGGATGGCTCCCCAGAGCAGAACGATGAGCACCGGCAGCCGGATCAGAAACTCGAGACGGTCGAAGGCGATCAGGTTTCCGAGCAGCGACAGGATGCCGGGAAGGATTCCCGGGAAATTCGGCATAAAGCTCGCGAGGCTCCCGGCGGACGGGGTGGCGAGCATCGTCAGCACCAGGAAAAGCGCGGCGGGTGTCCCGACGATCGCGAGCCGGAGCCACGCCCGGAGGTCCCGACCCGGCGCCTCCAGCACGAACAGCGCGCCTCCGAGCATCACGGGTGCCACCGGATGGCTGATGGTGGACAGGAACAGCAGGGCGGAAGCGCCGGCGAGCGCCCCCCATCCGGCGGGCTGCCGCATCCCGTCGGCCCCGGATTTCCCCGCGGCGAGGGCCAGCGCGGCGATCCCGATCAGGAAGCTCAGCATGTAGGTATGGAAGCCCATGAAGGGCAGCCAACCGCTCGCCAGCAGGCAGACGAGGAAGACGTTGATCCGGCGTTCCGGGGCGATGCGCCGCAGCCAGAACAGCATGACCAGCGGCAGCCCCGCGATCACGAGGGAGACGACGATCCGGTTCGCATCGACCAGGTCCACGACCCGCGAGAACGAATCGAGGAGGAAGTAGTAGAGCTTGTAGGGGGTGAGCTCGACGGTGACCGTCAGAAAGTCGGAATACCGGGTGTCAGAGTCGTCGAAGTGTTCGACGATGTGGGCGACGGCGAGGTGGTTCGCATCATCCTGCCCCGGCCAGAACTTCACGCCCCAGGGCAGCGCCGCGAGCGGGACCAGCGCGAGCAGCAGGAGCATCCAGCGCCCGGCGGAGAATCCACCCCCGCGGGGCCGCTCCACAGGGTCATCGGAACACGGCGGCTCGCTCCGGGTGGTCGGTGTCGAAGGGTGCGGCATTCAGGTTGGAATCGTTTGGGGCTCGGAGCGGCGGCCGTTCCTGTCAATTCGAAGCGGATTCATCAAGCCGCCATCCGGCGAAAGCCCGCGTTCCCCGGAACGAGTCCACCTTGTCGGTAACGTTTTGTCCCCGACTGCGCTTCCCCAGCAGGCAACGGTCATGTTCTCCTGAATCTCCGCGAACGCGAAATGCTCCGAAACAAGTCATCCGACGACAGCCATCAACTCCAGGAGTTCGTCCGGGAACTGACCGCGAACCAGGGGCGCATCCGGGCGTTCCTGGTCAGCTTGATGCCCGGCAGTCCGGATGTCGGCGACGTGCTTCAGGAAACCAACATCGTGCTGTGGAAAAGCCGGGGCCGCTACCGGCCAGGAACCAACTTCCTCGCCTGGGCCTTCACCATCGCGCGGCTGGAGGTGCTTCACTACCGGACCCGCGCCAGGCGGCAGCGGATCGTGCTTCTCTCCGACGACGTCCTGGATTTGATGGCGGAGGAAATGCCGGACCATGTCGATCACGAGGCTTACCTGCGCGCACTGGAGGGCTGCAAGGGCAAGCTGACCGACAGCCAGCGCGAGTTGATCGACCTGCGTTACCGGCCCGGCTGCACGCTTGAAGCCCATGCCCGCGAGACCGGCAGGAAAGCCGCAACCCTGCGAGTTGCCTTGCTGCGCATCCGCGAAGCGCTGCGCGAATGCATCGAGCGAACGATGAACGAGTCTCCGGCATGAGCGAGAACTTTCCAGACGATCTAACGAACCGGATTCTCAAGCTGCTCGACGGGGCGCTGGAAGACGGGGAGATCCACCGGCTCGATGCCGAGCTGAAGGCCAGCCGGGAGGCCCGCGACCTGTTTCGGCAGCTCGCCATCCTGCACAGCACGCTTGAGGAACAGGGCGAGGCGAGGAACCAGATCGGTCGAACCCTGATCCCGATGGAGCGTCTGCTCGCCGATCAACGCCGCGCGATGGTCCGCAACTCGCTCGTCGCCGCGGCGGCGGTGTTGCTGGTTTCGGCGCTCGTGCTGTGGGTGAAGATGATCCCGCGGGCTCCCGCGACGCTCGGCGAGTTCCGCGTGGGCTCCGGGGCGTTCTTTTCCGTCGATCATGTCGAGGCCGACGATGCCGCCACTGGCAACGAACTTCGCGAGGGCTCGCGGCTGTTGCTGAGGCAGGGGACCATCGAGGTGAAGTTGGTTTCGGGCGTTCGTTGCGTCGTGGAAGGTCCGGCGGATCTCGAGCTTCTCTCCGGCAACCGCGTCGGTCTTCCGGAGGGCAGCGCCTGGTTCGAAGTGCCGCCTCCGGCCGTGGGTTTCACCGTCGAGACGTCACAACTCATCGCCGTCGATCTGGGAACCCGCTTCGGGGTTCTGGCGCGATCGGACCAGAGCGACCAGATCCACGTCATCGAGGGCCTGGTGGCGGTTCAGGCAGCCGGGAGCGGGGAGGACGGTCGGCTCGAACTCAAGGCAGGTGAAGCGCGCAAGGTGCTGGATGATGGAGGATTCCGTGAGATCGAACTTCGTCCGGGAAGATTCGCCACCGCCCTGCCCGAGGCGATCACCTTCGTCGATGCCGACGTCGATCCGGCGACCGGCAATACGTTCCTCGATGGACCCGGCAGCTTTGGCACCACGACCTCGGACATTCCCAGTAGTGGCGACCGGAGATGGAGCGTACGCCTCCGTTCCGGCGTTTCTGGCGGCAGCCTTTTCGCGTCCGGAAAGCGCGAGGATGCGGAGCCACGGCTTCGCACGAGTTTCGGCCTGCCGAAGTCAGGGCGGTATGCCATCTACGGCTACTTCTGGAACAACAATCGGGGGCAGGGCTCATGGGATGCAGCCTTCCAGCTCGGCTCCGGAGGCACGATGACCACCTTTACCCGGGACAACGCGGTCAATCTCGTCACGTCCCCGGAGGAGTTCACCGGGCCGCTTCCGACCGATGACGGCACGGGCCAGGTCCTTTTCCAGGCGGAGCTGGGTGTCTGGGACACCTCGACCGACGGCAACGTCGTCACCGTCTTCATCGACGACCCGGTGGTGATCGAGGGAGCCGCTGACGAGCGGACCTGGTACGACGGCGTCGGGTTCCGGAGGCTCTCGGACGACTGATATCCAAGCGTCCCGAGTGCCTTTGACCCATCGCAATGCGCCATCGGGTGGGGAAAATGTGTAACGAATCTCCGAAACCGAGCTAGCCAATACAAAGGGGCAGTCCGAGCAATAGGGCAGGCTGATCCTCTGCAATTCCAAACCCGAGATGCCCAGTCCAGCCATGTTCTTCCGACCACATCCACCGCTTCGCATCCTCATCCTCACCGCGACAGCCACCCTGGTCATCCAGGGCCATGCGCAGGTCCTTGCGGTCAATCTCGGACGAGCGACCACGCCATCGGAAACCGGATTCACGAACTGGACCACCAACGACAACACCGCTCCTTCTGCAACCACGATCAGCGGCATCGGACTTTCCGTCGATATCTCCGTTTCCGATTCGGGCTCAGGAACGGCTCTACGCTCGGTTGATCGCAGTGATGGCCTTTACACCGGAACTCTGGATGCCTTGACCGACAATTGGTGGGGTGCCCGCGCAGGCACGATCGGGCAACCGGGCGGAGGCCAGTTTTCGATCATCATCGACGGATCCGACCTCGGGGCGGGAACCTTCGAATGGACGAGTTGGCATTTCGATCACGACAACCAGACGGGGCTCATGGACATCGAGTACTCCGTGGACGGTGGCTCGACCTTTTCCACGGCGTTCGATGATTTCGACATCGTCGATGGCGACGTGGATTTGTTCGCCGGTGCGCCCAATCCCGCGACCTTCCAGTTTACCTCCGATGGCACGAATGACGTTTGGATCCGGTTTACCAACGATCTATCGAACGGGGGAGGAGACGGGACGGAGAACTTTGTCGTCGTCAATGGCTTCCGCATCGAGAGCGCCTCCGCGCCGACGCCCGACCCCGAGATCACCTCCTTCTCCGTGTCGGGCAGTTCCGCCACCGTGGTGATGACCGGCGCGCCCGGCACGGACTACTACTGCGCGGGCTCGCCCGACCTCACGGACTGGACCACCGAGGTGGTGCCCACCGATACCTCGGGCAGCCCGTTCCAGACCGATGTCAACGGGGACCTGACCTTCACGGTGGACACCTCCAGCCTCGGCTCGTCGTACTTCTTCCGCATTCAGGACAGCGATCCGAGTCCGTGAGGGTCCTTCAAGGCTTCGAGAATCCCGAAAAGCCTGTAACGAATCGGGAAACTCGCGCTTCGCTATTGCAAGATCGGAAATCTTGACCCTTCGCCAGGCCGAGTCCCGGCTCCAACCCCTCAACCCTCCAATTTGAATGACGATCAAAAAAGTTCTTCTCGCCCTCGGTTTGACGGCATCCCTTTCGCATGCCGCCACCCTCAGCGTGAACCTCACGCGCTCGGGTGCTCCGACGGAGGCCGGCTTCACGAACTGGGCAACAAACGACAATACGCTCCCCTCTGATTTGTCGGCCACTTTGGGTTCCGACAATCTGACCCTCAGCGCACCGAGCACGGGCATCAATGCAGGCACCACCCTGCGCTCCATCGACCGCGGTGGCAACGATGGCTACGCCGGGACCTTGACCAGTCTGACCCGCACGTGGTGGGGCCAGCGTGCGAGCAGCACGGGCGCTGGCGGCTACATCACCATCGACATCTCCGGCCTGTCCGCCGGCACTTACACCTTCACCAGTTGGCACCTCGACCACGAGGACCAGACGGGCGGAATGACGATCGATTTTTCCGATAATGACGGCAGTTCCTTCTCCAACGTGGTGCCTGCCTTCGATCTCCTCAATTACGCCGGAGGTGGAGCCACTCCAGCCGACAACGCGGCAGCCCCCTATGTGGCCACCTTCAACTTCGTATCGACCGGCGCGGATGTCCAAATCCGCTTCCGGAACAACGCTGCGGGCACTAGCTCCACGGCGTTCGCCCTCGTCAACGGCTTCGAAATCGCCACTGTCCCCGAGCCGTCCGCCTCCGTCTTGGTCGGGCTGGCAGCCGGCTTTGGTTTGCTTCGCCGTCGGCGGCGCTGAGGAGCTTTCAGTCCCGTCCGCCTGATTCCAAAGCCGGGTGGAGCCATCGATTCGGAGTCTCCGGCCTTGGGTCGGACAACGGTCGGGCTGTGTCTTCCCGACACGAAAACGGCGTCCAGCACGGATCGCCGAATCTCAACGCGACCCACCCAGACGAAACCAACGCCTTTCCGCCCTTTTGCATAGAATGAAAACCCATCCGATGACCCTCACCACCGCCTGTTCACTGTCGGATGGATTGCCGGTCCTCAATGCCCGGATCATCTCATGAACAAAAAAGGCCTGCTCCTCATTTATTGTTTCGCAGCATCGGCATTTCAGTCTCATGCCGTTGACGTAAGCGTCAATCTCACCCGCTCAGGCGCACCCTCCGAAACCGGCTTCACGAACTGGGAGACAGCGGACAACTCCCTTCCGTCCGATCTGTCTGTCGCTGGTTTGACGCTGAGTGCGCCCAGTACGGGCATCAACGCGGGCACCACCCTGCGGTCCATCAACCGCGGCGGCAACGATAGCTACGCCGGTCCTCTTGCGAGCATGTCCCAAACCTGGTGGGGGCAGCGTGCGAGCAGCACGGGCGCTGGCGGTTACATCACCATCGACATCTCCGGCCTGTCCGCCGGCACTTACACCTTCACCAGTT
>CALGOH010000020.1 GCA_937957985.1 uncultured Verrucomicrobiae bacterium
TGGTAGCGCCCCTCGGCGGACGGCTTGTTGTCGTAGGGGCAGACCTGGAGGGTGGCGGTGGCGCCGGCCTGCTCCGCGGCCCGGGTGAGCGTGATCGCCTCGGAAGTCGAGTTGGCACCGGTGCCGGCGATCACCTGACAGCGACCGGCGGCATACTCCACCGCCAGCGCGATCACCTCGATGTGTTCGTCGTGGTCGAGGGTGGGGGACTCGCCGGTGGTGCCGACGGGCACGATGCCATCGATCCCGGCCTCGACCTGACGGTCGATGAGGGCCTGGAAGGCGGGCTTGTCGACCGCGCCGTCGCGGAAGGGGGTGATGAGGGCGGTGTAGGTGCCTCGGAAGCTCATGGCGGCGGGAGAATGAACATCGAATCCCGAAGGTCCAACGCTGATTTCGTGCGAGAGCCCGCGTCAGATCTCGATGTCGCCCTCGAAGACGAAGTCCGCGGGGCCGGTGAGGGTGACGTTCCGGAATTCGTGGTCGCCGGTCTTTTCGAATCCGATCTCGAGGGTCTCGCCGCCCTTCACATCGACCTTGATCGGCGACGGATCGCCGCTGCGGAGGTGGTGGAAGAGGGCGCTGGCCACCATGCCGGTGCCGCAGGCCAGCGTCTCGTCCTCGACGCCCCGTTCGTAGGTGCGGATGGAGATGTGGCCGGGGGCGAGGACCTCGACGAAGTTGGCGTTGGTGCCGTTCGGGGCGAAACGTTCGTGCCGGCGGATGGCGCGGCCGTGGGCGAAGACGTCGGTGTTTTCCAGATCCTCGACGAAGGCGACGACGTGGGGGACGCCGGTATTGACCGAGTGCAGGGTGGCATCGAGGCCGGGGACGGCGGCGCCGCTGTCCATCGCCAGATCGACGGGGTCGGACATGGCAATGCGGACGTCGGCCTCGACCATCTCGGCGGCGAGGGTGCCGGCGATGGTTTCGAAGGTCACGCGGTCGGGCGGCTCGGGCATCAGCGCGGCGGTGAAGCGGCCGAAGCAGCGAGCTCCGTTGCCGCACATCTCGGCCTCGCCGCCGTCGGCGTTGTAGTAGCGGAACTTGAAGTCGGCGCCGTTTTCGGCGGGCTCGACCGCCAGCAGGCCGTCGGCCCCGACCCCACGATGCCGGTCGCAGAGCAGCGCGATCTGCTCGCGGCTAAGCTTCAGGGAAAGGTCGCGGTTATCGACAACTACGAAGTCGTTGCCGGCGCCGTTCATCTTGTAGAAATGGAGGAGCATGGTCTCAAGGTCGGAAGGTCTAAAGGTCCGAACTGCGGGTCCGGGAAGGGGGAATCTGAAGCGTTTGAATTTAGGGACTTTCGACTTCGGACTTTCAGACTTTTGACGCCGAGGTCTGGAAGGATTGTCGAGCCAGTCAAGTGAGGCGGGTTCAGAGCGACTTCGTCGCGGCGATGAGGGGTGTGACGAGGTCGCGGACGGCCTCGGCGGCGCGGTCGGGATGGAGTTCGATCTGCTTGACGATGGCGGACCCGACGATCACTCCGTCGCCGGCTTTTGCAACCATCGCCGCCTGCTCGGGGGTGGTGATGCCGAAGCCGACGCAGACCGGGGTGTCGGTGTGGGCGGTGATGCGGGCGACCTGGTCGGCGATCTGCCCGGAGGGCGCGCCGTGGGCACCGGTGACCCCGGTGCGGGACAGGGCGTAGATAAAGCCCTCGGAGCCCTCGGCGAGGAGCTTCACGCGGGAATCGGGGGTATTCGGAGCGATCAGGCGGATGTGGCGCAGACCTTCGCCGCGGGCGAGTTCGGTGTTCCGCGCGGCCTCGTCCGGAGGCAGATCGAGCAGCAGGATACCGTCGGCTCCGGCCGCCGCGGCATCGGCGTGGAATTTCTCGTAGCCGTAGGTGAAGACGGGGTTGAGATAGGTGAAGAGCACCAGCGGCGTGTCGTGGCTTTGGCGGAAGGCGTGGATGAGGTCGAGGACGCGCGGGGTCGTCATGCCGGACTTGAGCGCGCGGTCGGCGGCCATCTGGTTGACGATGCCGTCGGCCAGCGGGTCGGAAAAGGGGACGCCGAGTTCGATGATGTCCGCCCCGGCGTCGGCAAGGGCCCTGATGACTTCGAGCGAGGCGTCGAAGCACGGATCGCCGGCGGCGACGTAGGCGACGAAGGCCTTGTCGCCCGCGGCGCGAAGCTTCTCGAAGGTGGCGTCGATGCGGTTCATTGAGGCGCGCAATGGGATAGGGCCTCCGGGCCGGCTTGGCAATCGCGGGGAGTGCGGAGGACCCGTGCGGAGGGAGCTTGTGAAAACTTTCACAAACCGCTTGAGGGTCGACGGGGGGCGCGCCAACGTCCGCGCAGCAGCCATGGTCTCGGACAACAATCAGATCGCCCACACGGCCTACGATTCGAAGATCGAGGGCAACGTGATCTTCACGCGGGTGGATGCCGCCATCAACTGGATGCGGAAGAACTCGATGTGGCCGATGCCGATGGGACTGGCTTGCTGTGCGATCGAGATGATGGCGACGGCTTGCTCGCGCTTCGATTTGTCGCGGTTCGGCATGGAGGTGATGCGCTTTTCCCCGCGCCAGGCGGACGTGATGATCGTCTCCGGCACGGTGACCTACAAGATGGCGCTCGCCGTGAAGCGGATCTGGGACCAGATGCCCGAGCCCAAGTGGTGCATCGCGATGGGCGCGTGCGCCTCGAGCGGCGGCATGTACCGCAGCTACGCGGTGTTGCAGGGCATCGACCGGCTGATCCCCGTGGATGTTTACGTTTCCGGCTGCCCCCCGCGGCCCGAAGCCCTGATCGAGGGGTTGATGAGGCTGCAGAAGAAAGTCGAGGGCGAGCATGCCCTCGAAGAGCAGAAGAAGGAGTTCTTCGAGGAAATGTCCTCCTGACCGCCATGTCCGCCGCCCAAGACATCGAGACGCTGAAGCAGAAATTCGGCGAGGCCGTGACCGGCACCACGGAATTTCGGGGCGAGCACACGATCGAGGTGAAGCTCGGTTCGCTGAAGGACGTGCTCGGCGTCGCCCGGGAGACGATGGCCTATGATTTCCTGCTCGATATCTCGAGCCTCGACCACTTCGGCGAGCACCCGCGCTTCGAGATGGTCTACGAGCTTGCCACGGTTGACGACTCGAAGCACCTGCGTGTCCGCTCCAAGGTCGGCGAGGACGAGAAGGTGCCGAGCGTTGTCTCTTTCTGGCCCGCCGCCGAGTGGCACGAGCGGGAGGTGTTCGACATGATGGGCATCTCTTTCGACGGCCATCCGGACCTGCGCCGGATCCTGATGTGGGAAGGCTATCCTTTCCATCCCCTGCGCAAGGATTTCCCGCTCGCGGGACGGCCGAGCGAAATGCCGGATGTCGCCGTCACCGGCAAGGCGCCGCTCGAAGGCGGCCCGTTCGTGACCAGCCCCGGGAAGGGCAATCCCGTGACGCGCGAGCCGCGCTCGAGGGAGATCGACTGATTTTCAGGCTTCCGAACCTCCGCCAGCGATGCACGCTCGTCCCCGGATGAGAGGACGCATGCCCGACTGGCGGCATTTCGCCGAAGACCTGGCGGCCGCGCGGGCGACGCAGGTCCTCATCGGGGTGCTCCTGGCGATCCAGCTTGGACTCGGCATGTTGGGTGGATTCGACTCGGTGCCGGACATTTACCGGTCCTTCGGCCTCAGCCGGACCGGCGTGAGCGAGGGCCGGGTCTGGCAGTTGGTGACTTACGGTTTCCTCCATGGCAACTGGGCGCACTTCGCGCTGAACGCCCTGGCGCTCCTGTTGCTGGGTCCGCGGCTTGAACGGATCGGCGGCGTGTCGCTGTGGTGGCGCTTGATGCTCTCGGGTTTGATCGCCGGAGGCGGCATGTACCTGCTGGCGGATCGCGCCGCGGATCAACCGCTGGTCGGGATTTCCGGTGCGGTAATGGCGGCGCTGCTGTGGATCACCGGAGTCTCGCCAGGTTCCCGGCTCTGGCTGCTCCGGATTTCCGGCAAGAGCCTCGGCCTGGGGATCCTGCTGGCGTCGGCGGTTCTGACGTTGACCAATCCCTCGCTTGAACTGCCGCTGCTCTCGGACTGGGGGCGGGCGATGGGAGAGCATGCCGGCCGACTCGTCTTCGGGGTCGCCCACGCCTGTCATCTCGGCGGAGCGCTGGCCGGCTGGCTGGGAGCGCGCTGGACGCTCCGACCGCGGGTCACGCTGGCGAGACTGCAGCGTGACCGGCGGCGGCGCGAGGGCGGCTGAAAGAGATCAGCTGCGTCCCCCCCTCCGTTGCCTGAGGTTCTGGAGGTTCTGGAAGGCCTCGCGGCGTTGGTCGAACTGGTTGCCCGGATTGGTCCGCGGCTGTTGGGGAGCCGCTTGCGGCGGCGGGCTGAAGCTCCGCGAAGGATTCCCGCCGAAGTTCTGGCGCGGTTGGTTCCCCGGGGTCGCCACGGGCTGGTTGAATCCGGCCCGGGGGCGGGCGGAGGGTTGGTCCCGGGAAGGGCTGCCGCCTTGCCCGCGACCGAAGATTCCGGGCCACGGAGACTGCTCGCGGGATTGAACGTTCGGTTGCTGCCGTCCGCGTTGGTTCCAGAAAGGAGTGGCGTTGTCGCGGCGGTCGTCGCGCGAGCGCCAGTTCGGCACCTGCGGCTGCTGGGCATGCGGAGTCGGCTGTTGCGCGCGGGGGCTGACATGGGTGGCGCGGCCACCGTGGCGGCGATAATTCGAGGCCGCCTGGAAGCGGTTCTGGCTCCACGCATTGTGGTTCGCGACCTGGTGCGTGTGGGCATTGGCGGCCCACCCGTAGTTGCGGTCCCGGTAGTGGGCGAGGCGGTCGTAGTTCCGGCTGAGGTGACGGGAGCTCACATTCCGCGGCAGGGGGCAGGCTCCGCGTCCGTTCCAGCCATAGGGATGCGGCACGCCGCGGACCGGCTGCGGGCAGTAGCCCTGCGGGTAGTATCCGCCGACCCAGGGATCGTAGTAGCAGCTCCGGCGGAGGGCATAGCAGCAGCGGACCACCGGGTCGTAGAGCCAGCGGTCGCTGCTGGTGTAGATGAAGGCGGTGCTTCCCCCGCCGCTGAAGCCGTAGCTGGAGGAATATCCGTAGTCATCGTAGGGGCTGTAGTAGCACGAAGTCGCGAGTCCCAGCGAGGCGGTGGCGAGGAGGATCCTGAAAGCGGTTCTCATGGTGTTGGTGAAACGAGGTGCTGGCGGAATTTATTCATCCGGGTCCGAAAGGCGAGGGCGGAGGCAGGGTTGACAGGGCAACGACGGCTCCGTTTGCTCGGCCCGCCGGAAAGGCGTTTCCCAGAATCATGCAAGCTCCCGTCCTCGTCACCGGCGGTGCCGGATACATCGGTTCGCACACCGTGCGCCTTCTTGCCGGGCAGGGGTTGAAGATCGTGGTCCTCGACAACCTGGTCTTCGGCCACGAGGGGGCGATCGTGGACGACGGGGTGGAACTCGTCCGCGGCGACGTTGGCGACAAGCGGCTGATCGAGGAGCTTTTCGACAGGCACCACTTCGGGGCGGTGGTCCATTTCGCCGCCTACGCCTACGTCGGCGAGTCGGTGACCGATCCGCTGAAATACTACCGCAACAACACCGCCGAGCCGCTGACCCTGCTCGAGGTGATGCAGGCGCACGACTGCCGGTGCTTCGTCTTTTCCTCCACCTGCGCGACCTACGGGGTGCCGGAATCGGTCCCGATCGTCGAATCCAACCCGCAGGCTCCGATCAATCCCTACGGCCGCAGCAAGCTGATGGTCGAGTGGATCCTGCGAGACTGCGAGAAGGCGTGGGGCCTGAGAAGCGCCTGCCTGCGGTATTTCAACGCCAGCGGAGCGAGCGAGGACGGCAGCATCGGGGAGGATCACGACCCGGAAACCCATCTCATTCCCCGGGTGCTGATGGCGGTCACCGGCGAGATCCCGCAGGTGGATGTCTACGGCACCGACTACCCGACGCCGGACGGCACCTGCATCCGCGACTACATCCATGTCGAGGATCTCGCCGATGCGCACTTCAAGGCGCTCGTGCATCTCGCCGGGGGTGGTGAATCGGTCCGGTGCAACCTCGGCACCGGAGTCGGGGTGTCGGTGCGGGAGATCATCGATGCGGTCGAGGAAGTGACCGGCCGCAAGGTGCCGGTCGAGTATGGACCCCGCCGCGAAGGGGACCCGCCCGCCCTGCTTGCCGACCCGACGCTGGCGAAACAGCAGCTCGGCTGGGAGGCCCGCCACAAGGACGTCCGCGACATGGTCCGAAGCGCCTGGCAGTGGATGAACGGCCCGAACAGGGGGCGATTCGAACGATGAAGCCGAGGTAACCGCGATGTAATGACATTCCTCCTTGCTCTGTTCCGGAGCTTGGTTTTTCTTCTTCCAGATTCAATCCATGAAAGCCCGCCGTCCACGATTCTCCGGTTTCACGCTCGTCGAGCTGCTGGTGGTCATCCTGATCATCAGCATCCTGCTCACCATCGGTTCCGTCGCCCTCAAGGGAGCGGGAGGCAAGGGCGTGACGACCGCGCTCGCCGCGACGGAGGCACTTTTCGACGAAGCCCGCTCGGTGGCGATGGGAAGCGGCGCACGCTCGCGGCTGCTCATCAATGCCGATGACCCGCAGTCGCCGAACTACCTGCAGCAGATCGTCATCGTGAGCGAGATGCTGGATGACACCGGCCAGCCGTTCGACCCGCCGCAGTGGGAGCTTTCCAGCCGCGGCTACACGCTTCCGGACAAGGTCTATTTCAGCCAGGAATTCAGCCGGAAGGACCACGAGAGCGGAACCGGCGAGATCGAAACCTTCGACCTCACGGGCGGGCGCATCTCGGCGGCCTACGCCGGCGAATACTACTTCTACGAGTTCAACAGCGAGGGGATCTGCACGACCGGATTGTCGGGTGACGACTACACGGGTCCGAGCTTCGTCCTCGGTGCCGGTGTCCGCCGCCCCGGCGACGAGGAGCCGAGGACCACCGGAGAGGCGAGGCGCGATTTCGGAGGATTCGTCATCTGGAGGAACGGATCGACCTCGATCTTCCGCAACCCGCAGCAGATCCTCGGCGGACAAAACGAACCCACGAATTTCTGACCCATGATCAAGAGCCATTCCCCATCCACCCCGCGCGGAGGTTTCACCCTGATGGAAACCGTGATCGCCATCGGCGTGCTCGCGGTGCTCCTGACGGCGTTCCTCGCGGTGTTCACGCCCGCCGCGCAGGGCATCCGCAAGGCGATCAGCGCCGAGGAAGCGGACCGACTCGCCTTCACCCTCGAGCGCGAGCTCGTCACCCTGCGGGACGGCGAAGGCGACTACGCCACCGGCTTCGACAAGGCCTATGACTGGATCGAATCATCGCACGATTCCGGTCAGGCCCTCCTGATCTATCAGTATCGTGGGGATCCTTCGCAGATCCGGCCGGACGGAACGATGGAGCCCTACACCGCCGCCGATGGCGTGGCCGGACAGGATTTCGTGGTTCAGCCCGTGGTCCGCCGCAAGGATGCGGGCGCCACCCTTGAAGACGATCTCAAGGCGCTCGAGGGACGGATCTTCACGGTGAAGATGACCCAGCTCGTCTTCAATGACGCCGGCGAACTCGAGCGTGGAACGCCGGGGAAGATCGACGATCCGACTCCGGAGGGAGATGGAGGCGGCGGCGGTGCGGGTGGCGACTCAGAGTCCTACCCCGAAGCCTACATCGCCTTCGCCGCCGAGTTCTACCGGGTTCCGAATGCGTCCTTCCGCTACATTCAGGACAAGCTGGACCTCGAGTCGCTTGATAACCCGATCTTCACCCGCAACCTGGCGGTCCGTCGATAATTCACTGACAACGGCATGAAAAACCTTTCCGAAAAACGGCGTCGCGGCGGCTTCACGCTCATCGAACTCATGGTCGCGATGGGCATCACCGCGATCATCATCACCGTGCTGGTGAGCATCACCGGCATCGCCACCGACACCTGGACGCGCAGCCGGGCGGAGATCCGCGCCTCGCGGCAGGCGAAGGTCATGCTTGAGACGATGGCCCGCGACCTCGAGTCGCTGGTCGTGCGCCGTGGCAACGACTTCGAATGGGTCTACGCGGACCTCGACTCCTCGGCCAACCTGCCCCGGGTTTCCGAAGGCGGTGCATCGAGTGATCCGATCGCCCTGACCTTCCTGACCGCCGCCACGGACCGCTATCTCGGCCAGGTCGGCGAGGAGTTCCCGGACAATGCGGGCGATGTTTCCTGTGTCTCCTACCGGCTGCGCTACCAGGATCCCATCGAGGGTGGAAGCGATGACCGGAACTCCACTTTCGTGCTCTACCGGTTGCTAGTGAATCCGGACAAGACCTTCACCGATCTCCTGGGGCAGCCGGATCTCGACGCGGCCTTCAACTCATACGAGGGGGATATCGACGAACAGGAGAACTTCATCTGTGAGAACGTCCATCAGTTTTCGATGGCTTTTCATGTCGAGGTCACCCGGACCGTCGGCAATGAAACGGAGATCGAAACGGTACGGGTGGTGCTCGGGAGCAGTTCCGGCGACGGTGACTTCCGGGTGACGGGCCGCGGCATCCAGACCAGTCTGGATGTGGACGGCGCCAGCCCCGAGGAGATCCAGGCGGGTCGCCTGAAAGCGGTCGAGATCAGCATGTCGGTCCTTTCGGACGCTGGCGTCGCGCGGATGAACGCCGCCGACGGCCTGAACGAGAAGGACTACGCCCGCAACGTCTTCCACTTCTCCCGAATGGTCGAGCTGCCGGGCATGTGA
>CALGOH010000021.1 GCA_937957985.1 uncultured Verrucomicrobiae bacterium
TAGGTGCGCACATGGCTGGTGAAGATATCCCAATTCCAGAGCCGGCCGTCGCCGCCGAGATACAACTGGCCCGCGCAAAGGCCGCCCACGGGCATGCCAATGTATTGCAAATCGTCGCCCGACCAAACGTCCGGCTCGCCACGCTCGAAAAGACGCTTGAGCCGACCGTCGCCGAGCTTCTTGTCGGCGGGAACCAGCTTCTCGAAATCGGAGTTCACAAACGGATCCGCAGCGGCTTCGGGCGTGGGATCGAGCATCGCCGTGGCACCGGCTGCATAGCGGCGAAGGAACTCGCGCCGCGAGGTGCCACGGCCGACGTTCGCCGACGCGTGGTTCGAGGGCGCGCAGTCTCCATTCGTTTCCGTTGCTCCAGTCATGATTTCAATACGAGGGAAAAGACCCCGACTAATCGCCGACGAGGACTTCCAGCGACTCATCCTCCTTCACCACAACCGTGGTCTCCAGTTCAACGCGAACCTTTCCGTGGCGGACGCTCAGGGTGGCGGCGAGCACTTCGTCGTTTTTCGAGACCTCCGCCCCCGCCGGGTCCAGCGTTTCCGGCAGAGTCAGCGAAATCATTCGCACTCGCAGCTTGCCGAACTTCACCGAGATCCGGACGCGGAGTCCTGTGGTGCCAATCTCCTGCGAATAGGTCCCCCAGCCTTCAGCCGCGGTGAAGGGCGCCCTGAAGTGCTCAGGGTTGAGTTTCGGCGCGAATCCGATGTGACCGCGCGGACCATGGTATTCAAAGCCGCAGATCGAGATGAGAGCGCCGTACGCAGCCATCGAGCGCGCGTAATGGTCGCCGCATTCCACTTCGTTGAAGGGATTGCGCTTACGACCATCGTAGCGCTCGTCGATCGTCTTGATGACTGCCAGGCCCTCTTCGACCATCCCCTCGGCGATCATGTGGGCGGCGACCTGATATTCGAAGCCGTTCATCGTTTCGCTCAGATAACAGGCGAACGGCGAATACACTCCGAACGGAAGCGATTTTCCCAGCGCGTTGGCGGTCATCACCATGCCGCCTTCGCCAGCAGTGAAGTAGGGACGCCCCTTGGGATCGCTCTGGTCATCGTAGGCGTCGAGATTCCGGGAGAAGTTGTATTTCCAGAGTGCTCGCAGGGCGGAGCGGGTGGTGGCTCCGCTGAGCACCCGCCCGAGGCCGAGCTGCCATGCCCATCCCTGGCCCAGCACCTGATCGATGTGACAGGTCTCGTAGGCGCCGAGCTTCCGGGGGCTGTCCGGGTCGGGAAGCTGGATGAACCATTCGCCGTTGAAAAGCCTGGCATCCATCGCCGCGCGACCTCTCGCAGCTCGCTCGCGACAGTCTTTTGCGAAGGCGGAGTCGCCCATTTCATCGGCCATTTCCGCCCCGGCGGTCAGTGCGGCGAGATACAGGCTGCTGAGCCAGGGGATCCGGCCATGCCATGGCTCGTCGAGCGTGGTGAGCATTGGCGTGTCGAGCAAGCCGTCGCCATCGCGGTCGCGGGTGTTGGCGTATTCGATCGACTTTTTCACATTTGGCCAGATTCGTTCCAGCATGCAGGCGTCGGGATTGGTCTGGTGCGCCCGCAGCACGCAGAGGATCGCTCCGCAATGACCATCGATGGCGGACTCGTCGCCGTGTTCACCGCGGAAGGCCATCGAGCCTTCCTCATGGAAGGCGAAGCCGTACCAGACCCGCTCCAGCACGTCCTGCTCAAGCTCTGGAAAGATCCGTCCGTGGCCTTGGGCGTAGTGCCACACATGATTCGGGTGGCCGAGGCAGGCGCGGACGCCTTCGAAGGTATAGAAGCGCCCGTCGGCGAACCGGAAGCATGTGGTCGAGGCCAGGCAGTTGAGTGAGTTGAAGACGCGATCGAGGAACCAATGCGGCAAGGTCGAATCATACCATGTGTCCCGCCACCGCATGGTGAGGTCCGAGAGTTTCCGGAAATTCTTGGCGACATGCCGCGCCACCGCGCAAGCGTCATCGAAGCGGTTCTTGTAGTGCGCTCCGGTCTCGCTGCCGCGGGCAAGGGTGAGCATGTTGGCGAAATGCCAGGCGATCACGAAATCCGCGTCCCGTCCGGCACCCGGCGCGAGCGAGAAACTCTGCACGACGCCCCCGGCAAAGGCTTCATCGAATTCGGCGGTCGCTTCGCCTTCCGTCTCGGCCACGGCCTCGAAAAGTCCGCTCGCGGATGACTCGCCGAGCCTCGCGGCCCCGCCGGCTGTCGCCGGCCCGATCGCCGCCAGCGCCATCGATCCCCAGTCCGGGCTCCGCTCCGGCGGCTGGACATCGGTGAAAACGATGTGATCCACGCCGATCGACACGGCGATGCCCTCCATGTCGTCCACCAGCTCCAAATGTGCCGTGCGCCCGGCGAATTCGGAAACGTCGAAGACCTCGACGCGCATCGCGTGACCATTGTGACCGGTGGCGCTGCGGACCACTTCGCCGTCGATGACCAGGTTCATGCAGCAGCGGCCGGGGTAATTGCCGCCACTGATGAGAAACCGGATCAGATTGCGTTCGATCACGAACTCGCGGCTGATCAATTTGCCGGTGGCGGCGTCGCGCACCGCGGCCTCGGCCGTTTCGTCGCTGGGGCATGACTTGGGGACCGGGGCGCCGGCGTGGGAGTTGGCGCAGCGCGTGCCACGCATGCCGATCTCGCCCATGTATGCGGGCATGTCCTCTTTGGCGACCGGCCCCTTGCCGAAGGTCGTGCCCTCGACGGTCCAGCCCTCGTAGGTTTCCTTCTCGAAATCCTCGAAGACCACATCCGGTCTGGCGCGAAGCGGATCGTCCGAAACAATGGCGTCGCACTTCAGCAGTGTGAGGTTCGGTTCCGTCGCGACCGTGTTTCGTCGGCGCACTCCAGGACAATGCCGGCCCATGTCCAGGAGGGCGGCGTTTTCAAGCCACCCACCGATTTCCACCTTCACCTCAGAGGCTCCGGTGTTTTCGACATGATAACTCATGATCGTGGCCGGGTAGCTTGAGTTCTCGAAATCCAGCGGACAGAAGGGGGAGTATGCTCTGAGCGTAACCACCACCGGACATGCGGGATCCGAGTAGCGGACGATTCCCACCGGATAGGCGCCCTCGAAGGAAACGTCCTTCCAGCCCTTGCGGTCCATTGTACGGATCTCGGTTTTGCGGCCCCAGCTCAACTTCAAGGCGAATCCTTGCTCGAAGGGGCAGGGCTGATCCCGGACCGGCTCCACATAGTTTCCCCCCTGCCAGGCGCCGAGGCCCGGCGGCAAGCCGTGCCATGAGCGATCCCTGTAATGGATGTTGCGCGGCTGAACGCCGCAAAGGAAGCGGTTGAAGATATCCCAATACCACAATTTCCCGTCGCCACCCAGATAGACCAGACCGCTGCAGATCCCGCCGACCGGCATGCCGATGTTCAACAAGGCTTCGCCCCGATAAACCTTCGGTCCGCCGCGCTCGGTCAACGCCCGAATCCATTCCGGTGAAAGCCCTTTGTCCGCCGGAATGATTTTCGACCAGGCTTCCGTCGGGAGCGTCTTG
>CALGOH010000022.1 GCA_937957985.1 uncultured Verrucomicrobiae bacterium
GAGACGAAGGCATCGCCAGCCGCGCGCAGGAGCACGAAACGAATCGCACCGCCGGCGAACTTCTTGTCGCGGGCCACGCGGTCGAGCACCGCTTCGGTGGAGATGGAGGGGTCGAGGGTCAGCGGCAGGCCGAAGTGCCGGAGCAAGGCCAGGATGCGGGCGCCGTCGTCCGGGTCGAGTCCCGCATGGCGTTCGCTCAGGAAGAGCGCGGCTCGCAGGCCGAGCGAGATCGCCTCGCCGTGCAGCAGCTCGCCGTAGGGCACGGCCGCCTCGATGCCGTGGCCGATGGTGTGGCCGAAGTTGAGCAACGCCCGCGTGCCCGTGGTTTCGAGCTCGTCCTCCTCGACGATGCGCGCCTTGATGGCGATGTTCCGCGCGATCAGGTCGGCGGGAACTTCGGTGGACGAGGGGTCGAGCGCGGCGATCTCGTCGAGCATCGCGGCGTCGCGGATGGCGGCGTGCTTGATGACCTCCGCAAAGCCCTCGCGGAACTCGCGCGAGGGAAGCGTGGAGAGCGTTTCGGGATCGACGAGGACCTTGCGGGGTTGGTGAAAGGCGCCGACCAGATTCTTGCCCTCGGGCAGGTTGATGCCCGTCTTGCCGCCCACCGAGGAATCGACCTGGGAAACGATGGTGGTGGGGATCTGGACGAAGGGAACGCCGCGGTAGAAGCAGGCCGCAACGTATCCCGCGAGGTCGCCGACGACCCCGCCGCCGAGGGCGACGACGCCCGATCCGCGATCGTGTCCGGCGGCCGCCATTTCGCCACAGAGCGCAGCGGTTCGCTCGAAACACTTCGACGCCTCACCAGCCGGAACGACGTGGGTGGTCGTTTCGAGACAGGCCTGATCGAGTGAGTCGATGAGCGGATGCAGGTGGTGCCGGGCGACGTTGTCGTCGGTGATCACCGCGAAGCGCCGGGCAATGCCGAGATCGGAGATCGAGGCGCCGGCCCGCCGCAGGAGGCCGTTTTCCACGACCACGCGGTAGCTGCGTGCGGCGAGATCGACGAAGACGTCGGGCATGCCGGAAGAAACCAGCATCGGGATTCCCGACGCGAGAGAAAAGCGCGTCCGCTCAGCGCCGAGCGCGGCTCCAGGCGGAAAGGTCCGGACGCAGCAGGATGGCCAGCGGTTGGTCGAGGAGATCGAGCGAGACCACCAGGTGTCGCAGCAGGACGAGTGAGGCGGTGGCGTCGAAAAGGGCGTCGTGCCAGCGTCGGTCGGGAAGCCTCGCGGCGATGTCCTCCGCCACGCCCGCGTGGTCGCACAGGTCGGACAGCCCGTGCGAGTCCGCGTCGGGCCACGCCGCCCGGGCGATGAGGAGCGTATCGACCCACGGACCGAAGCCGTGTCCGGGAAATGCCCGGAGGAAGCGTTTCTCGGTGCCCTTGCCGTGGGCGACGACCACCGCACCGCCAAGCTGACGTCGGAGGGTCGGCCATAGTTCCTCGAGGCGCGGTGCCCCGACCAGGTCGCCGTCGCCGATGCCGTGAACCTTTCGCGCGCTCCAGGTCACGGGATGAGCGCTTTGAAGGTAGGAGACGAAGGGTTCGCCGACGTCCCCTCCCGGCGACCACGACGCGAGGCCGACCTGCACCGGCACGTCGGTCCGGCCGCGCGCCGCACCGGCCGATTCGAAGTCGATCGCGGCGAACCTCAGCTCGCGGATGGGCGTTTCGGCATCCACGGCGATCAGCGAAACCCGGATCGGTCCGCTGGGGAAGGCCGATCAACCGGGGCTTGCCAAGTTCGGGGAGGTCGCGAATGGTCCGCTGTCGGATGTCGGAAGGACGAAAGCCGTGGTGGCTGTGGCCGAACCTCTTGAGCCTTGACGCCCCCCTGGTGGCGGTGGCGTGGCTCTACATGTTCGCCCGCGCCTGGCAGGTGAACTACCTCGAGTGGGAGGCCTACGCCGCGCTCGGTCTGGGCGTCTGGGCGATCTACGTGTGTGACCGCTTGATCGACCTGCGCATCCGCGACGCGAGCGATCCGGCGCTGGCTTCCCGGCACGAGTTCCATGCGCGACACCGCAGCCTTTTCCTCGTCGGCGTGATTCTGGCGATCGCGGCGGTGCTGTGGTTCGTGTTCAAGACCCTGCCGGTCGAGTTGCTGATGTCCTACTCGTGGCCGGCGGTCACCCTGGTGGCGGCGTTCTTCGTGCTCGTCATCGGCAGGGGCGCTTCCGGCGAGGTGCCCTATTTCCGCAATGCGGTCGCCGGTCTCGCCTTCGCCTACGGCACCGCGATGATGGCGCACACCCGGGTGCCTTCGCAGGGGATGTGGTCGATGGCGTTGTCCCGGGAAATGATCGCCTTCGCCGTGCTGTGCGTCCTCAACATCACCGCGATCCATCTTTGGGAGCACTCCCGGCGGTCCGACGACCCGGAGGTCAAGGCCGCCGATGAGATGAGCCTCACCCTGCCCCTCACGCTCCTGGCGGGGAGCGCGCTCGTGTTCGCCTACTTCGACAACCCGGGGATGTTCGGTCGCGGCATGGGCAGCGACTCCTTGCCGGCGAGGCCGTTCTTCTATGCGATCCTGATCTCCGCGGCGCTGCTGCAGATCCTCAACCGCACGCGCCGGCGATTCTCCCTGGACTCGCTGCGGGTGCTTGCCGACGCCGCCCTGGTGGCTCCGCTGCCCCTGTTCTTCATCCTGGCGCGGGGTTGATCGTGCTTGCCGGGATTTCGGGGGCTTCGTACGGTCCCGCTTCTCATGACGAAGGCATTCGAAGTCCGCCGTCCGGCCATCCTCATCCTCGGCGCTCCCGGGGCGGGCAAGGGGACGCAGGGGAAGATCCTCGGCTCCATTCCCCGATTCTTCCACTGCGCCTGTGGCGACATCTTCCGCTCGCTGGACACCCGCACCGCGATCGGCCGGCGCTTCGTCGAGTATTCGAGCCGAGGGGAACTGGTCCCCGACGAACTCACCGTCGAACTCTGGAAGGCGCAGGTCGAGAACTGGGCCGAATCGCATGTCTACAAGCCGGACATCGACTTCCTCGTGCTCGACGGCATCCCTCGCAATGTCGCCCAGGCGGAGATCATCGCGGGCTTCCTCGAAGTACACCAGGTGTTCCACCTCACCTGTCCGGATCGCACCGAGCTCGCCCGGCGCATGCGCAAGCGGGCGCTCAAGGAGAACCGCATCGATGACGCCTCCGACAAGGTCATCGCCCATCGCATCGAAACCTACGAGGCGGAGACCCGTCCGATTCTCGACCACTATCCCGATGGGATGATCACGGTCATCGACGCCATGCGCCCGCCGGTCGAGGTGCTGAATGACATCATCGCCCGCATCATTTCATTGCCCGCCTACCGGGCGATGGGCAGGGAGGTCGTCTGATGGCTCGGATCGTCTTTCTCGGCACCGGCGACATCGCGCTGCCGGCCTTTCGCTGGTTGCTTGCCTCGGAAACCCCGCCGGTCGCCCTGGTCACCCAGCCCGACCGCCCGGCGGGGCGGCATCGTGAGCTGAAGCCACCGCCGATCAAGCTGCCGGCCGTCGAGGCGGGGATCGAGGTGCTCCAGCCGGAGTCGGTCCGCGATCCCGCCGCGCTCGATTCCCTGGAAGCCCTGCGGCCGGATCTGATCGTGGTCATGGCCTACGGGCAGATCCTGCCCCGTCGCCTGATCGAGATGGCACCGCTCGGATGCGTGAACCTCCATGCCTCGCTGCTGCCGAAGTATCGCGGGGCCGCCTGTATCCAGGCGGCGCTCGATGCCGGCGACCCGGAGACCGGGATGACGCTCATGCACGTCGTCCGTCAACTCGATGCCGGCGACGTCATTCTCTCGCGAGCGATCCCGATCGGATCGCGTGACACGGCGGACACCCTGCACGACCGGCTCGCCGGGATCGCTGTCGAGGTGCTCGCCACGGGGCTGCCGCTGCTCCTCGCGGGGACCGCTCCGCGTACCCCGCAGGACCAACTCGGCGAGTCCAGCCACGTGTCCAAGCTCGGTCGTGAGGACGGTCGTCTGGACTGGACATGGCAGGCCGGGCGCCTGGAACGACGACTGCGAGCCTACGATCCGTGGCCCGGTTGCTGGACAAGCTACGAAGGACGGCGTTTGAAGGTTTTTCCCTTTGGCGAGGTCGTGGGAGGAAGTGGTGATCCCGGTCGCATCGCGGAGCGCGACGGCCGCGTGATCGTCGCGTGCGGCGATCGATCGCTGGCGCTGGACCAGGTCCAGCCCGACGGCGCCCGTCGGATGCCGGCCCTCGATTGGTGGCGTGGCCGCGGGTCCGGCGGGGAGACGGGCTTTGAAGTCCCCTGAGCATTTGAGCAAAATTCCGGCATCTCCTCCGGGTGCGGTCGATTGACTTCCGAAAGTCCCGTGCGTTTACTTCGAGCCGGTGAGGGTGTCGGTTCAAAAGCTGCTGTCGGGGGGAGTGATCTTTCTTCTTTCCGGATGTGCGATTTGGCCGGGCACGGGGAATCGGGGAGGCTGGAAGGCGGAGGTCGACCACCAGGCCGCGCAGCTTGGCTACCGCAACTGGATCGTGATCGCCGAGAGTTCCTTCCCCGCCCACAGCCGGCCGGGAACACGCCAGGTCAACACCTATGAGCCGATACCGGTGGTGCTCGACGAGGTGCTGCGGACGCTCGAACGCACCGAGCATGTCCGCCCGCGAATCTACCTGCCCCGCGAGTTGCCGGCGGTGGAGAACGACTTTGCCCCGGGCATCGACGAGTATCGCCGGGAGCTTGAGACGGCGCTTCACGGCTACGAGGCGACCCAGTTGGATCAGGACTCGCTGCTCACCCTGATGAACGACGCCCAGAAGAGCTTCGATGTGCTGGTGCTCCGGACGAGCACGGCGCTGCCCTACAGCAGCGTCTTTCTGGAACTGCAGCCGGGATACTGGGACGGCGAGTCCGAGCAGCGGCTGCGCGAGCGGCTGCAGCGCGAACGGATGGAAAAGCTGGCATCGCCGGTGCCCTGAGGGCAGCCTGCCGCCGCCGATGAAGGAGAAGGATGCCATCCAGGACGAGCGCGAACGCGCCTGGATCGGGGATGCCGTGCTGGTGCTCTTCGCGAGGAGCTGGGTGCTGAGGGAGTTGGGCCGCATGGATGGCGATTGGTTCACCCGGTTGACCTCGAATGAATTTCTCAGTGCCTTCGGGGCCCCGACCCGCGTCGAGGCCCGGATCGGCGACCTCTACCGGCGCGAGGGGCTTGAAGCCGCCTTCTCCTGGATGGAGTCCGAGTTCATCCCGCTGCTGCGCAAACAGATGGCGAAGCGGTGAAAACCGCGGCAAAACCGCTATTCAAAGGTTTTGAGGATTGCCTGATAATCAGGAAATATTGCATGGTTTGCCCATCGCCTGCCCCGGATAGGGGGCTTGGCGTCTCGGGACACACACATGGCAGAACGCAACGGGCAGCCGGGTCTGGTGATCGCCTGCGGCGGCACGGGGGGACATTTGTTTCCCGGGCTGGCCGTGGCGGAGGAGTGGACGGCGCGTGGTGGACGGGTGCTGCTGCTGGTGTCCGAGAAGAAAATCGACCGCGAGGCATCGCGAAAGTACGACGCCTATCGTTTCGAAACGATCCCGGCGCTGCCCAAGCCGCCGACCTTGTCCCCGAAGATGCTGCCCTTCGTTTGGGCGGTGTGGCGGACCATCGGCCGGTGCCGTGGCCTGCTGCGTGACTTCGGTGCCGACGCGGTGCTGGGCATGGGCGGCTTCACCTCGCTGCCGCCCGTCGTCGCCGGGAGGAAGCTCGGCCTGCCCGGATTCGTCCACGACTCCAACGCCCTGCCCGGCAAGGCGAACCGGATGACGGCCCGCTGGTGCGACCGTGTCCTGCTCGGCTTCGAGGCGGCGAAGGCCCATTTTCCCGGGCGCGACTGCGTGGTCACCGGCACGCCGGTGCGTGCCGAACTGAATGAACTCCCGCCGCGGTCCGAGGCCGCGGCGAAGTGGGGGCTCGATGCGGATAAGAAGACCCTGCTCGTGATGGGCGGCAGCCAGGGGGCGCGGAAGCTCAACTCGCTGGTCGCCGGAGCCGAGCTGCCCCAGGGCGTGCAGGTGCTGCACATCGCCGGTCCCGGTGACGAGGAACGCGTCCGGGCCGAGGCCGGGGAACGGGAAGGCTACCGCGTCGTCGGTTTCTGCAATGACATGCCGGCGGCCTATGCCGTGGCCGACGCCGTGCTCGCGCGCTCCGGCGCCTCAAGCATGACCGAACTGGCCCACCTCGGCCTGCCTTCGATCCTCGTGCCCTTTCCCTACGCGGCCGACGACCACCAGACGGTCAACGCCCGCGTGTTCGCCGACGCCGGCGCGGCCTTTCTCGAACCCGAGGCGGATCTCGAAGGAAAAGCTCTCGCCGCCCGTATCGCTGAACTCCTGCAGGACGGCACCCGGGGCCGCATGGCGGCGGCGGCGAGGGCCCTGGCCGTGCCGGATGCGGCCGCACGGGTCTGCGCCACGATCAAGGAAGCCCTCAGATGAACAGACTTTCCCAGCGACTGACCGATCTCTCGCGCCCGCTGCGCGTCCACCTCGTGGGCGTCGCCGGCTCGGGCATGAGCGGTCTGGCGCTGCTGCTGTTGGGCATGGGTCACCGCGTCAGCGGCTCGGACAAGGTGACCACCGCCGAAACCGAGCGCATGCAGGGCCTGGGCCTGCGCTTCTCCACGCCGCATACCGCGGAGGCGGTCGATGGCGCGGACCTCGTGGTCTACTCGTCGGCGATCCGACCGGACAATGCCGCGCTGGCCGCCGCCCGGGAAAGGGGCATCCGGCTGATGCGCCGGGCCGAATGTCTCGCCGCGATCCTTCACACCCGGAAAGGCATCGTCGTCTCCGGAACCCACGGCAAGACCACGACCTCGGCGATGGTGGCCTACGCCCTGCGCGAGGCGGGCTTCCGCCCGAGCCACTACGTCGGAGCCGAGATTCCGGTGCTCGGGCAGAACGCCCGCTGGTCGGAGGAGGGCGACTGGATGGTCGCCGAGGGCGATGAAAGCGACGGGACGCTGGCGCTCTACCAGCCGGCCTGCTCGATCGTGCTCAACATCGAGGCCGAGCATCTCGACCACTATCGCGACCTCGATGAGATCAAGGAGGTCTTCCGCAAGCTCCTGTCGCAGACCACGGGTCCGGTGATCTATTGCCGGGAGGACGAAGGCGCCCGTTCGGTGTGTGCCGGACACCCCGAAGCGGTGAGCTACGGTTGGTCGGACGCCGACTACACGGCGGGCGAGATCCGCGAGTTGCGCGGAGCTACGGCATTCGCCGTATTTCGTGGCGGCGAGAAGATCGGCGAGGTCGAGCTTGCGATCCCCGGCCGCCACAACGTCCTCAACGCGCTGGCGGCGATCGCGACCTGCGACCGGCTGGGCGCCGACTTCCTGCTCGTTTCCCGCTCCCTCAACAGCTTCGCCGGCGCCCGCCGCCGGTTTGAAACGAAATATCTCTCGAAGCAGCTGCGGATCGTGGACGACTACGGCCATCATCCCACGGAGATCGCGGCCACCCTGCAGACCGCGCGCCAGCTCGGGCCGGAACGGGTGGTCGTCCTCTTCCAGCCGCACCGCTTCACCCGCACCCAGGCGCTGGCTGCGGATTTCGGGAAGGTCCTGGCGGAGGCCGACGAGGTCTTCGTGACCGACATCTATCCGGCCAGCGAGCGGCCGATCGCGGGCATCACCGGCGGGACGGTGGTCGAGGCGGTGAATGCGAGCGGGGGCCGGGCGACGTCGGTTCCCGACCTTTCGAGCGCCCACCATCGTGTCGGCAACGTTCTCGATGACGGTGATCTGCTGATCACGCTCGGTGCCGGCAACGTCCACGAGGCCGGCACCCGGATCGCCCGCGATCTGAAGGTGGTCGAGGAACTGCGAGGGCTCGCGCCGGATGAGGCGCTCGATATCCGCCTCTACGAACCGATGAGGCGGCACACGACCATGCTCGTCGGCGGGCCGGCCCAGTTCTGGATCGAGCCGCGGACCTTCAATGCCTTTGCGGAGGTGGTCAACTACTGCCGGGACCGCGGCATCGCCGTCCGGGTGGTCGGCCGCGGGTCGAACCTGCTGGTGCGGGACGGCGGCATCCGCGGCGCGGTGATCCATCCGAAGGGCGGCGAGTTCGACGAGTGCGGGGTGGATGACGACGGCCACGTGGTGGCCGGGGCCGGGGTGCGGCTGAAGAAGGTGGCCAGCGTCGCCGAGGCGGCCGGGATCGGCGGCTTCGAGTGGATGGAGGGAATCCCGGGGAATGTCGGCGGGGCGTTGCGGATGAACGCCGGCGCGATGGGCGTCGAGACCTTCGATCAGGTGGTGCGCCTGACCGTGCTTTTCGAGGATGGCAACATCCGCACGCTGGAGCGGAACGAGATCGAAGCCTTCTACCGCAACGTTCCCGAACTGCGGCGCAACTTCGCCCTGCGCGCGGTCTTCAAGGGTGAACCGGACAGCGCCGAGAACATCCGCCGCCGCTGGGACGAGTCGCGGGCCAAGCGCCGCTCGACCCAGCCGGTCGCGGCGAGTGCGGGCTGCATCTTCAAGAACCCGGAGCAAACGCCCGCCGGCATGCTCGTCGATCAGCTCGGTCTCAAGGGCAGCGGCGAAGGGCGCGCCGAGGTTTCGGCCGAGCATGGCAATTTCATCGTCAACCGCGGCGGCGCGACCGCCTCCGAGGTGCTGGGGCTCATCGAGCGGATCAAGTCGAAGGCACGCGGCACGCGGGGCATCGAGCTCGAGCACGAGGTCAAGATCATCGGCGAGGACGACTTCACTTTCTAACACCATGCTTCCCGACAATCTGCACATCGCCGTCCTGATGGGAGGACCCGGATCCGAACGCGAGGTTTCGCTCGCCTCGGGCCGGGCGGTCGTCGCCGCGCTGGAAGGGGCGGGGTTCGAGGCCGTGGCGGTCGATGTCAAGGGTCCGGACTTCGAGCTGCCGGATGGCACCGGGCTCGCCTTCAATGTGATCCACGGCACCTTCGGTGAGGACGGACAGATCCAACAGATCCTCGAGCAACGCGGGGTGCCCTACACGGGAGCGGGGGTGGAGAGCAGCCGTGTGGCATTCGACAAGCAGCTCGCGAAGGAGCGCTTCGTCGCCGCCGGGGTGCCGACGCCGGCTTCGGAAATGATCGATTTGGTAACGGGTGACGAGTCGCCGGTAATGCGGTTGCCCTACGTCGTGAAGTCGCCCTGCCAGGGATCGAGCGTGGGCGTCTACGTCTGCAAGACCGAGGAAGAAGCCAAGGCGGCTCTCGATGATGTGGTTCGCTATGGTGCCATGGCCCTGGTCGAGCAGTATGTGGCGGGCCGTGAGCTGACGGTGGCCGTCCTCGACGACGAGGCCTATCCGATCGTCGAGATCGTCGCGCCCGGTGGCGTCTACGACAGGGCTAACAAGTATCCCTGGCTGAGCGGGTCGCAGGGCAGCCAGTACTTCTGCCCTGCCGACCTCGACGGGGAAACGACACGCCGGGTGCAGGAGGCGGGCCTGGCGGGCCATCGATCGCTGGGGATCGAGGTGTATTCGCGGGTGGACGTGTTGCTCGATGCGGACGGGAATCCCTTCGTGATCGAAGCCAATACGATTCCCGGAATGACCGAAACCAGCCTCCTGCCGAAATCCGCCGCCGCGGCCGGAATCGCGTTCCCGGACCTCTGTCTGCGCATTGCTGGGCTTTCACTGGAAAGGGGGAGGCGATGAATTTGCGACCCAATCTCCCAATCAACCCAATCTCCTAATCCCCAACACTCCGTGTTCAAACGCCGTACATCCCGGGTCCGGAAACGCCGCCAGGTGAGGGTGCTGCGTGCCCGCGTGATGTCACCCCGGATCTTCTGGTACGACGTCCGTAGTGCGTTGCTTTCGGTGCTTCGCTTCACGCTGTTGGCGTCCCTTGTCGTCGCGGCGGGTTGGGGCGTGTGGCGTGGCATCGAGACCTGCCTGCTGGAGAACGAGGATTTCGAACTCGATCGGATCGTGCTCAACGACAATCCGGCGATCGACGAGATCCGCCTGCTCGAGGTGACGCGGATCGATCTCGACGGGACGCTCTTCGACTGCGATCCCGACCGGATCCAGGCGCAGCTCGCGGCGCTGCCGGAGGTGGCGTCGGCCAAGGTCGTGAGGGAGTTTCCAGGCGATCTGGTGGTCAACGTGAACATCCGGCAGCCATACGTCTGGCTTGCCTGCGAACCGGCGGGGATCGGGTCACGCGACGTCGGGACCGGTCTGCTCGTGGACCGGAACGGCCTGATTTTTCCCGCCACTCCCGGCTTGATGCCCACGGCCTCCCGGTTGCCGGTGATTCATTTGCGCGAGGATGGCGGCGGGCTCGTCCCGGGACAACGGATCGAGCATCCGGACTACCGGCGGGCGCTCCGTCTGCTGCGGGTCGCCGAGCGGCAGATTCCGGAAGCGGATCAATGGATCGAATCGATCGAACTCCACAAGACCTGGGGGTCGAAGCTTCACACGCGCGACGGGATCGAGGCGACCTTCGGCCACGACGACCTCGACCGCCAGATGACGGATTTCCTCGCCGCGGTGGAACACGCCCGGCGCAAGGGGGATCGCATCGCGACCATTTCGCTGGTCGGACGCCGCAATCTCCCCGTGACTTTCCACAGCATGGCGGCACCGCGTGCCATCGTGGTTCCCGAACCCGAACCTGAACCCGCCGGCGGCGACGACCTGCGCGAACTCCTCGAACGCTGATCCATCATGGCTCGCTCCAAGATCCACGTCGGACTCGAAATCGGCACCAGCAAGATCTGCATGGTGGTCGGTGAGGTGAAGTCCGACGGATCGGTGAAGATCCTCGGAGTCGGCCAGTCGAAATCGGTCGGTGTGCGCAAGGGGGAGATCTACGACTTCCCGCAGGTCCGCGCCTGCGTGAAGGACGCCTTGGTGAAGGCCGAGGACGCCAGCGACGTCGAGATCGGCAGCGTCTTCCTCGCCGTCACCGGCGCCCACATCCAGGGCGTGAACCACCAGGGAAGCTGCCGGCTGCCCGACAGCGAGGACACGATCACCGCCGAGCACGTCGGCGAGGCCAAGGAGATCGCGCGGGCGGTGGCGATTCCGCAGGACCACGTGTACCTGCACCACGTGCCGCGCCGGTTCGGTGTCGATGGCTTCGACCAGGCGGCGAGCCCGATCGGGCTGACCGGGCGCACGGTCGACGCCGACTACCACATCGTCCACGGCATCCGTTCGCGGATCGAGAACCAGATCAAGTGCGTGCGGGAGATGCCGCTCGACGTCGACGACCTCGTCTTTTCGCCGATCGCGACGGCCCAGGTGGCGCTCAACCGCGAGGCCCGCGAGCGGGGGGCGCTGGTGATCGACATCGGCGGCGGCACGACCGACTACGCGCTTTATATCGACGGTGTGATCGAGGCGACCGGCTGCATCCCGGTCGGCGGCGACCACATCACCAACGACATCCACCTGGTGACCGGCTTGCCGTTTTCAAAGGCCGAGCAGCTCAAGATCCGGGAGGGGGACGCATCGGGCGACGCCGCCCGCTCGGTCGGCGTGGTGAAGGTCGGCGATGAGAAGGGCTTCGCCGAGACCGAGGTCAAGCGCCAGTTGCTCAACGACATCATCCGCCAGCGTCTGGAGGAGACGCTCGAACTCCTCGTCCACCGCTTGCCCCGGGGCTCCGTGGAAAAGATCGGCACCGGGATCTTCCTCGCGGGAGGCACGAGCCTGATGCGCGGCTTCGGCGAGCTGGCGCACGAGACCTTCGGCCGCGACATCTACCGTCCCGAGCCGCCCGAGTTGAGCGGCGTCCAGGCGAGCTTCAAGGATCCGCAGTTCACCACCGCGCTCGGGCTCATCCGCTACGCCCAGATCGTCGAAAGCGAGAGATCGCCGAAGCGGGGCGTGCTGCGGCGACTCTGGCCCTTTTCCCGCTGACCGAGTTCCACCCTTCCCGCCGACCACCCATCACCCACCCACGTCATGATCGAATTCCCACGCGACCCGCAGAACATCATCCCGACCTCATCCGTGAAGATCGTCGGCATCGGAGGCGCCGGCGCCAACATGCTCGACCGGGTGGCGCTCGATGGACTCGACGGCGCCGAGATGCTGGCGCTGAACACCGACATCCGCACGCTTTCCGGATCGGTGGCGGGCGAGCGCATCCAGCTCGGCCGCAACCTGACCAAGGGGCTGGGCACCGGTGGCGATCCGGAGCTCGGCAACCAGGCGGTGCAGGAGGCCGAGGAGGAGATCCGCGCGGCGCTCAAGGGCCGCAAGATCGTGTTCATCTGCGTCGGGCTCGGCGGCGGCACGGGCTCGGGCTCGGCGCCGATCGTGGCACGCATCGCCCGCGAGGAGGGCGCCTTCGTGGTGATGTTCGCGACCATGCCCTTCTCCTTCGAGGGCAACCGGCGCCGCGAGCAGGCGGAGACCGCGCTGAACGAGCTGGCGGTGCTGTCGAACGCTCTGGTGACCTTCGACAACAGCCGCATGGGAGAGCTGGTGCTGGCGAAGCAGGGCATTCACGAGGCCTTCGCCGCCGCCGACAGGATGATCTCGGAAAGCATCAAGGCGGTGATCCGGCTGGTGGTGCGCCCGGGCCTGATCAACATCGGCCTCGACGATCTGATGAGCGCGCTGCGGACAACCCGTTCGCGCTGCCTCTTCGGTTCCGGCATCGCCCGGGGAAAGGACCGCGCCCAGAAGGCGCTGCGCAACGCCCTCGGCAGTCCGCTGCTCGACCAGGGAGCGCTGCTGAAGGAGGCGGAGACGGTGCTGGTGCATCTCTGCGGGGGCGAGGACCTGACGCTCTTCGAGATCGAGCTGCTGATGGAAAGCCTCGGCAAGTACGTGCCGGACAAGGCCCACGTCCTGTTCGGGGCCGCCGTCGATCCCGCGATGGAGGATCAGTTGAGCATCACCCTGGTCAGTTCATTGCCCGAGGAACGGCTCCGTCAGGCGGCGGTTCGGGACGAGGAGCGGATCGATGAACCGGTGGCGTCGGGTCTCGAGCCCACCGTCGGTTTCGAGTCGCGGGACGAGTCCGCAGAACCCGAAGCGGTTTCCGCGACCGAACCGGAGGCCGACCTGGAGGAACCCGAACCGGAACCCGAGATCGAGAAACCCGATCCGGATCCCGTGCCCGAAGAGGAGGTGGTGGAAGAGCCGGAGCCGGTCGTCCAGCTCGAGCCTTTCGATGATTTTCTCGACGAGTCGTTTCCGGAGGAAGAGCCCGAGCCCGACCAACAGGAGGATCCGCAGGCCGAAGAGCCCGAGGAGACCGGGCCGCCCGAGCCGGAGGACGACGAGGCGCCGTTCGCCGAGGCGGGGTTCACGCTGAAGAGCGACAAGAAGGCTCCGGGCGCGAAACCGAAGAAAGGGGAGGACCTCATCGAGGATTTTGCCGGAGGACCGGACGACCTGTTCGAGAGCGATTCAGGCAAGTCGCAGGCCGAGCTCAGTTTCGATGGCGGACCGAAGGGGCGCTTCGAGGGCTCGGATCCGAGTGTGTTCGAAGGCGAGGACCTCGACGTGCCGGCGTTCCTCCGAAAGAAGCGCAAGTGAGCGGCAAGTCGAAAAACGGGCGGCCCCGCCGGAATGAATCCAACGGAGCCGCCTCTCCCCCAAAGAAACTGTGTGGTTGGCGGGTGAAACACCCTTTCTGCCAACGGACGGAGGATCGTTCGTGGCATGGATTTTCACAATGCGTGTTGCTACGCAGAAATCCGGGGCTTAAGTGACCTGTCCAACCCCCTCCACTTGCCGTGCTTGGAAAAGCCTTCTTCAGCCTGTCTCACGACCTGGAGGCCGCCGTGTCGTTCGACGCCGTGGTCAAGCTTCTTGGACGTGGCCTTCCGCCCCTGATCGGAGCCGACTCCGTTTTCGTGTTCGAGACCTGCGGAAGCCAGCAGATCCGGGCCGCCTACGGTGACGGTGAGATTCCCCACCGGGTCGGCTCTCACCTGGATGATTTCAATCGACTGCTCCCGGACCATCCGCTGTTCCGGCGAGTCGATTTCCGAAGCCCGGGAGAACTGGGCGTCGCCGTCAGCGACCATGTTTCGCCGGAAGAATACCGGAAGTGCGAGTTCAACCGGCTCTTGCATGGTGGCAACCCTGCGGACGACGGGATCATCGGCAAACTGGCCGCCTGTTGTCAGCGCACTTCGTTCGTCGCCGCCTGTCGGGAGCACGGTGTCTTCTCGCTGGAGCAGCGTGAGATCTTCGATGCGATCCTGTTCACCGCGCGCACCGTGCTCGCGAGGATCGGAAGCATGGGGGTCGAAACCACCGTGAGGAATTTTCTCATGGCAACCGCCGGGCGCCCGATCGGGGTGTTTGTCGTGCGGCCGGACGCCGAGGTGCTGCCCGTGAGTCATGAGGCGGTCCAGCTTTCCGAGCAATGGTGGTCCCAGGATGAACCGACCCGGGCGTTGAGCGATGGGGGCCACCGGGAGTTGCGCGAAACCCTGCGCGATGCCTGGACCGATCCGGTGACCGCTTCGTTTCAGGAGGTCGAGCTGGACATGGGAGGCGGCCCCCGTGAAAGCCACGCACTTCCGAAGACGAACGGGGAGATCCTGGTCTTCGTGCCGGTCTCGGGTCACCTGCCAAGCGGCGACGAGGCCCTGAAGGCCGTTTTGACCCGGCGGCAGCGCGAGATCATGGAATGGATCGCCGAGGGCAAGACCAGCGCCGAGACCGCCATCATCCTCGATATCAGCCCGCGCACGGTCGAGAAGCACCTGGAGGCCGTCTTCCAGCGCCTCGGCGTGGAAAACCGGATCTCGGCGGTGCGGCGGTTCCTCGACCTGAAGTCCGGTCAGGCCACGTAGCCGAGCCACGGGCCGAGCCACCTCTCGGCTTCCTCGAGCGTCCAGCCCTTGCGTTTGGCGTAGTCCTCGACCTGGTCCTTCTGCAGCTCGCTGATCGCGAAATATTTGCTCTCCGGATGCGAGAACATCAGCCCGCTGACCGCCGCGCCGGGGTGCATCGCGCAGCTCTCGGTCAGCGTGACGCCGGTCTTCTCCGATGCTTCCAGTAGTTCGAAGAGAACCGGCTTCTCGGTGTGGTCCGGCTGCGCCGGATAGCCGGGTGCCGGGCGGATGCCCCGGTATTTCTCCTTGATCAGCTCGTTGTGGTTGAACTCGTTCGGCCGCTCGTAGCCCCAGTCGACCCGCGCGCGGTGGTGCAGCAGTTCGGCGAAGGCCTCGGCCAGCCTGTCGGCGACGGCCTTGATCATGATCGACTTGTAGGGATCGGTCTCCTTCTCCGACACCTCCTTCGCCCACTCGTCGGCCCCGTGGATCCCGACGACGAAGCCGCCGATGTAGTCGTTGATCCTGCCAGTGGCATGACCGTCCCGGTCATGAATCGGGGATCCACTTCCGTCCTTCATCACCCGATCACTCTTCCAGCGCGTCCCGTGCCGTTCCACGTAAGCCGCCTGCTTGCCATAGTCCTTGGGGCCCCGGATCAGGTGATCATAGGACTCATCCTGCCACACGTCCTTCCCTTTGCGGTCGAGGCGCTTGTTGATCTCATGTGCTGTAAAGGATTTCCATGAGTGCAGGATCTCAGAAAGCCCGTGCCCTTTCACCGGTCGCACGATCGCGTGAACGTGATTCGGCATCACCGCCCAGTGGAGGAGTTCGTAGCGATCTCCATCGAAATGCTTGATCGCGTTTTGGACGAGTTCCGCGAGGGCCGGGTCGCGCAGCAGGCACTCGCCGTGACCGGCCTCAAGTGCGGCTTCCAAGTGTTCGGAAAACGCCTCGGCAAGGTTGCGCTCGGCGTGGGCAAGCATGGCTTTGTCGCCCTTCTGGCGGGCGATGTTGACGACTTTCAGGGCTTCGGCTTTGGCATCCAGATACCGCTTGAGCGTATCCTGGGGAAGGGAGTCGGCGAGGCGGAAGGTGACCGCGTAGGTGGAACCTTGGTCGGACCAATGGGGCAGGTTGGCGCCTTCTCGCTTCTTCACGCCGGTGGGATTCATGACCGGGACGGTCATGCCACTGGCAGGTGAGGCAGGCGCCACGAAATCCGCCAGCGCGACGTGGGGTTTGTCGGTCTCCTTGGCCAGTTGCTGGCGCAGGGTGTGGAGGCGGGCGCGTTCCCTGGTGCGCTCGTCGTCTTCCCAGACGACGATGTCGTCCCCGTCGGCGTTGGCAGGGAAGAAGCCATAGATGCCGCGGGCCGTGAAGCGCTTCTCGGCAATGATCTGCTCAAGAAGTTCCTTCGCCTCGGCGTGGAGTTCCTTGGCCTGCTCCGCGCCGCCCTCGACGCGCGTCTTGAGCGTCTCGGTCTCGCGGTCCCACACGCCGCGCAGCTCCCAGGCGTGGAAAAAGGGGGTCCAGTCGATGTATTCCGCCAGCTCGCGCAGCGACTGACCTTCCATCACCCGCGTGCCGGTGAAAGACGGAACCGGGGGCGTGTAGCCGTCCCAGTCGAACTTCGGCGCGTTCCGGCGGGCCTCGTCGAGAGAAATGGTCGGCTTGTCCTTCTTGTTGAAGTTCTCGCGCAGCTTTTCGTGCTTGGCCTCGTTGTCCGCGATGAATTTCTCCCGTCCCTCCTCCGAGAGCAGCGAGGTCGTCACCGGCACCGAGCGCGAGGCGTCGAGCACGTGGACGATCGGATGGCTGTAGTGCGGCGCGATCTTCACCGCGGTGTGGGCCGGCGAAGTGGTCGCGCCGCCGATCAGCACCGGGATGTCCATCTCGCGGCGCTCCATCTCCCTGGCGACGTGGATCATTTCATCCAGCGACGGCGTGATCAGGCCCGAGAGACCGATGATGTCCGCGTGCTTCTCGATCGCCGTGTCGAGGATGCGCTCGCAGGGAACCATCACGCCGAGATCGATGACCTCGAAGCCGTTGCAGGCGAGCACCACGCCGACGATGTTCTTGCCGATGTCGTGGACGTCGCCCTTCACCGTGGCCATGATCACGCGGCCGGCTGAGAGTGTCTTCTCGGCCTTGACGTGGAGTTCGTCGTCGGAAAGCGAGGGATGCTTCTCCTTGAGGCGGGCGATGATCGGCTTCAGCTTCTCTTCCTTCTCGGCCTCCATGTAGGGCTCGAGCCAGGCGACCGCCTTCTTCATCACACGCGCCGACTTGACCACCTGCGGCAGGAACATCTTGCCGGCACCGAAGAGGTCGCCGACCACGCCCATGCCGTCCATCAGCGGCCCCTCGATGACCTTCAGCGGCTTCTCGTACTTCTGCCTCGCTTCCTCGGTGTCCTCGTCGATGAAGCGGTCGATGCCCTTCAGCAGCGCGTGCTCGAGCCGCTTCTCGACCGGCGCCTCGCGCCAGCTCAGGTCCTCGGCCTTGGCCTCCTTCTTCTGGCCCTTGAACTGCTCGGCGAAATCAAGCAACCGCTCGGTGGCGTCGGGATCGCGGTTGAGCAGCACGTCCTCGACGTGCTTGAGCAGCTCCGGCTGGATCTCGTCATAGACCTCGAGCATGCCGGGGTTGACGATGCCCATGTCCATCCCCGCCTTGCCGGCATGGTAGAGGAAGGCCGAGTGCATCGCCTCGCGCACCGGGTTGTTGCCGCGGAAGGAGAACGACACGTTCGACACGCCGCCCGAGACCTTGGCACCGGGCAGGTTCTCCTTGATCCACCTGGTCGCGTTGAAGAAATCGACCGCGTAGTTGTTGTGCTCCTCGATGCCGGTGCCGACGGTCAGGATGTTGGGGTCGAAAATGATGTCCTGCGGGTTGAAGCCGACCTCGTCGACGAGGATGCGGTAGGCGCGCTCGCAGATGCGGATCTTGTCCTCGTAGGTCGCGGCCTGGCCCTTCTCATCGAAGGCCATGACCACCGTGGCGGCGCCGAATTTCATGATCGTCCGCGCCTGCTCCTTGAAGGCCTCCTCGCCCTCCTTGAGCGAGATCGAGTTCACGATGCCCTTGCCCTGGAGGCACTTGAGGCCGGCGAGGATGATCTCCCATTTCGAGGAATCGACCGTGATCGGGACCTTCGTGATGTCGGGCTCGGATTGCACCAGGTTGAGGAAGCGGGTCATCATCTCGACGCCGTCGATCATTCCGTCGTCGAAGCAGACGTCGATGACCGGCGCGCCGTTCTCGACCTGCTGGCGGGCGACCGCGAGGGCGTCCTCGAGCCTGCCCTCCTGGACCATTTTCCGGAAGACGGGCGAGCCGGCGACGTTGGTCCGCTCGCCGATCATCAGGAAGTTGTTGTCGGCGGTGTGGTTGTAGGGTTCGGTGCCGGCGAGGCGCATCAACGGCTCGATTTCCGGGATCCGGCGCGGCTCGACGCCCTTCACGCCCTTGGCGATGGCGGCGATGTGCTCGGGCGTGTTGCCGCAGCAGCCGCCGGCGAGATTGATGAAGCCGGAACGGGCGAAGTCGCCGACCAGGCGCTCCATGTCGTCGGGCAGGTAGGGAAAGCCGGTCGGCGACAGCGGGTCGGGCATGCCGGCGTTCGGGTAGCAGGAAACGTAGGTGCCGCAGACGTTCGACAGTTCCTCGACGAAGGGCCGCATCTCCTCGGGCCCGAGCGAGCAGTTGAGCCCGACCGCCAGCGGTTTGAGGTGCGCGACCGAGTTCCACAGCGCCTCGACCTTCTGGGCCGAGATCATCGTTTCCCCGCCGCGGCCGACCGCCGCCGAGATGATGATCGGAAGCGTGAAGCCGTCTTCCTCGAAAACGTCCTGCGCCGCCACCGACGCGGCCTTGGCGTTGAGCGCATCGAAGATCGTCTCGATCATCAGGATATCGACGCCGCCCTCGACCAGCGCGCGGATCTGGCGTTTGTAGTCCTCATAGACCTGGTCGAAGGTCACCGAGCGGAAGCCGGGGTCGTTGGGATCGACCGCCGCGTTGTTGAGGCCGACGGTCAGCGGCCCGATCGCACCGGCGACGTAGCGCGGGATGCCGGTCTCGGCGGCGACCTTGTCGCAGGCTTCGCGGGCGAGTTGGGCGGACTTGAAATTGATCTCGTGGGCGAGGTCCTTGAGGAAAGGATCGTCGAGGACCTTCTGGTAGAATTCCGGGTCCTTGCGGCCCTTGCCGGTTTCGCGCGGATCCTCGACGAAGAACTCGCTCTGGGCGATCGAGGTGCCGGAGAACGAGTTGGTTTCGATGATGTCGGAGCCGGCTTCGAGGAAGCGCTTGTGGATGTCGGAAATGACGTCCGGGCGGGTCAGCGAGAGGATGTCGCCGTTGTTGAGCAGATCCTTCTCGGTGTCCTTGAAGCGCTCGCCACGGGCGTCTTTCTCCTCCAGCCCGTAGCCACGGATCGTGGTTCCCATCGCGCCATCCAGCATCAGGATGCGCTGCTTCAGGGCGGCGGTGAGGTCGGTGGTGACGTCGGGTCGCGGCATGCGGCGAATCTAGGAAACGCCGACACGCCCGCAAGGGTCAAATCATCGTATCGTGATGCGATGATGCGAAATTTGTCCAAGTGTGACAGGAAGACCTCCTGAAGGGGGAACTACATACTCCGGTGGCCGGCCAGTGGCGTATGTAGTTCCCCCTTTAGGGGGGCTTTCGGAGCGCTGGCTACTTCGTCACGATCCGCGCGTCGAACTCGATCAGGTCGTTGACCAGGTGGCCGGCGAGGCGGTGGAAGAATCGCGCCGAGCCGTAGAGGACTCCCCAGCGGGTGCGATCGATGGCGAAACCGGCCTGCGCGGCAGGCCGGCCTTCGGGGGTGAGCCCGGCCGTCGCCATGAACTCGATCGGCTCGGTCCTGCCCCGCATGGTCAGGTCGGCCGCGATCTGGAGGTTGGGCGTGCCGGGGGCGGCGTTGGGCAGCGAGGCGGCGTCGGTGATGACGAGCCGGCACTCCGGATGGGCCTCGGCATCGAGAAAATCGTGGTCGAGCAGGTGACCGACGAGCACGTCGTGCAGCGGGTCGCCGTCGAGGTCGGAGCAGCGGATCGAGCGCAGGTCGAAGCCCATCTCACCGCCGCTCAGCGTGCCGTTTGCGAAATCGAGGTGACCACTGGTGATATCGATCGTGCCAAGGTGCTTGTTGAGCAGGTTGCGGCCGAGCCACTGGAGCCGGCATTCGGCAAGGTCGAGTTCGCGGCGACCGTCGGGCGGATCGGGCGGTGCGGGAAGGGGTGAGCCTTCCTCGACCGGAAAACCGCCGGCTTTCCAGGCGGCGATGCCGCCATCGAGCACGGCGACGTCGGAATAGCCGAGGCGCTCGAGCTTTTCGGCGGCCATCGCCGCCTCGTGGCTTCCGGCACCGGCTCCGTAGAGGACGACCGGTCGATCCCGGTCAGGCGCGGTTTCCTCGAGGCGGCTGGTGAAGGAGACCTCGTAGACGCAGTTGTTCGCCGCTCCGGAGATGCGGGCGGCTTCGAAATCGTCGGCGAGGCGGACGTCGATGACGAGGGGGGCGACGTCGCTGTCGAGGCCGGCTTGAAGTTCGATGGGGGGTAGGGTCTTCATAGGTCGGATGGTGGAGTTTCATGCAGAAATGACATCAAAAACGGCCTATTGTCACGCCATCGTGGTGGGAATTCGTGCCGGATTTCAGTTCGGCAAAGTGACGGTTGCGTGATATTGGCATCCCGTGAGCATTCGGATGTACATCATCGCGGCAGGGACCATAGGCAGCATTGTTGCTCAGGATTTTCCGACGCGAGGGTTTGTTCCGCCGGCGTTCGAAACCCGTGACACAAACGAAAGCCAGGAGATCTCCGGCTCCGTTGAGGGAGGAACGAGGCCGCAGTCGAGATCCCGGAAGATCACCTACATCGCCGTGTGCGACACCCGGGACTGGAGCAACATCGAAGGGCAGGTGATCCAGGCCAGCATGCTGGCGTTCGACCGCAAGTCCGAGGTGGGCGACGGCAAGCCGCTGACGCTTGTGGAGAACGGCAGGATCCGCCTGTGGGTCAAGGGTCGGAAGACGGTGACCGAGTATCCGCTCTCGAAACTCAGCCCAGCGGATCGCAAGTTCGTCGAGGGCCTGATCGCCGAACGGAAAGCGGCGGCCGAGGCAAAGGCAACGGAAGGAGGAGAGCCGTAAAGGCCGCCTGTTCTCTTGCCATGTCACTGAACTTCAGCATGCTGGGTTGAATCTGTAATTTCCTCCGGTCCCTTGATGGATTGGGATGCCCGCACTAATCTCCAGAAAATGAAGAAGCATGTTTTCGTTGTCGTTGGTGGCACGGTGCTTCTCTTAGTCTTATCGGTTGTGGCAACCGTATCCCATAACCGATCCCTCCAGAGGGCTTGGCCAGCGAAGCAACTTGAGAACGCTACGACGGTAGGACGAGCGCTCACAGAATTCCACCGTTCATATGGAACCTACCCCGAGAATCTTTTCTCTCTGGTCGAAGGATCAACTGTGACTTATGAGGAGTTCCGCAATCTTCGTTTCAGCGCATCGCCAGGATCACAACCACAGGAGTGGCTCTACAACCGCCCGAAATCAAAGAGTGAAACCGCCATTGTAGCTCCAGATTGGGTGTTTCCATGGGATGGCCATTCTGGCTACCGGGTAACTGCTAGTGCTGACGGAGGCGGCGAGTTGATCCTGGGCACCAAGGACTACAGGCTTCCCGAGTGGGTCGCCAAATAGCGGGTGAAGAATGGATGATTGCGCATCACATTGAGCGCCATGAGGGTCGAGGCGGCCGAGTTTCGGCGTGCGCTTTTTCCTTGTGGGTTCAAGATCGCATCAGTTGAGACTGATGCGATATTTCAGGACATTCAGGATCGCATTCCTGGGCGCGTGCGTTGTCGGCTGCGGCAGCTATCCGCGCGACTTCCGGGAGGCGGTGACGGATCAGGCAACGCCGCCGGTTTCCCCCGAAGGCCCATGGAAAGGCGAGTGGCGGAGCGAGGTGAATGGGCACCACGGTCCGCTGTGGTGCATGGTCGAGCGGGTGGACGCGGGCCATCACGCCTTCCGCTACCGCGCCGGTTGGGGAGTGATGAGCTTCGGTGACTACACGCATGTCGCAGCCACGCAATCCGACGGCCGCGGCGGCATCCGTTTCTCCGGCGAAATGGATCTTCCGGGAGGCGCCGGGACGTACTCGGTCGATGGGCGTGTGACGCCGCGATCGTTCACGGCCCGCTACCGATCGGATCGTGGCGACCGTGGTGTGATGGAGCTGTCACGGCCGGATTGACCGCCATCCCGGACTCCGCCGGCACGGTTCGGGCGAACCCCGTCTGCTCTTGTGCGAGAGTTTGGCTCAGTCGTCCAAGGCCGCCAAGCGCTTGGCCAGGGAGGCGTTCGCCTCTTCGCGCCATTTCCGCGATCTCACCGCGGCGGCGGCATTCGCCGGGGAGAAGCTGGTGCGCGACAGCTCGTTCGACTGGCTTTGGGCCAAACGCTGGGCCGACTCGTACACGCCGCGGATTCGTTTTCCCAGATCGGCCTCGGACATGCGGCTGGCGTTCTCCTCGAGCCACGGACCGAAATCGCCCAGCGACTTCACCACCGAATTCGTCTTGTGCTCTGCGAATACCTCCTCGGGACTCGCCCGGCCGGGCAGGCTGCCGTAAACGATCCCGCCCGCCGAAATGTGGGTGGCGGCGAAGGCATGCACCAGGCGGGTCATTTCGTCGGCGTCCGCAAGCACCCGGGCTTCCTTGAGGAAGGTGCCGATCGGGATGGCCGACCAGTCGGTCCTGCCATCGAGACGGACCATCCCGTTCACCTGCCCGCGGTCGAGGTCCGGCCACAAGGTAGGTTCATCGCCTGAGGTGGCGACCACGACGCCGATCAACTCGCCGGTGTCGGCATGGAACACCGGCGAACCGGCGGGGCAATCGGCGATGCGCCGGTCGATCCTGAGTCCGTCGTTGTCGAGCGAGGCCCTGCCCTCGACGAGATCGCCACCCGCCGCGAAGCAAAGCACCGTCGTGCTGCGCTCGATCTTCGAGCCGGCGCCCGCCGGGGCCACGCCCTCGACTCCGTCTTCGACGACCTCGAGGCGGACCAGGCTGGCCCCGCGCGCCACCTCGAACGCACCGAAGCGCTTCAGCGAAGTGCCGCCTTTGGTGGCGATCTCGAGCTGATTGTTCCCCTCGATGATCTCGCGCCCACAGTAGATCCACGTCTTGCCGCCCTCGGTCACCAGGATGCCCACTCCCGTCCGGCGGTCGCCGACGATATCGACCATCCGGTCGCGCGCCTCGAGCGCGTCTTGTTTCGCGGATTCCCGGAGCTCGCCGGCATCCGGCTTCTCGGCCTCGGCTTGCTGGACGGCCTCCTCCTTGCGGCGGTAGCCCTCGAGATCGTGCATGGCCTTCCGTAGATCGTTCCTCGCCGCACGAAGCTCGGCATTGAGCCCGGCGACCTCGTTCTGGGACTCCTTGAGCTTCTCCCGAAGTTCGGTCGAGCGCTTCTCGTGGTAGTCGAGGTCCTTGCGGACCTCCGAAAGCTGGTCGTTCAGCTCCTCGATTTCAGCCGTCCGGTCTTCATTGCAGCCGACGAATGCGAACAGGGCGGCGCCACTCGCGAGGCACCGGGCGAGGGGAGGCATGGGCATCTTCATGACCTCCCATCCTGACCATCCGGCGCCGCGACTCAAGCCGCCAAAGCGTGGGGCGGCGAGATGGAGCTTTACCGCCCGGAATGACCGCCTCCCTGGACCCCGCCATCCACGGTGTGCGCTTTCTTGGGGAGGAGCGCGCCGCCGGTGGCCGGACCCATGAGTGGGGGGAAATCAGGCGGTCATGCGGAGGCGGGCTCCACGGAAGAGTTCGTCGGGAAGATGGGCCACGCTTTCCGCGACGTAGTCCGGCCGGTAGGCGTAGTGGGAGATCTCCTCCTCCGAAGTGTGGCCGGAGAGGACGAGGACGGTGGTGTAGCCCATCTGCACGCCGCCGAGCACATCGGTGTACATGGTGTCCCCGATCATCACCACCTCGTCGGTGCGGAGGTTCAGCTCCTTCCGGGCGAAGCGCATCATCACCGGACTCGGCTTGCCGACCGAGAAGGCCTCTCGGCCGGTCGCCTTCTCGATCATCGCGACGATCGCCCCGCAACCGGGGCGCACGCCGGACTCGGTCGGGCAGCGCGAGTCCATGTTGGTGGCGATCAGGCGCGCTCCTTTTTCGACCAGCCGCGTGGCGCGCTCGAGCATCTCGAAGTTGATGGTGCGTCCCTCGCCGACGACCACGAAATCGACATCGTCATCGGCCACGGTGAAGCCGTTGATGTGCAACGCGTGGGACAGGCCGTTCTCGCCGAGCACGAACGCGGTGCCACCCGGGCACTGGGCGGCGAGGAAGCGGGCGGTCGCCATCGCGCAGGTGAAGACCTCGTCGTCCGAGGCGTCGATGCCGAGCCGCCGCAGTTTGAGGGCGACGTCGCGGCGGGTACGCTGGCTGTTGTTGGTGAGGAAGAGGAACGGATGCCCCTCCGATCTGAGATATTCGATGAAGCGATCCGCGCCGGGCACCAACTGGTTGCCGCGGTAAATCACTCCGTCCATGTCGAGCAGGAAGCCGGGTGTCTTCATGCCGGAGGGGCAGCGGCAATCGTGCCATCCCCATGGATCGGAGGCGCTTTTGCCGAAACGGTCACACGAACGCAGAAATCCGGTCGGACGTCCGGAAATTCGCGGTCATATCATGAGATTGGCCCGCGGTCTGCGCGACTGGCAAGGGGTCGGCTAGCGATTCTGGTCCCGCAGCAGGGGATCGCCGGGGGAATCCCTGGCGAGGTCCGAACGGGCTTCGAGATAGAGACGGCGGGCCTGGCTGGCCGCCCGGTCCATGCGAAGGGCCCGTTCCTGCCAGGTCTCGAGGCTGCCGGGAACCGAGCGTTCCGAACTGTAGGATTTCGAGCGGGCGATGGATGCTTCGCGTGAGGCCTCGAGATAATCCGCGCGGTAGCGGATCACCCGCGACCGGGCGTCGTGGATCCGTTGTTGAAGTTCCACGTCTTCTTCAACGGAGGCCTTTTCCAGCTCCCTTCCATTCCCCGATTCGGGCGATGGATGGGATCGCCGGGAATCCGGAGTTCTTTCCTCGACGGTCCGCTCGGAAGGAGAATCCGCGACCTGAAGCAGGGGGCTCCATTGCAGGCGCTCTTTCCAGTCCTGGGGGAGGTCGGTGTAGCGCAGCTTCGCCCCGCCATGGGCGTGGCGGATTCGCAGGCCTTCGTCGTCGTGTCCCGTGATCTTGACCTTCGAGTAGCTGGTCCCGTCGACCAGGGTGAAGGAATCGAAGGTCTCGCCGACCAATTCCTCGCGGGCTCTTTCGTGGTAGCGAATCCGATAGTCGCGGCTCGCGGTTTGCAGCTTCTCGATGGTTTCCCGGGCCTCCGAAATGGCGTTCTCCGCCGCCCGGCGCTGCTGGCGGCGTTCGGTCCGGATGCCGGACAATTCGGCAAGCCGCGCGTCGTGGTCGCTGGCCTCCAGCCGCTCCTCCAGTTGGCGAACCAGCGTTTCGCGCCGAATCTCGAGATCCTCGAGTTTGGCTTCCTGCCTGGCGATCTCGACCTCGAGTCGAAGAACGTCCCCGTCGGTGGATGCCGTACGGTTGTCGATCAGCAGCGAGACGATGATTCCCGCGAAAACCAGGGCGATGATGCCGCCGACGATTCCGAAGAGCCAACCGTGATCCTCCTGTTCGAAAGCGCCCATCGAGTTCCGGGAAGCGGGATCAACCCGTTTCGTTCTGCTTTGCCTTCTTCCGCTTCACTTCCTCCTCGATCGTGCGGATCTCGGCCTCCATTCCCGCAATCTCCCGATCGAGGGCCGAAGCCTCGGCGCTGAGGGCGGGACCCTGTTGGCGGGCGCGGCGAAGCTTGCTTTCGAGTTGGCTGATCTGGGCGCGAACCTGGGGGGCGTTGCTGATGCCCCCGGTTGCCGCCTTCTGTTGTTCGATCAGGAGTTCGTTGTGCTTCATCTCGATCGCCTGCTGGATCTCCGGGATGGCGTCCTGGGCGCGGGCGCTGAGGCGGCGGGCGTCGTTCCGTTTCTTTTCCAGCTCCGAGAGACGGTGCCTGAGGGTCTGGATGCGATGGAGCGCCTCGCCCTGGTCGGCGTGCCTCGACTGCTGTTCTCTCGCGGTCGCTTCGGCGGCGAGCTGCTGCGCCCGTTCGCTGTCGTCCAGTTGCAAATAATCCTGCAGGTCTTCCGGAAGGGTATCGAGCGCGACACCGGTGATGCCTCCCTGATGGCGGATCTGCATGCGCACGGGGTCGATGTCGGTGATCCTGACCTTGGTGTAGGTCTTGTCGTCGGTGGTCTTCAGTTCATCCATCTCGCGGCCGACCATCGTGGCCCTGGCGGACTCCCGATAGGCCTGCTTGTACTTGGCGACCGATTCCTCGAATTCGGCGATTTCGTCCTTCAGGCTGGCGACTTCTTGCTGGAGCTTCTCGCGGCGGCTTAAGGCGATGTCCCGCTGGGTCGTGGCCGCCCGCAGGTCACTGGCGATCTTCTTGAAGTCCTTCGTGGCCTCGAGCTTCAGGCGGTTCGAACTCAGGCGTTGCCCGAGGCTCGTGATCTGCCGCGCGTCGTCTTCAATGATGGATTCAAGGGTCTGTCCGCCGCCCTGGAAGCGCTCGTCGAAGACGAAGAAATAGAGTGCGCCGAAGCCCAGCAGAACGACGAGGGCCATCAGCGTGCCGATGAGGCCGGGTCCCCGGCTGCTCGTGAATAGATCGGTACCCATGGTGATTGCTTGCTATCGGATGGGATACTCCCGCTTGTACTTATCGAACTCCTGCTCCATCGTCCTCCTCTTTTCACGGAGATCGCTGATCGTGGTGTCCAGCTCCGCGATCTGGGCCTCCTCCTTGCGGATTTCGCCCTGCATTTCCGCAAGTTCGGCGCTCCGGTCCTTCGGCGCGCGAGCGAGCTTCTCGCGAAGGAGTTGAAGCTCACCCTCAAGGCGCCGGATCTCCGCCTTCTGCTGCTCGCTCTTCCGCACGAGTTCCGGGTCTTCACCACAACCGGTGAAGAGCCCCAGACCGAGCAGGAGCAAGGAGTATCGGGCGGTTCTGGGAAGTCGGTTCGACATCATGGTAGCGGAAACGGGAAGGGCTTCAGGGGCATGGAACAGGATGGTAGCGCGGAGCGGGAGGTCGCATCGCCTCGCGACAAAAGTTCGTTGTCGCCGGGGTTCGGAATCTCGATGGGTACCGGCAGTTGGTGTTGCCGGTGTACCACACATGGTAGAAGCGTGTCCGGTGGGAGCTCGAGCGGTAGGTGCGCACGCCGCCAAACCTCCGGGGTGGCTCGTGAAGGGGGTTGGATCGCGCCGAATCGGACGACGACGGCTGGTTCGCGCTGACGGCCCTTACCGTGAAGGGCCTGGTCGCAGACGACTCGCGTTCGGCGGCGGCGACCCTCGCCTCGGCCCTGCGTCGGTAGGCCTCCTGTCTCTCGGCTTCCTTGGCGAGGAGTTCGCGGGATTCGTTCGGATCGATGCCGAAGGCCTCACATTGCTCGGAACTGAGATCGCCGGGAGTCAGTCGGGCGAGGCCCGTCTCGTGCCGGATCTTGACGCCGACACGGCTCACTTCGCTGATGGTCACGTCTTCAAACCGGCGGCCCTCCGAAGTCATGATCGAGGGCAGCGTTTTCCCATGCCAATCGGCCCGGCGTTGCTCCATCGCGGTCGTTCGATGGGTGGTGATGGCGAGATCCAACCGGTTCAGATCCTCACGCAGTTCCCTCAACTCGCTGCGCCGTTCCGCGAGGGACTCGTCGAGCACGGACAACCTGGCTTCGGCTTCCTTCCGCTCGGACTCGAACTCGGTCTGGTGGGAGAGTTGGAAGCGAACCAACTCGACTTGTGACTCCAGCGAGACCCGCCTGGCTTCGAGCCGCCACCACTCGGTGCGAAGCTCGGAATTTCGTGAGTTCTCGCAGGAGCAGAGGACAGCCGCGCCCGCCATCGCGAGACCCGAATTCCACTGCCACCGAAAACATTCCATCGCTAGCTCGATTCTCCTGATCGGGAGCGATCTCACAAGGCTAATCCGACGTGGATCCGTTTTCCGTCGTTTGCAGAAGCCCGTCTCCCATTTCGCACTTGTATGACAAATTTCGGTGGTCCATACGGGCTCCGGCATGAGCGAACGCATCCTTCTGACCACCACGTCCTACCAGGACACTCCGGGGCCCCACCACGCGCTGCTGGAGAGCGCCGGATTTGAGATCGTGCGCGAGCGCGGGCCGTTGCCCGAGGCGCGGATGCTGGAGCTGGCCGGCGAGTTCGACGGTTTCCTCTGCGGCGATGATGCGATCACGGCGGCCGTCATCGACAAGTCGCTGCCGCGGCTCAAGGTGATCAGCAAGTACGGCATCGGCCTCGACAAGATCGACGTGCCCTACGCGACCGGCAAGAAGCTGCCGGTGCTTTTCACTCCCGGCGTGAACCACACGACCGTCGCCGAGCACACCTTCGGGCTGCTGCTGGGACTGACGAAGAAGATCTTCTTCAACGGCATCGACTGCCGCAACGGCGCCTGGCAGGCCGGCTGGAAGAAGCCGGTCGGCAACGAGATCATGGGCAAGACGATCGGCATCATCGGCCTCGGCCGCATCGGCAAGGAGGTCGCCGTCCGCGCCCGCGCCTTCGGCATGGAGGTGATCGCCTTTGATCCCTATTTCGACGAGGCCTTCGCGAAGGAGCACGCGGTGAGACGCTGCGCCGACATGGACGAGGTGCTGGTGAATTCCGACGTGGTTTCGCTGCACTGCTTCCTCGATGAAAACACCCGCGGCATGATCAACACCGCCAAGATCGCCGAGATGAAGGACGGCGTGATCGTGCTCAACTGCGCGCGTGGCGAGATCGTCGAGATCGACTGCGTGGTGAAGGCGCTCGAGAGTGGCAAGCTCGGCGGCTACGGCGCCGACGTGCTCGACAGCGAGCCGCCGCCGACCGATCACCCGTTGCTCAGGGCACCGAACTGCATCATCACCTCGCACATCGGCTCGCGCACCTACGAGAGTGTCGAACGCCAGGCGACCCGCGCGACGAACAACCTGATCAATTTCCTGCGCGGCGACGCCGACTTCATCCAGGCAAACGCGTTCGACGGTGCCGGCGCGGCCAGGCCGGCCGTGAAGGTGACCACCTCCAAGCCGTCCGTTTTCAAACTCTGATTCTCCAAAAACATGTCCATCCAGCTCCGCTCCGCCGACTCCGTTGCCTTCGACATCATCTCGCTCGGCGAGATCATGCTCCGCCTCGATCCCGGTGACGGGCGCGTCCGCACGACCCGCAAGTTCGACGTCTGGGAAGGCGGCGGCGAATACAACGTCGCCCGCGGCCTGCGCCGCTGTTTCGGCAAGCGCGCGGCGGTGGTGACCGCCTTCGCCGAGAACGACGTCGGTCGCCTTCTGGAAGACTTCATCCTGCAGGGCGGCGTCGATACCCGCTTCATCCGGTGGGCGCCCTTCGACGGCCTCGGGCGCAACGTGCGCAACGGCCTCAACTTCACCGAGCGCGGCTTCGGCGTGCGCGGCGCGAAAGGCACGCCCGACCGCGGCCTCACGGCGGCGATGCAGATGAAGCCCGGCGACATCGACTGGGACGATGTTTTCGGCAAGCAGGGCAGCCAGTGGTTCCACACCGGCGGGATCTTCGCCGCGCTTTCGGAGACGACCGCCGAGTTGACCATCGAGGCGTGCAAGGCGGCGAAGAAGCACGGCACGATCGTTTCCTACGACCTCAACTACCGCCCGAGCCTCTGGAAGAGCATCGGCGGGCTGGAGAAGGCGCAGGAGGTGAACCGCGAGATCGCGAAGTATGTCGACGTGATGATCGGCAACGAGGAGGACTTCACCGCCAGCCTCGGGTTCGAGGTCGAGGGTGTGAGCGAGCACGTGACCGGGCTCGAGGTGGACAGTTTCAAGGACATGATCAAGCGGGCGGTCGCCGACTTCCCGAACTTCCAGGTCGTGGCGACCACGCTGCGCGACGTGCACACCGCGACGGTCAACGACTGGGGCGCGATCTGCTGGCACGACGGCGAGTTCCACGAGGCGACGCACCGTCCGAAGCTCGAGATCTTCGACCGCGTCGGTGGTGGGGATTCGTTTGCCAGCGGCCTGGTCTACGGCTTCATGGAGTTCAACGACGCCAAGATGGCCGTCGAATACGGCGCCGCCCACGGCGCGCTGGCCATGACCACTCCCGGTGACACGACCATGGCCTCGGTTGACGAGGTGAAGAAGCTCGTCGGTGGCGGGTCGGCGAGGGTGGACCGGTGAACGGGAGGCGGGATGTCAGATGTGCGCATGCACAGGGCCCTTGGCCCTCTTGGGATGCGGCGCTCGTCCATGTCGGCCTCGGCTTCCAACTGCTTCTCCGCCTCCCGCCTCCTTGCTCCTGACCTTCGCTCGTGTCCGTTTCACACCATCGGCACGAAGCGGACGGGGGCGACTTCTTCGCGGGCAAGGGTGCCGTCGTGGCGGCGGATGATGACGGTGAGTTGCTGGACCTCGCCGACCGGGCCGATGGGAACCACCATGCGCCCGCCGGGCTTGAGACTGGCGGCGGGCTTCTCCGGGAGATGGTCGGGGGCGCAGGCGACCAGGATGCCATCGAAGCGGGCGTCGGGGTCGGGCCAGCCGTCGAAACCGTCGCCGCAGCGCAGGTCGATGCGGGTGAAGCCGAGCGCCTCGAGCGTGGCACGGGCGCGTTCCGCGAGTTCTGGGTCTCGCTCGAGGGCGCAGACGTGGCGGACGATGTGCCCGAGGATGGCGGCCTGGTAGCCGCTGCCGGCGCCGATCTCGAGCACCTCGGCCTCGGGGGAAAGCCGCAGCAACTCGGTCATCAGGGCCACGATGTAGGGTTGCGAGATGGTCTGGCCGCCGCCGATCGGCACGGGGTGGTCCTCGTAGGAAAGCCCGTGGCTTTCCTCGGGAACGAAGCACTCGCGCGGCACGGCGCGCATGGCGTCGAGGACCCGTTCGTCACGGATGCCGCGCGCCGCGAGCTGGTCGCGGATCATCGCCTCGCGTTCGAGTTCGTAGATCATGACCCTCCGACACTACGTGCGCCGTCCTCGGTTTCCAGCGATGAAACGCCGGTCGCTTGCGTGGCGCGGGCCGGCTGCTAGGGTCGCCGCGTGAACTACTGGTTGATCAAGTCCGAGCCGGACGTGTTCGGGATCGCGGACCTCGGGAAGGTGAAGCGGGAAAGGTGGGACGGCGTCCGGAACTATCAGGCGCGGAATTTCATGCGCGACGAAATGGAGGTCGGCGACCTGGCGATCTTCTACCATTCCAATGCGAAGCCGCCCGGGGCGGTGGGGCTGGCGCGGGTGTGCAGCGAGGCGTATCCCGATCCGACTCAGTTCGACGAGAAGTCGAAGTATCACGATCCGAAGTCGAACCCGGACGACCCGCGGTGGATGCTCCGTGACTTCGAGTTCGTGCTCGAGTTCCCGGAGATGGTGAGCCTCGAGCAGTTGAAGGCCGAGCCGGCGTTGGAAGGGATGATGGTAACCCAGCGGGGGACCAGGCTTTCGATCACCCCGGTCGAGCCCAAGCATTTCCGGAAGGTGTGCGCGATGGCGGGGGTGAAGGTGCCGAAGCCTTCGGCTGGAGATTAGGAGATTAGGAGATTAGGAGATTGGGGGATTGGTGGATTGGGGTTCGTCGGATTGGTCGGACCCGTCCTCCGCTGCATCCGTTTCGTCATCCGCATCCGCCGTCTCCGGCCCCTCCGCGTCATTCGTTTCTCCCGGCTCGTCGGCGGTCTCGGTCGCTTCCTCCACGGGCCCATCCGCTTCCGGCTCCGGCATGCGTCCGCCGTGTTCGAGGAGCAGGATGACCTCCTCCTGAACCTTCTCGACCTCGTCGAGCGGGATGTTCGGGTCGCGGATCAGGAAGGCGTCGCCGGTCTTGCGGTGCTCGTAGACGCGCAGGGTGCCGGTGGGGATCGTCTGGGAGTCGGTCTCGCGCAGGAGCTTCTTGCGCTCGAGCATGACGGCGAGGATGTAGCGGACGTTCTCGGTGTGTTCCTCGTCCTCGTCGACCAGGCGGCGGAGCAGGGTTTCGGGATCCTCTTTCTCCATCGGGCCGGGCGTTTCATCCACTGCGGGCGGCTCGTAGGTGCTGCGCCAGAAGGAGAAGGCGGGCTCGGCGTCCTCGCCGCGGTCGTCCCACGCGCCCACCGAGAAATCCCGGCGCAGGTAGCCGCTCGATTCGGGGTCGGGGAACAGCGCGGTGACGATGGTCTCGCCTTCCTCGAAGGGTTTTTCGGTGACGGCGCACTGACGGGCGCGCGAACGGATGTGCCAGGATTCCTGTAGGGCCATGGTGGGAAACTCGAAACTTTGAACTCTGAACTCGGCTACGCCTCGTTGGGGATCATGCTGCGGATGACCTGATAGATGGGACGGCCGGTGATGCGGCGACGGAAAAGGTAGAGCGCGAGGGCGCCGAAGATGAGGTTCGGCAGCCAGGCGGCGAGCACGGGCGGCAGGTGGCCGGAGTCGCCGAGGCTGAGGCAGATGTTGGTGAAGAAGAGCAGGCCGGCGCAGAGGAAGACGGCGAGTGCCAGCCCCCCGGAAGTGCCGCGACGGGAGAAGAAGATGCCGAGCGGGATGGCCAGCAGGATTACGATCACGCAATTGAAGGGCTCGGCGATGCGATGGTGCCACTGGGTGAGGTGGACGGCCTCGCCGCGGGCGTCCTGCGAGCGCTTGCTGCGCAGCCACCCGATCAGCTCGGGAATGCCGAGCTGGTTGGCCGGCAGGCCCGGGCGGATGATCTCGGCGGGCGTTTCGCGCCACGAATGGACCACGTAGGGATTCGGCAGGTCGGGCTCGTAGATCGGCGGCTCGCCCGCCTTGATGTGGCGCAGCGTCGCGTCGGCGAAGCTCCACGAGCCGTCCGACGGCGACCACGCCGCGGTGCGTGCGACGAGCACCGAGTTCAGCTTGCCCTCCTCGGTTTCCCCGATGATCCGCACCCGCTCGAGCGGCGCGCCCTTCTGATAGTCGCGCGGGAAGGTCCCCACCATCCACAGGCGGGGGGCTCGGGGGTTGCGGAACTGCACGAACTCGGCCGCCTTTTCATCGAGCCCCCGGGCGGCGGCGAGGATCCGGTCCTCGCGGACGTTCGACTGGGGCGCCCAGTGGAAATTGAGGCCCGCGCTGATGGTGGCGGCGATCAGTCCGGCAAGGACGAATGGCAGGGTCACGCGGCCGATGCCCCGGCCGGTCTGGAGCATCGCGACGATCTCCCTCGAGCCCGACAGGCGGCCGAGACAGAAGAGCAGCGAAAGCATCAGCGCGTAGGGCAGCAGCGTGACGGTGAGCTGTGGAAGCCGCGCGACGTACAGTTGCAGCGCGGTGCCGATGATGTCGCCGCTGAGTTTGAGTTCCTCGAGGTTGTCCTCGAAATCCATCAGCAACCAGATCACGGCGAGGCCGCAGAAGGTGATGGCGAAGAGGGCGAGGAACTGCCGGGTGACGTAGCGGGCGATGGTTCCGCCGAAGGCGTAGAGCAGCGCGCCGAGCGCGGGCATCATGCACAGGCCGCCGACCACCAGCGGGCGCATCCGCTCGCTGGCGATGTCGGCGTCCGGGAAGTCCGCCAGTTGCTCGACCACCTTGGCGTGCTCGATCGGCATCAGTCGCGCCGCCAGCGCCAGACCGAGGCAGGCGAGAAGGACGGGGATCAGGAAGCGCCGCATGGTGGTTGGTCGGGCGGAGGATGGAAGTGCCAAGTGCCAAGTGCCAAGTGCCAAGTGCCAAGTGCCAAGTGCCGAGTGCCGAGTGCCGAGTGCCGAGTGCCGAGTGCCGAGTGCCGAGTGCCGAGTGCC
>CALGOH010000023.1 GCA_937957985.1 uncultured Verrucomicrobiae bacterium
ACGCCACGCTGGAGGCATGGGAGAACCGCTGCGCCGGCTGGGACGAGAACCGCCAGACGGGGAATCCCGGGCTTTTCGACGCGCTGGAGGACTGCCTCGCCCGCCTCCCCGAGACGGCCGGCGAGGTCGTGCGGAGATTCTACTACGAGCACCAGGACGGCGAAACCATCGCCCGCGGTCTCGGCATCGGGGTGACCACCTTCCGCAAGCGCCTGCAGCGCGCCCGCGAGGCGCTGCGCACCTGCCTCGACCGCAAGCTTCCCAACCATTCATGACCATGAACACGAACGACGAAACCCGGCTCCAGGGAGACGATCGCTGGATCGATGCCGTCCTCCGCGAGCATGCCCGGCTCGGAAAATCCGCGGATGAGAAATTTCTTCAACGACTCGACCGGAGGCTCCATGCCGAAGGATCGGGCTCGAACCGTCGCGTCGTTCTCGGCTGGGGAGTGGCGGCGGCGGCCTGCCTCGCGCTGGTGGCGGGCGGCGTCGTGTGGAACGCGGGCCGCGAGGCGCGGCAGGCGATGGCCGAGGCGTCGGGGACGTCCGACACCGGGTCGATGCTGACCAACGAGTTTCCGCCGGAATTGATCGAGGGAACGCCGAAGCCGATCAGGGTGCCGCGCCTGGTGGGCGTGCCGGACGCGCCGCCGACCCTGCGGGTGCCGGAAGGAACGGAACTGCTTTCGGCCGGCAAGCCGGTCACCAGCAGCGACGACTTTCCCATCATCGGCAGCCCCGAACTGATCACCGACGGCGACAAGGACGCCGGCGAGGGCTACTACGTCGAACTGATCGACGGGCTGCAGTGGGTGCAGATCGACCTCGAACGGAGCGCCGCCATCCAGGCGGTCTGGATCTGGCATTTCCATTCCCAGCGCCGTGCCTATCACGATGTGATCGTGCAGGTCTCGGACGATCCCGCGTTCAAGGCGGGAGTGACGACGGTCTTCAACAACGACTATGACAACTCGGCCGGGTTGGGCGTGGGGGGCGACAACCCCTATGTCGAGTCGAGGTTCGGCCTGTTGGTCAACGCCAAGGGCGCGCGCGGCCGCTACGTCCGCCTCTACAGCAACGGCAACACCTCCAACGACATGAACCACTACATCGAGGTCGAGGTGTTTGGAATCTCCGGCTGAGCCGGCGTGAACAAGCGATGAATCCCATCACGACCATGAAGACGAATCCCATCCCGATGCTTGCCGCGGTCCTGCTGGCCGCCGGCTGTGACCGCGCCGACGATCCGACGGCCGCTTGCGACGGTGCCGATGGTTCCGGCCATCTGCTTTCGACCGTGCTGCCGCCGGAAGGACTTGTGGGCACCCCCGCGCCGGTCCACCTCCCCGGGGCGCCGTCCGGCCAGGTTCCGCCGTCGAGTTCCCCGGGTCCGGGGACCGAAGGGGTGATCTACCGGTTCCAGCCCGCGGCTCCCGCGACGCACCCGGAGTGACGGTCCGGGGCATCCCCGGCCGGAGCCGATAGACCGCGCGCTCCGGCCCGTAGTGCGTTGCATGCGCGCATCATGGTTCTCCGGCCTGCTCGGCATTCTCGCGGCCTCGGCCGCGCCCTCGGCTGCCGACGCATTGCTCTGGTACGACGAGCCTGCCGAAAGCTGGCAGCGTCAGGCGCTGCCGCTCGGCAACGGCAGCCTCGGCTGCATGGTCTTCGGCGGCGTGCCGGAGGAGCGGATCCAGTTCAACGAGGATTCGCTGTGGGTGGGTGGCGAGCGGAACACGGGAGCCTATCAGGCTTTCGGGGAAGTGCTCGTCCGCTTCGATCACGAGGAGGTGTCGGGCTACCGTCGCCAACTCGACATCGGCCGGGCGGTGCACACGGTCCGCTACGCCTGCGATGGCGTCCGTTTCACCCGGGTGGGCTTCGTCAGCGCCCCGGCCGGGGTGATGGTGTTCCATTTCAGCGCCGACCGGCCCGGGGCCCATTCCGGGACGATCCGGCTGACGGATGCCCATGACGCCGCGGTCATCGCCGAGGGGAGCGCGCTCTCGGCGACCGGCGACACCGGCGACCACCAGCATTACCCGAAACCCGGCCGGACCTGGGAGGACCCGGTGGTGCTCGACTACGCCTCCCGCGTGCAGGTGCGACACGAGGGAGGCACGATCGAAGCCGTTGATGGCGCCATCCGCTTCCAAGGTTGCGACAGCCTCACGCTGGTGGCTGCGGCGGCGACCAACTACGTCCCCTATCGCGACCGCGGCTGGACCGACGGGGATCCGGCGGCGGCGTTGAAGGCCCGGGTCGGGCAGGCGGTCGAGCGTCCCTTCCGGGAGCTGCTGGCCGAGCACGTCGCGGATTACCGATCGCTTTTCGACCGCCTCGAGATCGATTTCGGAACCACCGACGAGGGCCGGCGCTCGCTGCCCACCGACGAGCGGATGCGGGCCTACCGTGGCGATGCCGCCGGTCCCGGCGAGAAGACGGTCTACGAGGCCGAGGCGGTTGGCGGCACGGGCGTGGACGATCCGGATCTCGAGGAGCTGATGTTCCGCTACGCCCGCTACCTGATGATCAGTTGCTCCCGGCCGGGCAGTCTGCCCGCCAACCTGCAGGGACTGTGGAACGACAGCAACAGCCCGGAGTGGCGCTGCGACTACCACTCCGACGTGAACCTCCAGATGAACTACTGG
>CALGOH010000024.1 GCA_937957985.1 uncultured Verrucomicrobiae bacterium
AGAAGCGCTTGTCCTCGCCGGCGCGCAGCGCGCCGATGAAGTTCTCCGGCACCCGTTCGATGCCGATCACGCTCCGGTTCTGCACGAAGAACCGGCCGATCTCGCCGCCGTCGCGGCCGAGAATCACGCTCGGCACCTCGAGGTTGTTGATTTTCTCCAGGTCGTAGGTCGCCGCCCGCTCGCGGTGATCCCGCGTGTAGCGCTCGGCGGCGACGTAGCCGACGCCGCCGGCGACGAGCCCCAGAATCAGCAGGGTGCCCCAGAAGCGTTTCCGCTTGTAGAAGCGGCGCTTCCTCCGCTTGTTGCGGCTGGATTGCTCGGAACGAGGCATGATGGAAAACGAAGCCGGAAGCAGCCCTCCCGGTCCCCGAGGGGCATATCGGGATCGCCCCTCCGAGGCAATAGCGGGCTTGCGCGGGCGGCTTGCGCGGGAAATCCGCGAAAACGGGCCGATCGGCTTCGCCCGGTTCATGGCGGCCGCGCTCTACGACCCGCAAGGCGGCTACTACGCCAGCCGCACCGGGCAGGTCGGACGCGAGGGGGATTTCTTCACCAGCGTCAGCGCCGGGCCGCTATTCGGGCACCTCCTGGCCCGTCATCTCGCGGCCTTCTGGGAACACCGCGGGCGTCCCGGACGATGGCGGATCCTGGAGGTCGGAGCCCACGACGGGCGGCTCGCGGAAGACATCCTCGAAGGCCTGGCGGACCTCGATGCCGCCGCGGCGGACGCCGCCGAATACGCCATCGTCGAGCCGCTCGACACCCTTGCCGCCGCGCAGCGCCAACGGCTCGGCGAGCGGGTCGTGGTGGTCGATGATCCGGCGAAGCTCGACCCCCTGCCCGGCATCCTGATCGGCAACGAGGTGCTCGACGCCCTGCCCTGTCATCTCGTCGAGTCGACCGGCGAGGGCTGGGTGGAACTCGGCGTCGATGGAGATTTCACGCTCACCCCGATCGGACCCGCCGACCGGATCGCGCGGTCTTTGCCCAAGCGCCCCGCCGGCTACCGCACCGAGGTCCGGAGCAAGCTCGAGGATTTCATCCGCGGATTCCTTTCGGCCCTTTCGCCGGCGCGCATGCTGTGGATCGACTACGGCTACGAGCGCGACGAATACTACGCCGAGGGCCGGCGGGAAGGTACGCTGCGGACCTTTTCCAGGCACCGCGCCGGCGACGACCCGCTCGACTCACCGGGCACCCGCGACATCAGCGCCCACGTCGATTTCACCGCCCTGCACGAGGCGGTCGAGGCCTGCGGCGGGAAAGTCGTGCGCTTCGAGAACCAGGGACGCTTCCTCACCGAAATCGCCAGGCCGTGGCTGCTCTCGCTGGAAGGCCGCACCGATGCCGCCAAGGCGCTGCGAAACTTCCAGACCCTCACCCACCCCGGCCAGCTCGGCAGCCGCTTCCATGTCGTCGAGGCGGAATGGAGTGGCGCTTTGCAAGCGCCATGAAAGGGCGGGGCGGCCTCCCGGCCGCGGAGCAAGGCATGACCTCCATGAGGCTTCGACCGCAAAACCTGGTGGCGCTTTCATGCCCAAAGGTCGCGGCCGGGAGACCGCCATGCCCCGTCATGGCGCTCCGGAGAGCGCCACTCCGAACGCCTCGCGAAGCGGCGCGACCTGCCGCATCACGCCCCGCTCCTCGAGGGCGTTGGCATAGTGCTCGCTGGTCCCGCCCGGCAGCAGCGGATCCCGGGCATACCACCAGCCCTCCGCCAGGCGCAGCACGCCCACCGCCAGCAGCAGGCTCGCCAATCCGGCGAGCGACCACGGGATCATCGTCCGTGCGACGAGATTCGGGCGCAGCGCGCCCTCTCGCGGCGTGCAGACATTCATGATCCCGACCCACAACAGCCACAGCAGCCCCAGCGATCCCATCGCGGCGCAGCCCATCATGTAGTAGCCCTTGTCCTCATCGCTGGCCAACGGCAGGTGGCGGACCAATCCGGCGCCCGGCAGCGCGGCGGCGACCAGCCACGCCACCACCCGGCCGAGCCAAGGCGCCGGGCCGGCCATGCCCAGGAAGGCACCGATTTTCGACCAGCGCCACTGGACGGCCTGGGTGAGCATCACCAGTCCCAGCGACATCCCGATGGCGATCTGCAAGACCCAGCCCAGCGCGTCCCATTCGTCCTCGAACACCTTGTCGCTCAAGCCCACCGGTGTCAGGCGCGTGACCGCCCACCAGTAGAGCCACGGCACCACGAGGCCCGACACCCCGATGTAAAGATGATCGCGGAGCCCGAAAAGCGGCACCAGCCCCCTGGCCGTCCCCTTCACCGCCTCGTTCCGGCGGCAGGCCTCGAATCCCCACATCAGCACGAAGACCAGCGCGATCAGCACCAGCGGCCAGGCCAGCATCCGGTGAAACATCGCCATGTCGGCCTTGCGACCGGGCCGCATCTCCCCGGGCGTGACCGGCACGTCGGACCATCGACCCGACTGGAGCCGCATCCCGGCCTCGGCATCGGCTCCGGAGTAAGGGGCCGGGGAATGGAGGCTCAGTTTTCCGGCAATCCCCTTCGCCTCTTCCTCCTCCTCGCTCAGCCCCAGGGAGGCGAAGACTTTCCTGAACAACTGCGCGTCCTCCGCGGCGGTCTGGGTGAAGGTCATCACCGCCCACGCGTCCGGATGCTCCGGCGCGACGATGAGGCGCTGAAGTTTCTTCCAGTCGTCGAACAAGCCCTGAAGCGCCTCGCCCTGCCCACGCTTTTCGAGATCGGAAATCCGCATTCTGAGCGAATCATCGCTCCCGCCGGGACCGCGGCCGAAATACATCATCATCCGATCGGGTGTTGCCCGCGGCATGCCCACCAGTTCCGACCGGATCATGCCTTCCAGCACCGTGTGATCCTCGCCGAAGGCTTCCTCCTGTCGCTTCGCCAGCAGCCCTCCGTACGAGTGGAAACGGTCAAGCGCCGCCGCTTCGGCATGCCGTTCCCAGGCACGTTCCACCGCCGATGGATCGGCCGTGCCGGAACTTCCGAAAAAATAGCCGCCGAACGGTTCGGTGCCTGATGCCTTGTGGAACTCCCACCACATTTCCATCATCGGCCACAGCGCGTTGTCCGAATCCAGCCTTTCGACCAGGCTTCGCTCCTGCGGCGTCATGAACCTGGCCTCCTTGATCGAGCGCCGTGCCAAGGCCTCCTGCAGGATGGCGAGGTCCTCGGGATGATCGCGGCGGAGGTTGGCGATCTCGCCCTGTCGGCCGCTGAAAGGCAGGTCCGGCGCGCGCCGGTCGAGCCAGCGGTAGAAGAACGCGTCCCAGCGCCCGGACGGAGCGAAGGAGTCGGTGCGCGTCCGCCAACTGAGATTGGTGGAGTAGATCGCACGACAAAGCATCGCGCCGTCGCGCCAGACGCCCAAGACGAACAACCCCAGCCGCACCACCAGCGTGCCGAGCACGAGTCCGCGGCGCAGCTTCGCGGGGACCGGCTTCGCCGCCTCCAGCCGCCCGGTCGGCCCGGCGACGTCGATCATTTCCAGCGGCACCCCGCGGTGGCTCAGGCGGCCCATCAACTCGCCGCGGGCCTCCTCGCGGAGTTCCGGCCGGTCCTCGAGCGGACGGGTCGCGAGGTGGATGAATTTTTCGAGTTCGGGGGTCATGATCCAGGCGGATCGGTCGGACGGCTCGGCGGCTTGTTGATCGGCGGCGGCAGCGGCCCGGGCGGATCACCGTGCGCCTGCTGGTCGAGGATCGCCTTGGCGATCGCCGAGGCGAGCCGGTCGCGGTAGCCGGGATCGGCGCAGCGGCGCGCCTCGGCCGGGTGGCTCAGGTAGCCGCACTCGACGAGCACGCAGGGCACGTCCGGATTGCGGGTCAGGCGCAGGCGCCGGCGGACCTTGCCGCGGTTCGGGCCGTCGAAGGGCGACGCCTTGTCCAGCTCGCGCTGGAGCCGGCTCGCGAGGCCGTGGCTGTCGACGCGCCACCAGTAGTTCTCGGGGCCGTTCCAGCCGCTTGGGCCCGCATTGTAGTGGACGCTCACAAGGACGGTGCCGCCGCGTCCGCTGGCGCGGCGCACGCGTTCGTCGAGATCGACGAATTCGTCGCCGGAACGCATCAGGCGGACATTCACGCGCCCGGCAAGCTTGCGCTGCACGCGCTTCACGGTGTCGAGGGCGAGATCCTTTTCGCGGACCCCGACCGAGCTCGACACCGCGCCCGGATCGTGCCCGCCGTGGCCGGCGTCGAGGATCACGGTGGTGAAGCCCCTGGGTCCCGGCCGGTGTCCCCAGTAGTCCGGCTTCCAGCTCACGGCGCCGGGCCCTCCGCCGGTGCCGCACGAGGCAAGAATCAGGACGGGAAACGCGGCAAGCAGGAGACGGCGCATGGGCGGAGGATGAAAAGCGCCGCGCGGACTGGCGAGTACGGAGTGGCTGGAAAGACGTCGCCCTTCCCATGCCCGGCCGGTTCGATATGCTCCCGCGAAAGCACATGCTCCTCCTCATCACCGCCTGCGTCGCCGCGCTGCTGCTGAACCTGCTGCTCCAGCTCGCCGCCATCGCCGTCGGCGTCCGCACCGCCTTCGGGGCGGAACGCCAGCCCGCCGCCAGCCTTTCCGGACAAGTCGCCCGGCTCGGCATCCTGGTGACCTTCCTGTTCTTCGGCCACCTCCTGCAGATTGCGGTCTGGGCCGTGCTTTTCCGCATCGTCGGAGCCTTCGGAGACTTCTCCACGTCCTTCTATCACTCGACGGTCAACTACTCGACCCTGGGCTACGGCGACATCGTCATGGCCGAGCCGTGGCGCCTCGCCGGCGCGCTCGAGGCCAGCGTCGGGGTGATGATGTTCGGCGTCTCGACCGCCACCCTCTTCGCCGCGGTCTCGCGGATGTTCGCCACCCGCTTTTCAAGGGGAGAGAACCAATGAACGATCCTTCCCATTTCATGGAGCGCGCGATCGGGCTGGCCCGCTATGGCATGCTCGGCGGCGACGGCGGTCCCTTCGGCGCGCTGGTGGTGCGCGACGGAAACGTCCTCGGCGAGGGCTGGAACCGGGTGCTCGCCGACAACGATCCGACGGCCCACGGCGAGATCACCGCCATCCGCGACGCCTGCCGCCGCCTCGGCTCTCCGAATCTCGAGGGCTGCGAGATCTTCACCACCGGCGAACCGTGCCCGATGTGCCTCGGGGCGATCCGCTGGGCGCGGATCGACCGGATCTACTATGGTTTTCGTATCGAGGATGCGGAGCGCGGCGGCTTCGACGATCTTTCCTTCTACGAAAGCTTCGGGCGTCCGGCCGCGGACTCGCCGGTCCCGGCGACCCAGCTCCTCGGCGAGGAGGCCGCGGTGCTGATCGACGAATTCCTGGCCCTTCCGAACCGGGCCCGGTATTGACCCGCGGCGGGCGTCCCGCCACGCTCGGCGCATGGCAGACGCACGGGTGGGAATCATCATGGGCAGCACCTCCGACTGGCCGACCATGGAGCACGCGGCCCGCACGCTGGAGGATCTCGGCGTGGCGTGGGAGGCCGAGGTCGTGAGCGCGCACCGCACGCCGGACAAGCTCTACGCCTACGCCGAGAGCGCGCGCGGGCGCGGGCTGAAATGCCTGATCGCCGGTGCCGGCGGCGCGGCCCACCTGCCGGGCATGACCGCCGCCATCAGCGACCTGCCGGTTCTCGGCGTGCCGGTGGAATCGAAAGCACTCAAGGGCATCGACTCGCTGCTGTCGATCGTCCAGATGCCCGGCGGCATCCCGACCGCCACCTTCGCCATCGGCAAGGCCGGGGCGATCAACGCCGCGCTCTTCGCCACGGCGATGCTCGCCGGCGAGGACCCCGCCCTGCTTGATCGCCTCCAGGCCTTCCGCAGAAAGCAGAACGAGACCGTGAAGGCCGCCGAGCTGCCTCCCTTGTCATGACGCCCAGCCCTTCTCGCGGCCTTTCAGGCCGCCTCTCTCCTCGCGGACCCCGCACCCTCGGCCGCCGCCCCCCGGCTATGTCCGCATGCCCCTACCACCCATTCCTCCCGACTCCCGACTCCCGACTCCCGACTCCCGACTCCCGATTCCCAATCTCCCAATCTCCCAATCTCCCAATCTCCAGCGAAGCTTCATGATCCTTCCCGGCGCCACCCTCGGCATCATCGGCGGCGGCCAGCTCGGCCGGATGTTCTGCATGGCCGCCCGGCGGATGGGCTACCGGACCGTCGTCTGGACCGGCGGGCTCGAGGCGCCGGCCACGGCGGTGGCCGACGAGGCGGTCGATGCCGCCTTCGATTCGCCGGACGCGCTCACCGAGTTCACGGCGAAGGCGGCGATCGCAACGGTCGAGTTCGAGAACATCCCGCGTGAAACGCTCGAAGCGGTGGCCGCGGAAATCCCGCTTCACCCCTCGCCCGACGCCCTCGCGATCTGCCAGAACCGCGAACGCGAGAAGCGGTTCCTCCAGACCAACGGCATCCCCTGCGCCGACTTCGAGGTCGTCTCCGACGCCGACGAGCTGGCCGCCGCGATCCGGAAGATCGGCACGCCTTCGGTGCTCAAGACCGCCGCATTCGGCTACGATGGCAAGGGCCAGCGCAAGCTGGAGGGCGGCGAGGATCCCGCGGAGGTGTGGCGCGAATTCGACGGCACCCGCGCGGTGCTCGAGGCCTTCGTGCCCTTTGAGAAAGAGATCTCGGTGATGATCGCGCGCGATGCGGACGGTGTCTGCCATGCCTACGACCCGGCGGAGAACCGGCACCGGCACCACATTCTCGACGTGTCGATCGTGCCGGCGCGAGTGGCCGACGACACCGCCAACGAGGCGGTGCAGCTCGCCCGGCGGGTGGCCGAGGCGCTCGACTACCGGGGCATCATGGGGGTCGAGTTCTTCGTCCTGCCCGACGGGTCGCTGCGGGTGAACGAGATGGCCCCGCGACCGCACAACAGCGGTCACCACACCCTCGACGCCTGCGCGACCTCGCAGTTCGAACAGCAACTGCGCGCGGTCTGCGGCCTGCCGCTCGGCTCGACCCGGCTGCTCACGCCGGTCGTGATGCTCAACCTGCTCGGCGACATGTGGACCGATGAGACCACCGCGCCGGACTGGACGCCGCTCTTCGACGACGGAGCGGCCTACCTGCACCTCTACGGCAAGCAACGTGCCGTCGGCCGCCGCAAGATGGGCCACGCCAACCTGATCGGCGACGACCCGGAAGACTGCCTGCTGCGGGCGGAGAAGTTGAAGGCGGCGTGGCTGGGGAACGCCGGAGTGGCTCCTTTCGAGGAGCCATGAGCCGGGCGGGAGGCGTCCGCGCCTCCCGGTCAAGCCGCTGCCGGGCGACCTGGAGGTCGCTGACCCTTCCACATGGCTCCTGCAAGGAGCCACTCCCTGTCAGAAGGGGATGTCGTCGCCTTCCTCCTCGTAGTCACCCTCATCGGCGGCCGAGCCACCCTGGGGCTTCGAGTCGTCCGAGTGGCCGGACGAGGATCCTCCCTGCCGTCCGCCCCCGGAACCACCGGAGCCGCCCCGGCCGTCGGGCAGGAACTGCACGTTCTCGCCCACGACCTTCAGCTTGCTGCGCTTCTGGCCGCTCTGCTTGTCCTCCCAGGTATCAAGCTGCAGGCGTCCCTCGATGAAGACGCCGCGGCCCTTGGAAAGGAACTTCTGCGAGTTCTCGGCGGTGTTTCCCCAGACGGTGACATCGACGAAGGTCGTCTCGTCGCTCCAGTTGCCGTTGCCGTCGGAGACGCGGCGGTTCACGGCGAGGCCGAGGTCGGCGACCGCCGTCCCTTTGGGCGTGTAGCGAAGTTCGGGATCGCGGGTCAGGTTCCCGATCAGCATCACTTTGTTCAGATTGGCCATGGCAGCGGATAGTTTGGCGATCCCGGCTTGCGGAGGTCAAGCCCTAAAAACTGTTCTCACGAACAGTTACCGGGCCTGGTAGTGCTGGAGGTGGACCGAGTCGTTGAGGTTCAGCCGCGACTGGATCTTTTCGATGACCTCCGGCTCGGCGGAGAAGTGGTAGTTCACGTAGTGCCCGCCGTCCATCTTCTTGGACGGATAGGCGAACTGGCGGCGGCCGATCTGCCGGACCTCCTCGAGCTTGGCTCCCTCGGCTTCGAGTTCCTTGCCGATGGCGCTCACGAGGTCGTCGATGGAGCCGTCAATCCCCTTCGTGTTGAGGACGATCAGGCCTTCGTAATTCCTGCTCATGGTCTTGGTTGTCAGTGGCTGGGATGCGTGAATTGTAGCGGTTCGCGGCGGCCGCGAATCCTTGGGAGAGCGCAAGCTGCACGGCCGCCACGGCGCTTGCAAGTGTGTTTTCGAGCGCCTCCCGCTCGTCCTCGCGGAAGGTGCCCAGCACGTGGCCGGTCATGTCTCCGGGACCCGCCGCGCCGATGCCGATCTTGAGCCTCGGAAAGGCGTCGGTGCCGAGATGCTCGATCAGCGACTTGATCCCGTTGTGCCCCCCGTCGCTGCCCTTTTCGCGGAAGCGGAGGCGTCCCAGAGGCAACGCCAGATCGTCGTAAACCACGAGGATCCGGTCGGCGCCCCATTTGTGGAACGCGGCGATCTGCCGGACGCTGCGACCGCTCAGGTTCATGAAGGTCTGCGGCTTCACCAGCAGGATGCCGTCCGGGCCCTTCGCCACGTGGGCCTGCCATCTCGGCTTCGATTCGAACGGCACGCCTCCGGCCAGGCGGTGAAGCACCATGAAGCCGACATTGTGGCGGGTCCGCTCATACTGCCGCCCGGGATTTCCGAGGCCGACGATCAGGCTGAATTCAGGCACGGGGCGAGCGTCCGGCTCGAAGTGCCAAGTGCCAAGTGCCAAGTGTCGATGATCGGTGGCCATCCGCCAGGGCGGCCGAGTCGTGGCGGATTTTGGCCAACTCAGGAATCCGTGCGGGGACGAATCCGGGCCATCAGGGAACGAGTTCCGTCACGAGCGGCTCGACGCGCTCATGGCGCACGATCTTCGATGCATACAGCAGGCAGGCCCGGATATCTTCGGGCTCCAGCCAATCATAGCCTGCGAGAATCGTCGCGGGCTCATCGCCTGCCGCGAGCATGTCGAGGACGTGCTCCACCGCGAGGCGACGACCACGAACAACCGGCTTGCCGGCGAACAAGCGTGGGTCGCTGGTGATCCTCTTGAGCAACTCCTCCTCATGCATGACGTAAGTCTGCCATGGAATCCACCCCATGCCAAGTCGACCCGGACACGAAAAACCCCGGGCCGCGCGGAGCGGACCGGGGTTGAGAATCGCAGGAAAAAGATCAGGCCTCGGCGGGCTCCTCCTCGGAGGGAGCTTCGGCCTCGGCGGCTTCCGCGGGCGCGGCTCCGGCGGAGACTTCGGCGCCTTCCAGTTCCTCTTCGCTGATCGCCGCGGCCGGACGGCCGATGTGGGCGATCACGACCTCGTCGTCGTAGTTGGGCTTCACCCCCTCAGGAAACCCGACATCGCCGATGTGGAGCGAGTCCCCGTCGTCGAGCTTCGAAACATCGAACTCCAGGAACTCCGGGAGGTTCGTGACCGTGCAGGTGATGTCGAGGGTGTGAAGGCCCTGCTCGAGAATGCCGCCCGCCTTCACCCCGACCGGCGTGCCGAGCAGGTGGACGGGCACCGAAGCGTGAATCTCGGTCTTTTCATCGACCGCGCGGAAGTCGGCATGCAGCGCCTCGCCGGTCAGCGGATCATACTGGATGTCCTGAAGAAACGCCAGGTCGGAGGCTCCGCCTCCGATCTCGAGATTGACGATGATGTTCTCCGACTCGCTCTCGCCGAGCAGTTCGCGGAAGGTCTTGGCATCGACCTTGAGGTTCTTGTTCTCGGCTCCCTTGCCGTAGATCACCGAGGGCAGCCAGCCTTCGCGGCGCATCTGCTTGAGGACGCCGGAACCGGTGCGGGCGCGGAGTTCGGCTTTGAGAGTGTGCTTCTTGGCCATGGCGGAAATGAATGGTGAGTGCCTCCGTCCCTGACGGCGGGGCGCGGGTCATAGCCACGCCCGGGGAAATTGTCAAAAAATTGTTGCCGGGGAGATGCCTCGAATGCGCTGACCCTCAAACGTCGAACAGCGAGGTGACCGACTGGCCGCCGGCGATGCGGCGGATCGCCTCGGCGAGCAGGCCTGCGATGCCGCAGACGTGGACCTTTTCGCCGCCGGCCTGCGGGACGGAGTCGGTCGTGATCACCTCCTCGATCGCCGAGTCGCGGATCCGCTCGCGCCCGAGTTTTCCGAGCACGGCGTGGGAAACCCCGGCGAACACCCGACGCGCGCCGTGCCTGGCGAGGATCTCCGCCGCGGCGCAAAGGGTGCCGGCGGTCTCGGTCATGTCATCGACGAGCATCACGTCCCGGTCCTTGACGTCGCCGATCACGTTCATCGCCTCGACCTTGGTCGCACTGACCCGGTGCTTGGCGACGATGGCGAGGTCCGAACCGATCGCATCGGCGTAGGCGCGGGCCATCTTCACCCCGCCGACGTCGGGGGAGACCACCGTCAACCCGGACGGATCGCCGACCTTGTCGCGGATGTAGCCGATCAGCGCGGGCTTCGCGTAAAGGTGGTCGACCGGAATGTCGAAGAAGCCCTGGATCTGCGGCGCGTGGAGGTCCATGGTCAGAACCCGGTCGACCCCGGCGGAGGTGAGCAGGTTGGCGACCAGCTTGGCGGTGATGGGCACGCGCGGTTGGTCCTTCCGATCCTGCCGGGCGTAGCCGAAGAAAGGGATGACCGCCGTGATCCGCTCCGCCGAGGCGCGCCGGGCGGCGTCCACCATGATCAGCAGTTCCATCACGTTGTGATTGGTCGGCGGACAGGTGGGCTGGACGATGAAGACGTCCTCGCCGCGGATGTTCTCGTTGATCTTGACGAAGGTCTCGCCGTCCGGGAAGGCGTTCACGTGGACGTCGGCGAGATCGATGTCGAGTTCGGCGACGATGCGCTCGGACAGGTCGCGGTGGGCGGTTCCACTGATGATTCTCATGGGCTTGATCGACGGCAGGCCGATTGTTGACAGTCGGGATCGGCTCGGCAACCCTTCAAGCGCTCGTAGATGGAATCTCCGCGGAAATCGGGTGCCTCACCCAGCCCAACCCTTGTCGGCGCGATCGCGGTGGCCCTCGTCGTCGTGATCTTCTATTTCTTCGAGAAGGGTTTCGGACCACGGCAGCTCTTCAGTCCGCTGGCCTGGCTGGAATCCGCGTGGAATCCATCGACCGACTTCGAGCACGGTTACCTGGTTCCGCTGATCAGCATCGGCCTGATCGTCTGGAAATGGCCGCGCCTGAAGGAGGCCGCGAGCCGACCCGGCGGCAGGTCGGTCTGGCTCGGGTTGCTGGTCGCGGTCATTGGCGCCGGTTTCTTCGTCATGGCCCATCGCACCGGACAGGCCCGGCTGGCGGTCGGCGGGTTGCCGATGATCCTGTGGGGGTGTTCCTGGTACCTGTGGGGGTGGTCCATCGCGAAGCTCACGGCTTTTCCCTGCTTCGTGTTCTGGCTGGCCATTCCCGTGCCCTACTTCCAACAGGCCACCACCCACCTGCAGATCCTGTCGACGAAGCTGGCCCAGATCGGGTGCGGGTGGTTCGGCGTCGAAACCGAGGTCCGCGGCACGCAGATCTTTTCGATCACCGACAAGTGGGAGCCTCTCGAGATCAACGAAGGCTGCGGCGGCATCCGCTCGCTGATGGCGCTGATCCTGATCTCCACCGTCTGGGCCTACGTCGCCCGGATGAGTCTCTGGAAGAAGGCGCTGCTCTGCGTCTCCGCGATCCCGCTCGCGATCATCGGCAACATGCTGCGGCTCACCTCGATCTTCGTGATCGCCGAGTACGGCGATCCGGTCTTCGCCCGCGACACCTGGCACGACTGGTCCGGGCTGATCATCTTCTACCCGATCTCGCTGCTGCTGCTGCTCGCGCTCCACTCCTTCCTCGAGGGCGGTCTCAAGCGGTTCCGGCGACCGCGCATGACCCGGCACAAGATCGAACAACCCGCCGCCTGATCCGATGTTCCGCGCCTTGCTGCCCGCCGCCATGCTCGCCGTCGTGATGTCGGCGATCTACATCCTGCCGCCCTTCCAGCAGGTCGAGAGCGCGATGGACATGGACATCGACTCCTTCATCGGCGCATGGGAAACCAAGACCTATCCGCCCTCCGAACTGGAGCTGGCCATTCTCGCCGGAGACACCCTGTTTTCCAAGGCGCGGTGCTTCAGCCGGCGGCTGGAGGAAACGTCCATCATCGACGGCACGCCGGTCGACGTGATCGACCTGTCCATCGTCCTTTCCGGCCATGACCTGGCGAACTCGATCCACCGGCCCGAGCGCTGCATGCCGGCGCAGGGCCATCGCTCGATCCGGAGTTCCCAGTCGGAAATCGAGCTGCCGTCGGGCCGCGCGGTTCCCGTCACCCGCCTCCTTTCCCGGCAGGAGTTCGGCTACGGACCGCCGGAGGACCGGAAATTCGCCAGCCGCGAGTGCCTCACCTACTACTTCTTCGTGGGTCACGACAGCGTCACCCGCAGCCACACCATCCGCACCCTGATCGACATCAAGGACCGGGTCGCCAGGGGCGAAGCCCAGCGGTGGGCATACGTCAGCGCCACCGTGCCCTTCGTCAGCGGCGAGCGGGAATACGGAGCCCCGCTGCTCGGCTTCGAGGCGGCGGACCAAAAAATCCGCCGGTTCCTCGCGGAACTGGCGGAGTCGAACATCGATTGGCAACAGGTCACTCGCTGAGGCCGCCTTTCGGCGCCTGAGGCTCGACCCTGGCGGCCTCGAGAAAGGCGATTGCCTCGTCCACCCGCTTCCGGAGTTCGTCCCGGTCAGGCATCTTCCGGCCTTGGTTCTCAGCCTCGACGAGAAGTTCGCGGACCCTCAGGAAATGCCATAGCGCCTCTGCGGACCGCCGCTCTTCGGTCCAGCGGTGATGCCAGAGTTCGTAGCGGTGCTTGGCATAGAAATATCGCGCGTTGAACGCGCTTTCCAGTCCGCCCTGCAAAGTGATCGCACGTTCGTATGACTTCTCGGCTTCCTCGATGCGTCCAAGTTCCGAGAGCGTGTTGGCGAGATTGAGCGCGATGCCTGGATGGTGGGGATGCAGCGGTTCCGCCTGCTGATACAGTCTCGCCGCACGGTGGTTCCACCGATCCCGGTCGTCGGGATCGTCGAGGGCCGCCAACCGCGCATGATTCGCCGCTTCCTCAAAGAAGCGGTGTCCCGGCCAAAATCGCGCGGCATCTTCCAGGCGCGTGATCGCCCGGCCTGGGTCGCTGCGGACCAGCGATGACTCGGCGTAAAGGACCGGCCAGGCGCGCTCCAGGCTCCGCGTCGCCTGGCCTCCGAGCCACAGCAGGCTGGCGGCCAGCGGGAGGCCCGGCACGAAAGCAGTGGAGCGCCCCAACTCCCGCCGTCCCGGCTTCGCCACGGGTAACCACGCCGCCATGCCGAACAGCAGGCCGAGAAGCATGGTCGAGGGAAGTAAATGGAAGACGAAACTGAAGTTCGCCTGCACCAACACCGCCCCTCCCGCCCCCAGAATTCCGGCCGCGACCGAGTCCATGTGGCGATCGTCATCTCGCGGGCCACCCAGGAAAAGCCGGGAAAGCGCAAACCAGCCCACAAAGCCGATCGGCAGGATGATCAAGATCGCCCCGACCGCGCCATAGTCAGTGACCGTCTGCAACAACTCGTTGTGGACGAAGCGTTCGTTCACCGCACGTCTTCCCATGTCTTCGACCTCCCAGTGCCGGTTGCGCTCCCACGAAAAGGCCCGGCTGCCGCCACCAGCAAGCGGATGATCCCCCGCCACCCGCAGGGAGAGGTCGATCCATTCCAATCGCGCGGAGTTGTCAGCCAATTGGTTGAGGTCTCCACCACCGCGCCGCTCCAATACCCCTGACATCAACTTCCATCCGCCGAAGCCGGCACCCACCAACAACAAGGGGAAGGCCACCAGAAACACCTTCGACCACCATGCACCGCCACGCCACGCAAGCACCGCGCCACATCCAACCAGCACAACAATCCCGACCCCCATCGCAAGCGTACCTCCCCGCGAGCCGGACACCACGACCATGGCAGCCGACCAGAAGGCGATGCTGATAAACAGGAACCTCAACGCGAAATGGTCCCTCGAAAAGAACCCCCTAGCCGCCAGCAGGAGGCCCGCACCGAGCGTGTAGTTGGCGAAGTAGTTGTAGTGCCCGAAAAAACCCGTGGCCGCGTTCGATGGCCGGTGGTGGTACGGCCACATGAACTCGGGCGTCTGGCTCTGCACCACCGCGATCCCGAGGTTGATCGCGGACACCACCGCAAGCCCTGAGAACAGGACCGACACCGGGCGCTCCTCTCCACGAAGGCCGGAAACCACCCACGCCGTCGCCAGCACCACCAGCACCAGCATCGCATCGGCACGGGCGAAATCCATCACGTCCGAAGTGAGGCCCCGGTAAAGGATCCACCCGGCGGCAGGAAGCATCGCCAAGCCCACCGCTCGCCCACCTGCTTCCCTTCTCGACCCGATGCCGGCGACCACCGCCAATCCGAGAGCCAGGAAAGCCGGTCCCCAGCTCCACTCCGCCGTCTGGGCACCGAAGACCAACGCCAGCAGGAAGGAGGCGGCGAGGAAGATCGGGGAGATGAATTTCACCAGTTGGCGGGGTCGGGGTCGAAGAATCCAGAACGCATACGGAGTGGCGCTTTACAAGCGCCATGAGCCGGGGAGGTGACCTCCGGTCGCCCGGAACGGGCCGGGATCGATCCACATTGGCCCGCCCGATAAGCGGCTGGAAAGCCGCAGGCCCGGCTCATCCACCTCCGCCTTGCTACGGCGTGACAGGTGGCTCCTCGAAAGGAGCCACTCCTCACTTCGCCCCCCAGCCGAAGATCACCGCGGGCACGGTCCTGAACAACAGCTTGATGTCGAGCCACAGCGACCAGTTGTCGATGTAGTGCAGGTCCATCTCGACCCACTTTTCAAAGCTGGTGATCCTGTTCCGCCCCGCACACTGCCACTCGCAGGTGATCCCGGGCTTCACGCTCAGGCGACGGCGGTGCTCGGAACGTTGGAAGGCTTCGACCTCATAGAGAGGCAGGGGACGCGGGCCCACCAGACTCATGTCGCCCATCAGCACATTGAGCAATTGCGGCAGCTCGTCGATGCTGAGCCGACGCAGGATCGCGCCGAACCTGAAGACACGAGGATCGTTCTCGAGCTTGAACACCGGCCCCTCCATCTGGTTGCCGTGCTCTTCCTTGATCTTCTCCAGCAGTTGATCGGCATCCGGCACCATCGTCCGGAACTTCCACATGCGGAAGGGCTTCCCGTATTTGCCGGCCCGCTTCTGGAAGTAGAAGGCGGGACCCGGACTCGCCAGTTTGATGCCGACCCACGCGAAGACCCAGAGCGGAAGCGTGAGCACGATGATGAGGAAGGAGACCGTGCGGTCGAACACCGCCTTCACCGCAAGCTCCCACGAGAGTTCCGGCGTCGATCGCAACACCAGCATCGGCTTGTCGCCCAGCACGTCGAAGGTCGGACGGGCCACCTGGGTGCGCATGAAGGATGCCGCGACCCAAGCCTCGACCCCCTGCAGCTCGCACGCCTCGACGCATTCCGCAACCTTGTCGAAGGCGGTGCCGCCGGCGGCGATGATCACCCGCTCGACCGACTTTTCCTTGATCACATCGTAGAGATCGCTGACGTCGTTCTCCCCGAGATCGAAGCGCCCGACGATGTTGAAGTCGTCCATGACCTCCGGATCCAACTCGTCGAGAAACCCATCGCGCTCCTCCCTGGAAGCGGCGATCAGGACGCGTTCCTTGAGATGCTCCTTCACCCCCCTTTGGCGCAGGTGGGACGTCACCAGCCGGTCGCGGGCGAGGATCAGCAGGAACACGAAGGCCGCGCCGAGGCCCAACACGAGCCGGCTGCCGTCAGGCAGCTTGGCGAAAATCACCAGCAAACCCAGCATCAGAGCCATGACCAGCAACGCGCGGATCAACTGGGAAACCGAACTGCCAAGGGTCTTGGTCCGTTGACGCCGGTAGAAGCGGAAGAATTCCAGAATCAGCGGAGTGAAGGGAACCGCGACATAAAGGATCCATGCCATCGCCAACAGCCCACCCTCCCCGGCCTCCGGTTCGCCGAGCCAGTGTCTCACCGGCCCTCTGGCAAGGTCGGCAAGATAAAACCCAAGCCAGACCAATCCGGCATCCACCAGTTGGAGGAACTGGATCGAAAAGGCTTCTCGTCTTCCTACCGGCATGCGTGAAGCGGGGGTCTCCGCGGGACGGGCTTATGCAAGCTGGCGCCGACGGAAGCAATCCCGGAATCGCGTGGGCCACGGTCCGGATTTTGATCGGCAACGCGAGCGGGGCCTGATTGCTTCAACCGGTGCTCCGGATCCTTCTCCACATTCTCGCGGCCGCCGGCCTGGTCGCGGCCACGGTGACCGCATGGAACCACGGACACGAAATCGCGGAGCCCGGGCGCACGGTCGTGCTCCGCGAGGCCGGTCCCTGGCTGGAGGCAGGCCCGGCGGCGTGGCGGCTCGACCTCGGCGAATTCGGGGAGGCCGACGGCCTGCACCTGCGCTTCACGATCGAAGCCGAAGGCGTCGAACGCGGCCCCGAGCCGTGGCAGGACGGGCGGCTTCACCTGGAGTGGATCCGGGATGGCGAGCGCCTTGACCGCATCTATCTCTTTTCGATCCGGGGCACGCGCTCCGCCAGCGAAACCTCGGCCATCCACCGCGGAGTGCCCCCGGGGGCGACCGCCGAACTTCACCTCGAGAACCTCGGGGAGTCGGGCAGGCTGCGGCTGGTCCGCTTCGAAGCTTTTCCGACCCGTGCTTCGCCTTCCGGCCGCCTCGGCCTGACGCTTGCCGGAATTGGCTGGCTCGTCTGGCTCGCGTCCGTTGCCGGACCGCCAAAGCGTCTCCGATCATGGCTGGCCGGCCTCACCTGGCTGGTCGCCGCCTGGTTCCTGGTCATTCCGGGACCCTGGCCGAAACAGTCACCGTTGATCGGATCGTTTGCGTTGGATGACCCGGCGAAACCCTCCAGCGTGCTCGAGCCCGCCGACTTCACTGTCGCAACGAGTCAGCCGGGCGCCGTGGAATCACCGAACCTGCTGCTCCGCTGGAAGATCAAGCTGCGGCCGCTTCGGCCCCTGCTCCACGGCGTGCTGTTTTTCGTGCCGACGCTTGGGCTGCTGGCCTTCGCCTCATCGGAACGCCGCGCCATCGGCCTCGCGGCACTGCTGGCCGCTTCCGTCGAAGCCGCCCAGTGGGCCTTCGGCTACGGATTCGCCATGGAAGATGTGGCGGACCTTGCGACGGACGCAGGCGGCATTGCCCTGGCATGGCTGGCTTTCCGCTCCTGGTGTCGCTACAGCCCGATCGCCGCGAGCAAGCGCGCGGTCGCACCGGCATCTTGATGCTCGTGGGACAGGCCGCGCAGCTTCCGCCTCCGCCCGGCATGCGGGTCACGGCCGCCGATCTCCTCGGTAAGGGCGGCGATCAACTCCGCCTGGCAGCGGACCACCGCGCCCGCGAAATAGTCTTCGATCGGTTCGACGGTGAACCCGCGCGAGGATCGATACTCATCAATGTCCGGAAAGGCATGGATCACGGGCCGGTCGAGCAGCAGGTAGTCGATCACGGCACTGGAGATGTCGGTGATCAGGATGTCACTGGCGCCAAGCAGCTCGTAGAGGGAGACCGCGTGATCGCGCAGCCAAACGTCGTCGATGATCTTCAGGAAGGGCCGTGGCTGCGGCTTCGCGAAAGCCCAACACCGGCGAGG
>CALGOH010000025.1 GCA_937957985.1 uncultured Verrucomicrobiae bacterium
TTCCCGGCGGCCAGACGCTCGCTTCGGACTACAGGATCCGTGTCACCAGCGTCGAGAACCCGGCCAAGACCGACCTGAGCTTCGATGATTTCACGATCGCCCAGGACCTGCTCGCGCTGGCCGTGGACAGCGCCGGCTTGAACTGGTCGAGCGGTGGCGACGCCCCGTGGTTCCGGCAGACCACGACGACCCATGATGGAGTCGATGCGGCCCGGAGCGGAGCGATCACCCACAACCAGACCTCCTGGATGGAAACGACCCTCAACGGGGAGGGAACGTTGAGCTTCTGGTGGAAGGTCTCCTCGGAAACCAACTACGACTACCTGAGGTTCTACCTCAACGGGGTCGAGCAGACCGGATCGCTCGCCAGGATTTCCGGCAATGTGGGCTGGCTGCAGAAATCGGTGGTCATCCCCGCCGGCACCAACACGGTCAGGTGGGCCTACACCAAGGATGGCAGCGTCAACAGCAACTCCGACGCCGCCTGGGTCGATGAGGTGGTCTTCACCCCCGCGCTTGCCACCTACACGGTGAGCTACAACGGCAATGGCAACACGGGCGGCGGCGTGCCCTCCAACCAGACGAAGACCGAGGGGCTCAACCTGACGCTCGCCACCAATGCCGGCAACCTCGTCAGGACGGGCTTCGCCTTCCAGGGATGGAACACCAATGCGGCGGGCACCGGCACCGATTACGCGGCCGGTGGCACTTATTCCACCGACGCCGATCTCGCCCTCTATGCCAAATGGGTCGCCGTGCCGACCTACACCGTGACCTTCGACGGCAACGGCAACACCGGGGGCACGGTGCCCTCGAGCCAGACCAAGACCCAGGGAGTGCCGCTCACGCTTTCCGGCAACACCGGCAACCTGACCCGGACCGGCTTCGGCTTCTCCGGCTGGAACACCCAGCCCGACGGCAACGGCACCAGCTACCCCGCCGGCGGCAGCTTCAACCTCGACGCGAACACCACGCTCCACGCCGAGTGGAATGCCTCGCCGATGGTGTATGCCGGTGCCGACCGGACGGTGTTCCTCACGGAGGATCTGCCGTGGACTCCGGCGGAAACCAGCACCGCCCTGTGGCTCGATGCGGACGACGCGGCGAGGGTCATTCTCAACGGCACGACCGTCTCGCAATGGCAGGACAAGAGCGGCAACAACCGGCACGCTTCCCAAGCCACCGCCACATCCCAGCCCACCCGCACCGTGGCCGGCCTGAACGGCCGGAACGTGCTGACTTTCGATGGCGGCAGTGATTTCCTCAGCCTCGACCTCGATTTCCTGGCCGGCACTTCGCACTCGGCCTTCATCGTCACCAAGGCCAACACCTACACCGACATCTACGGGGCGGCCAACCCCAGCCAGGGCGCCAACAGCCTGCACGTCGGTTTCCGAAACGGCACCAGCTACCGGATGAACTTCTGGAGCAACGACTGGTATGGCTCCATCAGCCCGGCCTTCGTCGCCGGTCAGGCGAACCTTCTGAACTTCGTTTGGATCCCCGGGACCAGCAAACAGATCTTCGCCAACGCCACCTCGCAGGGCACCTCGACCAATGCCGGCAACATCGGCACCATGAGCGGCGGCGGACGCATCGGACGGGTGGTGGATCACGGCTACTACGGCGGCGACATCGCCGAAGTCATCATGTGCACCGGCACGGTCGGAACGGACGACAAGCAGCGCTTCGAGGGCTATCTCGCCCACAAGTGGGGACTCGCCGACAAGCTGCCCGCCGCGCACCCCTACAAGAGCGTCGTGCCCGGCGGCTCCGGCACGAGCGCGGTGGCCGATCTTTCCGATGCCGCGGTGAGCGATCCCGAGGGCGACAACTTCACGACCACCTGGAGCCTGGTCAGCGGCCCGGCCGGCGTGGCCTTCGAAGACCCGGACGTCCTCCACACCACCGCCACCTTCACCATGGCGGGCACCTATGTGCTGCGCCTCACGGTCGATGACGGCAACGGCCCGGTCTTCGCCGAGGTCACCATCGTGGTGAGCCCGCCGACCTCCTTCACGGTCTGGGCCGCGGGCCATGGCGTGACGGCTGATCTGGAGGGCAATTCCGACAGTGACTCGCTTACCGAGCTGCTGGAGTTCGCCTTCGGCACCAATCCCAAGCTCAACGACGCCGGCCCGCTCGGCTGGGGCGGAGGTCCGAACGACGCCGTCCCCGGCACCCCGATGGTCGTCACCCCGACCTTCTCCAGCGACGGGGTCACCTTCACCGCCCGCTTCATGTGCCGCAAGGACCGTGGCACCCCCGGCAGCGTCCACTACGCGTGGCGGTTCAGTTCCGACCTGACGGACTGGGAGTCCAGCGACGACGATCCGCCGTGGCTCATCGAGCCTCAGGTTCTCGCCGAGGACCCGACCGGCGACTACGAGCTGGTCGAGATCGCTTATCCCTTCTGGCTGTCCAACTTCAGGAAGGCCCGGTTCTTCCAGGTCGAGGTCACTCCGGTCCCCTGACCTTGCGGCTTCAGGGCAGGCCGAGGTGGTCGATGTAGTGGTCTTCGAAAGTGGGGCACTGATTCAGTTCGACGCATGTGCAGGCATTGAGGAGCGGCGCGAGCGGCTGGCTGGAGCCGTGGAGGAGGATCAGCGAGGCACCGCCCAGCGAGGTGTTGCCGAGGGTCAGAAGGTGCTCGGGCGGGACCGTGGGGATCAGTCCGGTGGTGGCGGCGGCCTCCTTGCCGAGGTGGAAGCCGAAGCCGCCGGCGACGACCAGCCGGTCGAGTGCGTGGGCGGAAATACCCGCCACCTCGAGCAGGGTCGCGACGCCGCCGGCGATGGCCGCCTTGGCCTGAAGCAGCTCGGCGATGTCGCCCTCGGTGATGTAGACCTCGCGCCGGATCTCGACGACGGACTCCGTCTCGCCGTCGATCCCGCGGGTGGCGGCCAGTGGATGGTCACGCTGGATCCGGCCGCGATCGTTGAGCAGTCCGGCGCGACGCGCGTGGTGGAGGAAGTCGATGTAGGCGGCGCCGGCGAGGCCGACAGGGGCGGCGCGGTGGTCGTCGCAAAGGGTGGTGTGCCATTGGCCGTCCTCCAACGCCAGCGAGCCGATGACGCCGGGACCGGCGGCGCGGCCGCAGTGGAGGCGTCCGCCCTCGAAGGCCGGGCCGGCCGCGGTGGCGGCGCCGAAGTAGCGATGGCCGTGCTTGAGCAGGATCTCGCCGTTGGTGCCGAAGTCGATCAGCAGTTCGGTGGCGTCGCTGTCGAGCCAGCCGGCGGCCAGCGCACCGACGGCGACATCCGCACCGACGAAGGCCCCGAGCGAGGGCAAAAGGCGCACCGGCAGGTCGCGGCCATCCGGGAGCACAGGAAGTTCGAGCGACCGCTCGTCGAGAAATCGGGGCCGGAAGGGATAGGCGGCGAAGCCGTCGAGGGAAGCGCCGGCGAGGGTGTGGAGCATTACCGCATTGCCGGCGGCGACGGCTTCGACGGGCGGGGCGTGGTTGTCCAACAAGCTTGCGAGCAGCGGACGGAGCCCGTCGTCGATCAGGCTCCGTTGAAGTCGCGCGGTGGCATCGGCGTGATCGACCGCGAAGCCGACCCGGCTGGCGACGTTGTCGCCGAAGCGGCGCTGCGGGTTGGCGGTGCTCCGCTGGCCGAGGCATTTGCCGGAAGCGAGGTCCCAGACCGCGGCGGCCAGGGTGGTGGTGCCGATGTCGAGGGCGACGCCGAGGCCGGGGCGGGAATGATGAGCGGGAGGGGTGCCGAGGATTTCGAAGGACGACACGCCGCTCAGGCTGTGGTCGCGCCACGAGCGGGCCGGGATGATGAGGCGATCGGCGAGGGCTTCCCCCACCGTGGTCCGGCAGGCGCGGAAGGTCCGGCCTCCATCGCGGCCATCCGTCTCGAGTTGGCAACCGCGGCAGCGACCGATGCCGCCGCAGCGCGTGTTGAGCGGACAACCTTGGTCCTCGAGGAAATCCGAGAGGCGGCGATCGAGCTCGGCATCGGGGACCTCGACGACGCGCTCCTTTCCGCACGGAAGCTGGAGGGTCAGGCGCATCCGTCGCAGGGGAGGGGCTCGCAGAGGGCGCGGAGGTTCTCGAGCGGGGTGCCGGACGGAATTTCGCAGCCGGCGGTGACCATGAAGCGGGAACCGGCGGCTTGCCGGCAGGCCAGGGTGTGGGTGCGGATGGCTTCCGGGTTGCCGTGGAGGATGGCGGCAACCGGGTCGTGGTTGCCGGCGAGGATGACCTTCGGGAACGCTTCGCGCGCCGCGGCCATGTCGACCATGTGGTCGCAATCGAGGATGTCGATCGGCAGTTGGGAGAGACCGGACCACAGGTGCTTCGTCTGACCGCAGATGTGCATGCGAACGGCGGCGCCGGCGTCCTTGATCGACCCGATGAGCCGCTGCTGGCGCGGCTGGATGAGTTGCCGATAGGTTTCGCCGGAGATCTGGCTGCAGATCGCGTCACCGATGCCGATGGTGTCGGCGCCGGCCTCGACCTGGGCGAGGGCGAAGCGGATCGAGGTCTCGGTGCAGAGATCGAGCAGCGCCTCGCTGGCCGCGGGTTCCTCGATGAGATCCATGAGGAAATCCATCAGCCCGCGGACGTCGCCGGCGAGCGCCGCCGGTCCCTCGACCCAGCCGAGGATGCTGTAGTGGTCGCCGGTGCGCTCGCGGTAGAGCCGCACGGCGTCGAGCCGGTCGCGCATGCGCGGCGCGGCTTCGGGATCGGGGATCTCCAGCGCGTCGAGTTTTGCAAGCTCGGGTAGCGGCGGCGCGACGCATTCCGGCGTGGCGTTTTCTCGGAAGCGGATCTCGCCGCCGAGGCCGGCGGTTTCGCGGTAGGGATCGGAGATGCAGCTCACCTGGTCGAAGCCGAAGTCTCCGGCGCAGCGCAGGTTGGCCTCGACCAGCACCCGGTGGTCGCTGGTGAAGGCGCCGTAGTGGCTGCCGATGTGCTCGGCCGCGAACTGCATGAGGATGGGGATGCGCGGAAAGCAGTCCGGCGTCCCGCCCTCGAGCAGCGTCAGGCAGCGTTCCTTCGGCGTCATGGCGTGTCAGGCCCGGGCCATCGCGGCGAGATGTGCGGGCGAGGTGCCGCAGCATCCACCGATGATCCGGATGCCGATCCCGCGGAGCTGGCGGGCCAGCTCCGCCATGTCCTCGGGCGTGGCGTCGTAGCGGACGCCTTCCGGCGTGTTACGTGGAGCCCCGGCATTTGGGTGGAGGCTG
>CALGOH010000026.1 GCA_937957985.1 uncultured Verrucomicrobiae bacterium
GAAGGCCACGCGATCCATTTCTGATCGGACCACGCGCCCGTCCTTGTCCGTCCGCCCGCTTGTCCGTAGCCTGACCGGCGATGAGCGAGTGGTACTACGCCCACGGCGGCGAACAGAAGGGACCGGTGCCGGTCTCCCAACTGAAGCGTCGCGCCGACAACGGTGAGTTCGATCCCCACGGCGACCTCGTCTGGCGGGAGGGAATGACGGACTGGACGCCGGCCGCGTCGGCACCCGGACTGGAATCGCTCTTCCCACCGCCCCCGGCTCCCGGAGACGTGCCTCCCCCGGCTCCGGGCGGGTCGGTGAATCCCTACGCCGCGCCATCCACCGTAGATCCGTATGCCATCGATGACACCGTCGGCGACCTTCCGGAGATCGAACCGGGCAGCGAACCGCTCGGGATCGGCGAGTGTCTCTCGCACGCCTTCCAGCTCACCAAGACCCACTTCGGCATGATCCTCGCCGCGGGAATCCTGATGCTGGCGATCTCCATCGGCGTCGGGATGGTCACCGACGTGATCGACCAGATGATGGGTCACACCCCGCCGCAGATCGACTACGGCACGGGAAACGTCGAACTCGACGAGGCTTTGAACGAAATCGCCGACCAGGGCAGCATTCTCAGCCGCATCATCAACGGCGTGGTCGAGGTCTTCCTCGGGCTCGGCATCACCCGCATCGGCCTCAACATCATCGATGGCAAACCCTTCACGATCGGCACGCTGTTCTCGCAGGGCTCGAAGCTCATCCGCGCCTACTTCGCCCAGCTTCTCTTCGGCATCATGGTCGGACTCGGCCTCCTCTTGCTCATCGTTCCGGGCGTCTACCTCGCGCTGCGGTTCGGCCAGTACCAGCATGCCATCGTCGACAAGAACCTCGGCATCTTCGATGCCTTCTCCTACAGCGCCCGCATCACCCAAGGGCAGAAGTGGACCCTGCTGGGATTCTTCCTGCTGCTCGTCCTGATCATCATCGCCGGCGCCCTCGCGCTGCTGGTCGGGCTGATCTTCGCCATTCCGCTCACGACCATCGCCTGGCTGGTGGCCTACCGCTGGATGCAGCATGGCTCGGCCATCTGCCAGCCGAGGGTGTCCTAGTCTCCCCCCAACGCGCAGCCTTGCCCCTTCTACGAGAAATCCCTTAGGCTGCCCCCGAGATGAGCGAATGGTACTACGCCCACGGCGGCGCACAGAAAGGACCGGTCCCGGTTTCCGAACTTCAGCAACTCGCCGCCAGCGGCGACTTCGATCCCGCCACCGACCTCGTCTGGCGCGAGGGCATGGAGGATTGGAAGCCCGCCGGCACGGTCGATGAGCTCGCGGGCGCCTTCCAGTCCGCCCCCGAAGCCACGCCGGCTCCGGTCGCGGACACGGCCACGCCTGCCGCCGTCCCGGCGCACGAGCCGCCCGTCCCTGCCGGCGGAGTTCCGGTGCCCGCCCCTGCCCCCGCGACGCCGGCGGCGTCCGCCGGACCGGCCACGTCCGGCCAGGCGATCGCCTCGATGGTCTGCGGCCTCGTCGGTTTCTTCACCTGCCTGCTCTGGTGCCTTGCCCTCCCGCTTTCCATCGTCGGCATCGTGATGGGCCACCTGGCATCGTCCAAGATCAGGGCCCGTCCCGAGCAGTTCAAGGGGCTCGGACTCGCCCGCACCGGCCTGATCTCCGGCTATCTCGGGCTGTTGGCCGCGATCGCCGTGGTCGGCTTCAGCATCTGGATGCAGACCCTCACCCCGGAGGAGATCCAGGAGCTGGAATGGCTGCCACCCGAAGCCCGCGAGTCGTTCAGGGATCAAAAGGAGCTCCGGTAATCGATTTTACTCCAGATATGGCAGGAACAGCCCGGGTAACACTGACCGATCCCTCTCCCTTCTCCCACCCGCACCGGCATCGCCGCTGCGGGTGGTTTTTTCGGCCGGAAAAATTTTCCCTGAATAATTCCGTGATCACTCCGGTCGAATGGACGAATCCGAAACCAATCAGTCCATGAAGAACCTGTTCGCACTCCTCACCGTGATCGGCGCCGGCTTTGTCGCCGCGCCCGACGCCGAAGCCCGCCCGTACTGCAACTCCGGCCATACCTACGTGAGTCACCGTACTTCCTGCGGATGCCCGGTCTACAAGCAGAGCTACATCGCCTACTACGACCACTGCGGCAATCCGGTCTGGCGCACGCGCGTGCTGCCGGTCAACCACCAATGCCGCCACAACGTGCATTACCGCCATCACGGCCGCCACTACGACCACGGTCACGATCGGTCCCGGAACTGGGGCCGCTCCGGCGGATTCCGGATCGGTCCGGTGATCGTCGGCGGTCATCGCTCGCCGTCGCGCTGCCGCTGAGCCGGTAATCCATCTCGACGCGGGGCAGGGTGCGGGTCACCCTGCCCCGCGTCCGTTTCGTGAAAACACTCCGCCCACTGCTGCTCGTCGGCCTGTTCCTGCCGGCATCCGCCAACCCCGCCTCCGACGAACTGCTGGCGGCCCTGCAGACCAGTCTCAAGGAAGACAAGCCGGTCGATGATCTCTGCGACTCGCTGGAGGACTGCGACGACGAGACGCTCGCCGCCCTGGTCGCCGCGCTCGACAAGGCCTGGCCGCGAATGCGCGACCACTACCTTGACGCCCTGGAGTCCGCTGCGGAGAACCCGACCGCAGGAAACCGCAACGAAAGTCGTCGCCGGATCGACGATCTCCGGGAAGAGTTCATGAAGATCCGCGATCTCGGAGAGGCGGAGATGAAGCCGCTCCTCAAAGCGAAGAGCATGCCCGCCCTCGAGGAAATCCGCCGGCTTCTCGCGCCGACCGCCGGGCAGATCGTCGAAGCCCTGCCTCCCGCCACGACCGCGCTGCGCGAGGATGCGCTCCGTCTGGCCGAATTCCGCGACGCCGCCCTCGAAGCGGCCATTTCCACCACCCCGGCCGATTCTCGGGAGCAACTCGAACAGGCCGAGGCCAGGGTGGCCACCGAGGCTTCCGACCTGCCGCGCAAGGGACTCCGCGTGCTGGAAGACAATCGCAGGATCGCCGCGAAGGACGAGGTCCCCGAGGCCGAGGCACGCGGGGTGGAAGAGGCCAACCTGTGGCGCCTCCTCGTCGGGCTCGAAGCGCTCGAACTCGACCCGAAACTCTGCGAGGCCGCCCGCGACCACTCGAAGGACATGGCCGAAAAGGGCTTCTTCGCCCACGAATCACCGGTGCCGGGCAAGCGCACGCCGTGGGACCGGGCGAAGAATTTCCGCACCACCGCCTCGGGCGAGAATATCTACATGGGCTCGTCCGATCCGGCCTCGGCAAACAAGGCCTGGTTCTTCTCGCCCGGCCACCACAAGAACATGTTCGGCGCCGGCCACGCGCGCATCGGCCTCGGATGCCATGGCGACCACTGGACGCAAATGTTCGGAAACTGACGCCCCCGGGCGCGCCGGGGGCGCATGACAGTCATACGGTCTTCGACTTGGACCGGGACGGACTTCCGGCCAGGCACCAGAGCAGGGCGACCGCCCCGACGGTGCCGAGCAACGCCCCGGCAAGCAGCCCGAGGCCGACGATCGACGCGTCCCCGGCCAGCACCGCCAGGATCAGGGCGGCGGCCATCAACGCCGGACCGGTGAAGGTCAGGCCGATGGCGATTGCATAACTCAACACCGGACGCACGGCGGCCTTCCAGCCATTGCACGCGGTGACGGATTCGATTTCAGGATTCATGGTAGCATTCATAAGACGGCTCCCATGATCCGCAACCGGATGAACGCAGGATGATCCGGGGATGAAAGCTTCAGGCATCTTTCGTGATGACGCCGTGACGAAAAATCCCGCGCAGCATCACATCGTCGCCGAAACGCTCGAATTCGATGTCATCGAGTCCGCTTCCGTCCGGCAGGCCGGTTCCTCCGAGAGCCGGCACCGGGCCACCACACAGGATCGGCGCCATGAAGGCGACCACCTCGTCGATCAGGCCCGCTTCGGCGAAGTCCGCGGCCAGGCGCCCGCCGCATTCGAGCAGCACCGCATTCACCCCGAAGTCGGAGGCCAGCTCGCGCAGCACCTCACGAAGGTCGTTCCGCGGCCGCACGATCGTGCGCTCCCGATGGCCGTCGCTGAAAAGCGGCGCGTCATCCGGAAGCGATTCCGGGCGGTCGGTCAGCACCACCCGCCACGGCTGGTCCCTTCCCTCCAAGTACGAAAGATCTCGTAGATCCAGACGCGGCCGGTCCCGGCGGACCGTCTCGCCGGACGTGACGATCGCGTCGGCCTCGCCGCGCAGCCGCTGGACCCGCTCCCGCGAAGCCTCGCCGGTGAGCCACATTCCCTCGCCGGGCGGGCGGGTCAGGCGGCCGTCGAGGCTCATCGCCGTCTTCCACAACACCCACGGCAGCCCGGTCGTCACCCGCTTGGCGAACGGACGGATCAACTTGGCGGCCTCCGGTTCCAGCACTCCGGACACCACCTCGACGCCCGCGGACCGCAGCAGGCCCGCCGCCGCTCCCGCGTGCTCCGGATAGGGATCGGTGCAGGCGAAGACGACACGCGCGATCCCCGCCTCGATCAAGCCGTCGGTACACGGCGGCGTGCGCCCTTGGGTCGAGCACGGCTCGAGCGTCACGTAGGCGGTCGCCCCGCGCAACGCTTCGGGACCGTGGGTCTCCCGCGCCGCGGCGATCGCCTCGCGCTCGGCGTGCGGTCCGCCGGCGCGCCGGTGCCAGCCGGCTCCGAGTTCGACACCGTCGCGCACGATCACGGCGCCGACGGGAGGGTTCGGGGAGGTCTTCCCCACCCCGCGGCGGCCCTCGGAGATCGCGCGGGCCATCCAGCGTTCGTCCTCGCTCACGCCATCGAAATGCCCGCTGCGGACGCATCGCGCAACTCCGGGATTGCTGAATGCCGGAATCAGGTCCATGTTAGGAGCAATCGACTGAACCCTTCACGCAAACCCGAAACACGACACATTCCCATGAAGACTTCCGTCCTTCTTCTGGCCCTCCTCGCCGTCACGATCCCGGTCTCCGCCGACGAGGCGGACCAGTATTACCGCCAGGGAATGGCCGCCATCCAACAAGGCAACCCCGATGCCGCGAAGGCCGCCTTCCAGACCGCGCTCAAGCTCCGGCCCGACCACGCCCAGGCCCGCTATCAACTCGGCCAGCTCCCGGCACGCGCCGAGGGGCTCAAGGCCCAGCGCCGCGAGAATGAAATCGGCAGCATCATGCTGCCGGCCATCGACTTCGAGGAAGTGGCCCTGAGCGAGGCGCTCGCCGCGCTCGGCCAGATGATCGAGACCGAGTCCGCCAGGACCCTCGGCGAGGACAAGGCCCTGGTGCCGAATTTCATGGTCCAGGATCCGGGTGGAGATCTCGGCAGCAAGGAAGTCACCCTGCGCCTCAAGAACATCCCCGCCAAGGCGGCGATCAACTACCTGCTCCAGCAGGTTTCCGCCACGGCCCGCTACGACGAGCACGCGACCGTGGTCCGTCCGGCGAAGAAGTGACGCCGCTTTCGCTTGCTCCGTAACGCGACGGACGCACGCTCGGCGCGTGAGCCAGCGCATCCTGATCACCGGAGGCAAGGGCGACCTTGCACGGTCGATCGCCGCCGCCTTCGGGTCGGCCGGAGACGAGGCGTTCGCGCCCGGCCGCGAAGAACTCGACGTCACCGACCCCGCCTCGGTTGATCGCTGGTTCAAAGCCCGCGGAATCCCCGACCTCCTCGTCGCCAACGCCGGGATTGCAGAAGACCGGCTGCTTGCCCGCACCGACGAAGCGGCATGGGACCGCCAGCTCGAAGCCAACCTTCACGGCGCCTGGCGCTGTGCGAAAGCAGCGACCCGCGGCATGATCAGGCGGCGCTCCGGCCACCTCGTCTTCATCGCCAGCCACGCCGCCCGTCATCCCACCGCCGGCCAGGCCGCCTACGCCGCGGCCAAGGCCGGCCTGCTCGGCCTGACCCGCTCGCTCGCGCGGGAACTCGGACCCGCCGGCATCCGCGTCAACGCCCTGCTCCCCGGATTCCTCGAGACCCGCATGACCGCGGGCGTCGCCGACTCCCGCCGCGACACCGTGCGCGACGCCCACAGCCTGGGCCGGTTCAACACGCCCGAAGCCACCGCCGCCTTCCTAGTCCACCTCCACCACCACCTGCCGCACACCTCCGGCCAGGTCTTCCAGCTCGACAGCCGGCCGGAGTAGGGCCGCAGCGCGGAAAAAATGCCGCATTGACCCACGGCTCCGGCTCCCTAGGCTGCCCGCGATGAAACTCCTCGCGCTCGCCATGATCGTCGGCCTCGCCGGCGCCCTCATGTCGTGCAGCACGGCCAACCGCACCGTCGGCACCGCCAACCGCACCATCCAGGCGGCGAACCGGACCTACGCCGACCGCGGGGAAATCGCCCGCCGGACTTACCAGACCGGTGAGCGCACCAGGGAAACCGCCGGGCGCACCTACCAGACGCTCGAGCGCACCGCCCGACACGCCCCGGGCACGGTCTCCCGCACCCGGGGCACCGTCGGACGGATGTACGACGCGGTCATGCGCACCGCCCGCTGAGCTTCAGCGCCTCTTGCGGCGACGCCGCTTCCCGCCCTCCTTCGCCGCCTTTCGCGGCACCTCCCTCACCCGGACGACTTCGACGGTGGGCACCGCTTCGAGCAACAGGGCCGCCACGAACACCACCGCCGGCACGCTGAGCATCGCCAGCGGCATCGGCGCGCCGATCCCTCCGCGGATCATCGCCCAGAGCACCACGACCACCCCGGCGCCGAATCCCAACGCCGACAGCGCCCTCCGCCGCAGGCCTCCATGACCCGACAGCCACGCGCCGGCGACCGACAGCACCAGCGTGAAAATCAGCACCGCCGGCAGCGGCCACAGCGGCACCTCCTCCCGGCCCGTCACCAACGGCGACCGCCGCAGCGCCGCATCCACCCGCGGCAGACGCTGCGCCCAGCGCCGGTTCGCCTTGTCCCCGAGCAGCCTTTCGTCGGTTAGAAGCAGCGGTGCATCGGCGGACAGGAAGTCGTCGGGCACTTCCCCGGCGATCACCGCCGTCGCCGGCACCGCCGTCCGCTCGGGTTCATCCTCCGGCAGATCGACGCGGGCGCGGAAGTCGATCGGGATCCGCGGGCCCTCCGCGCCCAGCGCGATCTCGCCGCCCATCCTCACCCTCACGTCGCTTTCCGGAGAAAGCCCCCGCCGCGCGATCTCCAGCGCCAGCGGCACGGAAAAGATCACCCGGTCCGACCAACGCGCCAACAGGTAGGCCCGCCCTTCCTCCTCGCCCTCGGTTTCGATCCGCGTGAAGCCGCCCCACGACCGCTCGCCGCCGAACTCCGGTGCCAGACCGACCACCCCGTTCACCACCGGCAGCTTGGTCGCGTCGCCCTCGACCGCGGCATAGGGCATCGAGGCCCGCAACAGGGGCGGCGGCACCGGCACCGGTGCCGTGCTGTCCTTGACCACGTAGCCGATCACCGCCCGGTCGTAGCGGTCCATCGCCCCGCGCATCGCCTCCACCGCCAGGGTGTCCGGCATCTCCCACTGCAGCGGATAGCCGAAGCCGATACTTCCAAGCCCCGCCTTCTCCAGGCGTGCCAGCACCACCATCAGGTCCGTCGGCGGCGGTGGCATGCGCTCGAAATATCCGTGCGGATCGTCATCGAGAAACAACACCCGCGGCGGCACGACCGATGCCGGCGTCTCCCGTCGCTCGATCATCCTCGGCGATCCCGGCGTGCCGTCGCCGACCAGCCGGCCATCAACTCCCGCCAACCGTTCGTGGAGCATGCGGTCCATCCGCTCCAAGCGCTCGACGCGGGGAGAAAGCAGCGCGATCCCGGCGGCGACCGCGAAAGCCACCGCGGCGCCGATCCACCGCGGATGGCCCACCCGAATCACCCCGCCACGGAAACCGCAATCGCCCCCGGTGGAAAGCCCGAAGCTGCCCCCGCCGGACTCACAAGGATGGCTGCGCCAGGATCACCGTCCAATAGCCATCGACCTCGCCGATGCCGATCTTGTCATGTTCGCGCTGCAGGAAATTGCGGCGGTGCATGCCGCTCTCGCCCCAACGACGGAAGGCGCGCGCGGCCCCGCCGGGATCGGGGCTGTGGGCGACATTCTCCCCCGCCGTCAGCGATGCGGTCCGCGACAGCCCCGCCGCCATGAGCCGCTGTTCGTAGCCCGTTCCATCCGCTCCGTAGTGCGTCAGCTCCCCGCGCCGCGCCATGTCCCGGCTGTGGTCGAGGGCGAGTTTGGTCAACAGGGCATCCGGCACCACGGGCTGCAGGCCCTCCGAAACCCGCAGGCGGTTGATCATTTCCAGCAGGCTGCCGCCGCCGGCCGCCGCGTCCTCGACCTTGGCGACGGATCCTCCGCCGACACAAGCCGTCAGCATCGACACCAGCAACAACAGACCGACCTTTCTCATCATGACCGGGGAATAGCGAAATCCACGGCGTCTGGCCATCGGATTCGCTGCGGCGTCCCGGGCGACTTCCCGAGCTTCCAGCTTGCACGTGCCGTCTGAACGATGAGATTCGATCATCCGTGATTCGCCTGCTCCGCGCTTTCGTTCTCGCCTGGCTGACGGCCGCCCCAGCCGGAGCGGTGGTGCTCTTCCAGCTCGAGACCTTCGACAGCCCCCACAACTGGGATGCGGGAAACCCCCATCCGAATCCGCCATCCATCATCGCCGACAGCGGCCCGCTGGGCACCGGCGATTCGTCGCTGCGGATCACCGCCGCACCCGGCAGCGGCCCCGGCAGCCGCCTCGCCGCCTACAACCGCGTCGACTGGACCGGCGACTACCTCGGCGCGGGTGTCTCGGCACTGACCATGGACCTGCAGAACCAGTCGTTCCTCACCAGCTCGGTGCGGGTGGCCGTCAACGGGCCCGGAGGATGGTTCGTCACCGAAGCCGAGGAACTCGGCATCTTCAGCACCTGGAACTCGGTCACCTTCACCCTCACCGCCGAAACGCTGTTCGGGGTCGAGGGTGCGACGGATGTCGCCGCGACGCTCGGCAACGTCACCGAGCTGCGCATCCTCCACAATCCCGACCTCGGTTTCCGCGGCGGCCAGGGACAACGCACCCTGCTGGTCGACAACATCCAGGCGGTGCCGGAGGCAAGCACCCTGCTCCTGGTGGTGCTTGGATCAGGTTTTTTGGTTTGCAGGAAACGTTAGGTTGCCCTAAATGAGAACTTTTACAAAAGAACATCCGCATGTCCCGAAGCCTCCGCCTGCTCCTGCTGGCGATCCTTTGGGCGGCCCCCAGCGCTCGATCGCAAACCACTGACACCGTCTGGTCCCTTGGCTCCGACGATGGCAGCACGTCTCCGTTCCAGAACGAAAGCTATGCGCCGAACGCCCCGCCGGGCTCGGCGTCGGTGAAGGATGACGATTATTACTTCGCCGGAAGCTACGGGGCGCCGATCGGCGTCCTCGCCAGCGACGAACCACTCGCCAACGTCGAGCGCGCCGTGGTCGAATGGGATCCGCGCGAGCGCTTCCATTTCCCGCTGAGCGCCGCGCAACGTGCCTCCGAAGCGCGCTTCTTCCTGACCGTCGACCTCTACGCCGGCGGCATGTGGATCGGAGACACCCTGCCGGGCTTCGGCAGCCACGACATTTCGCTCAGCCTCAACGGCCAGCCTCTCGGGACGTGGAACGCGATCCGCTACAACACGACGCTGCGGGTCAGCTTCGACGCCGGCGATTTCCCCCTGACCGCCGAGGACAATGTGCTGGAGGTCGAGCGCACCGGTGGTTCGACCGGCGGCTACATCAATTTCGACTTCCTCCGCCTCGACGTCGATCCCGACGCGCTGGCCGACGGCGACGGCGACGGCATGCCACGCTGGTATGAGGAAACCTACGGCCTCGACGACGGCGATCCGGACGACGCCGCGCTCGATCCGGACGGCGATGGCCTCAGCTCGCTGGCCGAGTCGTCGCTCGGCACCAACCCGACCGATCCCGACAGCGACAACGACGGGCTCCTCGATGACGAAGCAAGCGATCCGCTCGATCCCGACAGCGACGACGACGGCCTCGGGGACGCCGAGGAAGTCGCCACCGATCCGGCGGACCCCGACAGCGACGGCGATGGTTTTCCCGACGGCTACGAGGTCTCCGCCGGAAGCGATCCCGCCTCGGGCACGTCGCAGCCCTTCGCCTTCGCCGGCAGCATCGGGCTCCAGTTTCTCGCCGAGCGCGCCGATTCGGTCGGGCTCCTGCCGTGGGAAGCCGCCGGCGTGGTGCCCGCCCCGCATTGGAATCCTTCGGACCGCATGCCGACCTGGCCACCCGACGCCGACCTCCTCACCGGCTCGGCCAGTGCGCTGGTCGACGGCGCCGGCGCCGCCACGCCCGTCGGCGCGAGCTGGTCCTTCGGCTACGCGGTCATCGGCCGGCATTCGCAACCCGGCGATTCCCGGCTGCTCAACAGCGCCCTCGGCACCGACCAACCGCATGGCCCCGACGTGCCGGTCACGGTCACCCTCACCGCCATCCCCTTCACCTCCTACGACATCATCGCCTACGTCGGCGGCCCGAATCCCTACTACCGCGCCAGTGTCGGCCTGGCTTCGGATCCCGCGAGCACCCGCTATCTTCTCGGCGGCGCCGCGCCCCCTTTCCTCGCCTGGAAGGAAGCCACCGCCACCAGCACCGCGACGATCGGCCTGGCGAACTTCGTGCGGTTCCGCGGGCTCAGCGGCGCGACCCAGACCGTGGTGCTCACCCAGGTCGACGCGCAGAGCGTCGGTTTCCACGGCATCCAGATCATCGACATGTCGGCCGACACCGACGGCGACGGGCTTCCCGACGCCGTGGAGATCGAGCACCACTTCGATCCCGCAACCCCGGATGCCACGGCCGACGCGGACGACGACGGCCTCGACAACGCCGCCGAGATCGCCGCCGGCACCGATCCGCACGATGCGGACACCGACGATGACGGCCTGCCGGATGGCGACGAGACGACCACCGACCCGCTCGACGCGGACAGTGATGAGGACGGCCTGCGCGACGGCGACGAGGTGAACGGCGATCCCTTCCCCTCGCTCCCGACCGTGGCGGACAGCGACGGCGACGGCCGCAGCGATGCCGCCGAACGCCTCGCCGGCACCGACCCGATGAATCCCGCCGATGTCGCGCCCGGAGTGCCGGAATGGGACGCGGGCACCCGCACCTGGACCTGGCGGATCGATGACCTGAGCCTCCTTTGGAACCACGCACGGTCCCCGATGGCGGGCCGCCGCACCGAGCTCATCGACCTCGTCACCGAACTCGACGACGGCGGCTGGTCCTCGGCGATCCGGATGGGACTCTACTATCGTGACGGCGTCCTCACCTATCAGTTCCGCTGCATCCAGGATGTCTTCCACCAGCAGGGCCAGCCGACCTGGGCCTTCTACCGCACCGGATCGACCCAGCCGCAGAACGATCTCAAGTCGGCCCTCGGCTTCAGCGGTTTCGGCGAAGCCGACGACTCGCTGCCGCTGCGCTTCGAATTCACCGCCCACCAGCCCGACCCGGGCGTGAACCTGTGGACCCTCACCTTCAACCTCCATCAGACCGCCAACCCGGGCAGCCCGGTGCTCATCGCCACGTGGTCGTGGAACAACGCGGTCGCCACCGATGCCCGCCTGCTCGACGGCACCGCGCCGTGGACCGACACCAACGGCAACCCCGGCATCCCCACCTTTGACACCGAGCCCGGGGTGGACGCCTACATCACCCGCGATCCGCTGGGCCCCGCCGATGCCGACAACGACGGCATGCCCGACGACTGGGAAACCACCCACACCTTGAACAGCGCGGACCCTGCCGATGCGACGGGGGATCCCGACGGCGACGGCGTGATCAACCGCGACGAATTCTTCGCCGGCACCGACCCCCGTGACGCCGACAGCGACGACGACGGAGTGGACGACGGCGAGGAGATCCGGCAAGGCAGTTCGCCGACTTCAGCCGAGTCGATCCCCGCGTGGTTCCACTTCAGCGGGACGCCGGACGATCTCGATGGCGACGGCATCTCCGATGCCTGGACCCTGTGGGCCGGCGGCACGCCCCGTGCACCGATGGCCGATGACGACGGTGATGGCATGACCAACCTCGAGGAAAGCGAGGCCGGCACCGATCCGGACGATCCGAATTCCCGGCTCGACCTGCGCGCGCTGCGCAGCGGCGGCGACCTCGTGCTCGACTGGCCCGAGATCCGCGGCAAGGCGCATGTCGTCGAGTTCTCCGAAGCACTCGGCGGCTGGGGCCCGGCCATCGGCCTGCCACCCGCCACCGCCGACCACGGCCGGCTCTCGGTCACCGTCCCCGATGCCTTCGGCGACAACCACGGCTTCTACCGTACTTCCGTCCTGCCGATGGATGCCGACGGCGACGGTGTGGACGACTGGGTCGAGCTCGAGTTCCTCGCCAGCTCCACCACCTCCGCGGATTCCGCAGGTCAATCGTCCCGGCGTTCCGGCCTGCCGCCGCTTTCCGGCGATGCGAAGGCCCTGATCGAAAAGCTGTCCACCGGCACCTATCCCGGCTCGTCGGAGACCGGGGTGCCGTCGCCCACGCAGGCCGCGCGTTTCCTGATGCAGGCCAGCTTCGGCCCGACGCCGGAAGCCATCGAGCACGTCCGCGAGATCGGATACGAAGCGTGGATCGACGAGCAGCTCGCGATGCCGGCCTCGACGCTCCGCCCCTACATCCGGCAGATCAAACGGGACGCCGCGAACGGCCGGCTCGATCCGTTTTATGACTTCAACGAGGGAGGGAGCTACGTCACCGGCTACAACATCACCACCCCGTGGGCACGTCACGCCATCGATGCCCCCGACCAGCTCCGCCAGCGCGTCGCCTTCGCCCTTTCCGAAATCCTCGTCGTCTCACGACGCGACGCGCAGATCACCGAACGGGTCGAGGGGCTCGCGACGTGGTACGACATGCTCATCGAGCACGCCTTCGGGGACTACGGAGACCTGCTTTACGAAGTCACGCTGCATCCGGTGATGGGCTGGTACCTGAGCCACGTCGGCAACCAGAAGGCGGACCCGACCATCCCGCGCTATCCCGACGAGAACTATGCCCGGGAGATCATGCAGCTCTTCAGCATCGGCCTGTGGGAACTGAATCCCGACGGCACCCGCAAGCTCGATGCCGGAGGCGCGCCCGTCGAAACCTACGGCAACGCCGAGATCACCGAGCTGGCCCGCGTCTTCACCGGGCTCTACTTCGACTCCGAGTGGGGCTGGGGCAGCGGCGGCTGGGCCGACGAGCACTACCTGAAGCCGATGGTGATGCATCCGGCCTACCATGATTTCGGGAGCAAGACGCTGCTCGGCGGTTTCGTGATCCCGGCCCGCGACGAGAACCGGGAGAACGGTCTGCGCGACATCCGCGACGCGGTCGATTCGCTGTTCCGCCACCCGAATGCCGCGCCCTTCGTTTCGAAGAAGCTCATCCAGTTCCTCGTCACGGCCAATCCCTCCCCAGGCTACGTCGGCCGGGTCTCGGCGGTCTTCGAGAACGACGGCAGCGGCGCCCGCGGCAACCTCGGCGCGGTCGTGAAGGCGATCCTCCTCGACCGCGAGGCCCGCGAGTTTCCCATGGACCCCGCCTTCGGCAAGACCCGCGAGCCGGCCATCCGCACCATGCACCTCGGGCGCCTGATGAAGCTCACCGAGGCCCATGCGGAGTTCGTCTGGTGGAACCCGGAAAGCACCTACTACGCCTATAGTTTCCAGGAGCCGCTTCTTTCGCCGAGCGTGTTCAACTTCTTCACGCCCGAGTACCAGGCACCCGGCGAGATCCGCAACGCCGGACTCGTCAGCCCCGGCTTCCAGATCGTCGATTCCTACTCGGCGATCTCCTTCCCGAACCTGCTGTGGGACTACCTCAACGAGGGATTCCGGTCGGGCTGGCAGATCCGCTTCGACCCCGCACACGACGACCTGCTTGCGATCGCCGGCGACGACGTCACCCTGATCGACCGCGTCAACCTGCTGCTATGTGCCGGGAACATGAGCGCCCGCACCCGCACCGCCATCCTCGACGCCTTCGCCGCGGAACCCGACCTCACCGACAAGGACAAGGTCGTCGTGGCCCTCTGGACCACCATCAACTCACCCGAAGGAGCCACGCAGCGCTGACGCGCTGAAGTTCCAAGTTCCAAGTTCCAAGTTCCGAGTTCCGACTCCTGACTCCCAAAAGGACCAACGGCCCGCCTCATACCAGCCCGGGGGCAACGCCCCGGGAACCCCGCCACCGCGAAGAACCCCGAGGGCTGAAAGCCCGACCCATGCGTCATCCGCCCCCGCCATTCCCGCTCATCGCCCATCCACCATCTTCCATCCACCACCATGCGCACCCGCCGACAATTCCTCGGAGAAGCCAGTTGCGCCGCGATCGGCTCGACCTCGGTCCTCTCGACCCTGCTGAACCTGACCATGGCCAACCACGCCTCCGCCGCCAACGGCGAGGCGGCCGGCACCCGCAAGGCGCTGGTCTGCCTGTTCCTCGGCGGCGGTTGCGACACCTTCAACTTCCTCGTGCCGATGGACCAGCCGGGGCCCTACGACGAGTATGCCGCGGCCCGAACCAACCTCGCCATCCCGCGCCACCAGCTCATCCCGCTCGACTTCACCGACTCCTTCGGCCGCAGCTACGGGATCCATCCCTCGTGCCCGCGGATTGCGGAAATGTTCAACGGCCTCGGCGGCAACCCGAACCAGCGCCGGCTCAGCCTGCTCGCCAACATCGGCACCCTCGTCGAGCCGATCCCGGACAAGAACGCCTACCTGCAGCGGCTCGTCGATCTCCCACAGGCGCTCTTTTCCCACCGCGACCAGACCGAGCAGTGGCAGACCTCGGTGCCCCAGGGAATGCAGATCCTCACCGGTTGGGCGGGCCGCTGCGCCGACGTGATCCACTCGACCCTCAACACCGACCAGACCGGCGGCTACTACATGCCGATGAACTTCTCGCTCTCCGGCAACTCCACCTTCCAGATCGGCGAGAGCGAGGGGCAGTTCGTGATCACCAGCGACGGCGCGCTCACCTTCACCGGCGCCAGCGGCAACCAGCCGGCCCACCAGGCCAAGCAGGCGGCGATCAGCTCGACCGTCGACAGCCCGCTCGAGGAGCACTACCAAAACCTCTTCCAGCGGACCCACGGCCGCATCACCGCCAACAGCATCGCCCGCGGCGAGGATTTCCAGACCCACTTCGACGACCCGGGAAGCATCGACGGAACCGACGTCAACGCGGTCATCGACAGCGCCGGCTTCCCCAACAACCCGGTCGGCCGCAACCTCGCCGCCGCGGTGCGCACCATCGCCATCCGCGACCGGCTCAAGCTCCACCGCCAGACGATCTTCATCGAATTCGGCGGCTGGGACCACCACAACGAACTGCTCGTGACCCAGGCCGGCATGCTCTCGCTGCTCGACCAGGCGCTCTTCGCCTTCCAGCAGTGCATGGACCAGCTCGGGCTCTCCGACGACGTCATCACCTTCACCGCCTCCGATTTCGGTCGCACGCTGCGCTCGAACGGCCAGGGCACCGACCACGCCTGGTCGGCCAACCAGATGGTCCTCGGTGGCCCCGTCGCCGGCGGGCGGATCCTCGGGCATTTCCCGTCGCTCGCGATCGACGGACCCGACGACATCGGCCGCGGCGGCCGCATCTTCCCGAAGCTTTCGGTCGACGAGTACTTCTGCGAGCTCCTGCGCTGGTTCGGCGTGAGCAACGGCGACATGGACACCGTGCTGCCGAACATCACGAACTTCTACGACCCGTCCAGTAGTTCGAATCCCGTCGGCTTCCTCGCCTGAACCATGCGTGCCCGATGGCTTCTTCCGGTCGCCGTCATCGTGGCGATCCTCATTCCCCTCCTGATCGACCGGGACGGGAGAAAGCCGCCCGCTCCACCGCCGTCCCCGCCCGCCGGGGGCGACATCGACGTCTTCACCGAAACCGGCGACGGCCCTCTGCCCGGCGAAGCCCTGCTGGCGACCTACGGCGACCCGTTCAGCGAACCGATCGAGGACCTGCGCGCGCTCGACCGGGTGATCTCCGGCTACTTCTCCATCGTCAAAAACCACGCCGGCTACTCCATCGGCGGCAACGGGGACCTCGCCGCCGCGCTGCGCGGCGAGAACGCCTACCGCCAGCGCTTTGTCCCCGCCGACCACCGGGTCTTCGGTCCCGACGGACGCATCCTCGACCGCTGGGGCACGCCCGTCTTCGTCCACCCCCTCGCCGCCCGCAATCTCGAGCTCCGCTCCGCCGGCCCGGATCGCGAACTCTTCACCGACGACGACGTGGTGCTCGGGAAGCCTGCCGATCAATGAACCTACCGGATCGTCTTCCTGTACTCGGACCAGAAGAACTACGATCAGGTGTGGCAGGAGGCGGTCACGAGCGGGAGTTGGTCGGACCTGTCGAACGGTCCTTGGATCCCGAAGCTCAAGCTCTTCGTCAGCTTCACCGAGATCAAACTCCGAGGTCCGGGCCGGCACGATTCTCAGTCCTCCACCGGCTTCTGCCGGATGGTCACCTGCCAGTGATCACCCTCCAACACGTCGAGTGTCAGAAGCAGGGTGGGCTCACCCGCCTCGCCTTTCGGTTTGGCCGTGAACTCGAACGGCGGCAAGCGGAACGGCTCCCAGTCCTCATCGACCTCGATGTGCCTGCCGATCCTGAGGCCGCTCCCCACCGGACTGACTTCGAAATGCTTCGCCACGAACTTCGCCATGAAGGCGTCTTCCTTGGCCATCTGCTTCTGCACCACCTCCCAGCCGATGCTTCCGCCCGCCCAGGCGGTGGTGGCGGACAGGACGACGAACATCACGGCGAAGGTCGGGAGCGAAGTCTTCATCATCCCGCTTCTATCCAGTACCCACGGCCACGGAAAGGGAATTCCCGCGTCCCGGCGGAACGGTCGTGCCCCGGTTGATTGACGCCGGCGGTGGCGCCGGACCGTTCCACACGCAGGCGGGCCGGTCCCCCGCGCCGTCACGGCAACACCAGAATCCTTGCGGTGGTTGGCGCGAAGGGCCTGACCTGAAGCGTATTCCTGCCGGGCTTGACATGACGGGTGACATCGAGCCGATAAGGGCGGCCGATGAAGCCTCCGGCTTCGATGCCGTTCACGACCACGCGGCCGGCCGGCTCGGTGGTCGGACCTTCGACTTCGACGAACACACGCGAACCGGCGGGATCGGGAAGCTCGAAGCTGCCCGAATAAGGTGCCGCCGAGTGCGCGCCGTTGGGGACCGGGATGACCGTGGCGGCCGCCACCGTGGAATCTGTTAGGCGCGCGGGAAGGGGTCGCTCCTCGGACTGGCAGACGACCAGCACGCTCTCCATCGGCTCGAGGGTGAGGGGAAAGGAGACACCCTTTTCGTCCCGGGTCACCGGCACCGAGGTGATCTCGTTGCGCATCGCGTCCCAGATCTCAGGGTGGCCGCCGGTGCGGATCCTCAGGCGGAAGTCCTTCGCCGCCCCCTGGTGGTCCTGGTTGCAAATGAAGAACACGTCACGCCCGTCCTTCACCCGGTGCAGGACATGCAGCCAGCCGCCGGTGTCGCCTTCGAGCACCTCGACCACCGGCGCCACGCCGGCCTCCCCGTGCAGCACCGCGGCAAGCAGGGCGGCGTCGGGCTTTTCGGGCAGGATGAAGGCACGCCCACCGGCGCTGTTGATGTTGGTGGCGGCCGACGAGGGTTTCAGGTCGTCCCCCCATATCGACCGACGCAGCTTCACAATCTCCGAGGAGGGAGTCCCGACCGTGCCGGACTTCGACGGCAGCCGGCCGTAGCCGAGGACCACCCCGCCCTGATCAAAGAAGGCCTTCGCTTTCGCCAGCGTGGCGCGCGGGATCACGTCGGTCGGCGGCACGACCAACACCCGGTAGCGTTCGCCATGAAGCGCCACCCGGTCGTCCTCAAGCGTGGTCAGATTCTCAAAGGCCTCGAAGGGCAGCCAGTCGGCGTCGTAGCACGCGTCCTGCAGCGCGGTGGTCAGGTCCTCGGGCGTGGTGTAGTCACCGACGCGCTTCGCATTTCCGCTGAACAGGATGGCGACCGGGCAGACGTGATGCCCGCCGCTCAGCATCAGGCTCAGGCGGGTCGAGTAGTCCGCCCACACGCGGTAGAGCGGCCAGCGGTCCTCGCGACCATCGTCGAAGAAGTACGGCGGACAATCGCGGTCGTTGGGTGCCTTCGGGTTGAACGAATGCGGGATCATGAAGTTGATTCCGCGGACCTGGTGCTGGTCGGCGAGCCACTTCATCTCGGAGTAGCTCAGGACCTGCCCGTAAGCGCCGAAGATCTCGCACATCGCGACGTCGTCGGGCTTTCCGTAGACGTGGGAGATCGAGCTGCCGAGCTTGGGCGTCTGGTAGATCGAGTGCGGACGCTGCCCGGGATACATCTGCCGGCACACCAGATCGATGCCGCCCATCGAGCTGTACTTCTGCAGGCGCATCATGTCGCCCGCGCAGTAGTCCGGATGCACGTAGAGCATGCGATGCTCCATGAAGTGGCCGATCGACTTCACACCGCGCTCCTCGCACCATTGTGTCATCCCACCGTACATCGCGCGGCCCCAGGCCTCGGCGAGTGCTTCCATGTACTGGTATCGCGCGGCCGTGTCGTCATCGCCGGCCAGCTTGAACTTGTAGGCGACGTAGGCCTTCTTCCAATCAACACCCCACTCCTCCAGGACCACATCGAGTTCCGTTCCCCAGTCGCCGCGGGTCTCCGGTTCGTCATAGAAGAACCCGGGGATCTGCTTGCCGAAGTCGTCACCGAAGTGGTCGAAATGCGGCTGATAGACCGTCTTGAGGAACCACTCGACGCAGTCGCGGCTCGCGCCGTCCACACTGAGATCCTTTCCACCACCCTGGGCGAGACCCGGCGCGAGATCATGGGAAAAGCGGATGACCCGCCAGCGACCCGCCGGCACCTTCCACTCGAGCTTTCCGCCGGTGATGAACGGTCCGAGATCGATGAGGCTGTCGCCCTCGACCTCCTGCTCGTCATTGATCCGTCCGGCGACCGTCGCGATGTGGCGCGCGCCCGCGTGACCGCCGGCCTCGAAGACATCCGGCCCTTCGACCTCGACCGCTTCGGCGACCAATGACTTCGCGGCGTATTCCGGCGGCACCTTGCCGCCGATCGACTGGCTCGGCCACCAGCGCTCGTCGAAGATCCACATTTCCATGTCGAGTTTCTTCGCCTGCTCGAGGCAGATCCCGAGGTCGCGATACCAGCCCGGACCCAGCCAGTCGCGGTGCGGACGGGACTCCGCGGTGAAGCATCCGTTGCCCCCCTCGGCGACCCTTTCAAGATAGCTCCGCAGCCGCTCCGGGGTTTCATTCTCATCGCCGTGGAGCCAGAAAAGCGGCCCGGTGAGGCGGCGGACGTCCATCGGCAGCTCGCGGAAGCTTGTTTCCAAAGGGTCGGTCGCCGCGACAGCCGGGATGATCATGGCAGGAAGGAGGAAAACGGGCACTTTCATGGCGTTCCTCCAGATACCCCGACGGACGACCCCGGACCTTCGCGGATTCCGCCATTTCCTGCGCATCGGAATGGATGAAGGCCAACCGAAAGCTCCCGCTCATCCACGACGTTCTCCTGACCCCCGGATGCCCCTTGGCATCAGCCCGATACCCGGCCAAGATCCGGCGATGCCCGATCCCATGACCCGTCTTTTTCTACTCTTCGCCCTGCTCGCCCCGCTGCACGCCGAGAAGCCGATGAACGTCGTCGTCCTCTTCGCCGACGACTGGCGCCACGACACGCTCGGCTGCGCCGGCAACCCGGTCGTGCAGACGCCGAACCTTGACCGCCTTTCGGAGCAGGGCGTGCGCTTCACCTCCAACTGCGTCACGACCTCGATCTGCGGCGTCAGCCGGGCGAGCCTCTACACCGGCCAGTGGATGTCGCGCCACGGCTGCCGCAGCTTCGAGATGTTCAAGACGCCTTGGGAGGAAACCTATCCGGGCATTTTCCGCGCCAACGGCTACCACGTCGGCCACGTCGGCAAGTGGCACAACAAGCCGTTCCCCAAGGACAAGTTCGACTTCGCCACCCAGTATTTCGGCAAGCACTGGTACAAGCTCGAGGACGGCCGGAAGATCCACGTCACCCGGCGCAACGAGGAGGACGCCCTCGAGTTCCTCCGCACACGTCCGGAAGACAAGCCCTTCATGCTCACCGTGTGCTTTTTCGCCACCCACGCCGAGGACAGCCACCCCGACCAGTTCCTGCCGCAGCCGCAGAGCATGAAGCTCTACACCGACATCACCATCCCCGTGCCGCCGAATGCGACACAGGAATCGTGGGAACGCCTGCCCGACTTCTTCGACGAGGAGAACGAGGGCCGCAACCGCTGGCACTGGCGCTTCGACACGCCGGAGAAATTCCAGCGGATGATGAAGAACTACTACCGGCTCGCGACCGAGGTTGACGCCACCTGCGGCAAGGTAATCGCGGAACTGGAAAAGCAGGGTGTGCTCGACAACACCCTGGTCGTCTTCACCACCGACAACGGCTACTACCACGCCGAGCACGGACTCGCCGACAAGTGGTACCCCCACCAGGAAAGCATCCGCGTGCCGCTCATCATCCGCGATCCCCGGATGGCGGAGTCGAAGAAGGGCACGACCGACGACGCCTTCACCCTGAACGTCGATCTCGCCCCCACCTTCCTCGCCGCCGCGGGGCTGCCCGTGCCCAAGGGGATGCAGGGAACCGACATCGCCCCGCTCTACCTCGAGGAAACCCCGCCCGAATGGCGTGACGAGTTCTTCTACGAACACCCGACCCTGCGCGACGCCGATTTCATCCCCGCCTCCGAGGCGCTGGTGCGCAAGGACTGGAAGTACATGTTCTGGCCCGAGGCCGATCTCGAGCAACTCTTCGACCTCAAGGCCGACCCGCGAGAAGAAAACGACCTGGCCGGCAGTCCGGAACACGCCGACAAGCTCAAGGAAATGCGCCAGCGCTTCCGCGAGCTGAAGAAAGCGGCGAAGTAGGCATCAGTCCCCCTCCGCCAGCGGATTCTTGGCGACCAGTTGCGGATAGCGCGAGAAGTCCCGGTCCGCCGACCAAAGCTCCCGCACCCCGTGGTGCAGACACAGCGCGGCGATCCGCGCATCGTGGATCTGGGGCCCCGTCACCTTCGCGCTCGTCGCGATTCGCTGGAGCGTGTCCCAGTATCCGGGACCTTCGTTAAGGAGTTCGAGCAGGGGACTCCGGAACCAGGCATTCAGCGCATCCCACGCCACGCTCAGGGGGGTCGGAGGCCGATAGATCCGCGGATGGGTGGCTATGGCAATGAACTCGTGCACACAGGGCCACGGAATCGCCCAACGCCGACCGGAGCCGGCAAGTTCGGTCAGGACCCGCAGGGACGCCGCGTGAAAGGGGGAATCCTCACGCAGCGCATACACCAGCAGGTTGGTGTCCACCGCGATCATCGTGACTCCGGCTCCCCGTAGGCCGCATCCCGAATCGCAGCCCAGCCGGCACCCTCGAACTCGGGCGAAAGACCCTCCCCCGCAAAGGTCACCGGTTCGACTGCCTTTGCGATGCGCTCCTCTTCCGCCTCAAGCACCATCGTCAATCCACGCTCGGTCAGCCCTCGCAAGGTCTCGCCACGCTGCTTCGCCAGGGCCTTGGCCCGGCCAAGCAGATGATCGGAGATCTCGATCGTGGTCTTCATGTTGGAAGCATGGACCCATACACCCATATTAGCAAGTATGGGCTGCCACCTTCGTCTTCGTCGCGATGGGCTGGAGCGCGATCCGGAGCCTACCGCGCCTGCGGTGATCCGACCTTTGCCAGATCCAGGGTGAAACGGTTCTGGGCACCGTGATTCGTCAGCCCGAGCACGGGCGAGTAGTCATACACCTCGACCTTTCGCTCCGGCGTGAACTCCAGCAGTCGCAGCCAGCCGTCCCCACCCTTCGGCTTCATCTGGAAGTTGACGAGCAACTGATGCACCTCGCGTCCGCTCGGAGTCCGGCTGGTCACCCTTCCGAGACCATCCTGCAGGACATGTCCGTTGAGCGTGAGGATGAAGTTCTCGTGCCGGCTCACCAGGTTCCGCCACAGTTCCTCGCCGTCCATCACGTCCCCACCACTCTGTTTCGCGACCCCGTACGAATGCGGATTCCAACTCTGCCTGGCACCATACTTCTTCCAGTCGTAGCGGGTGTCGTCGAAGTAGGTGTAGGCGTGGGTGATCAGGATCGCCTCGCGGTCGGCGTGCTTCGCGGCCACCTCGTTCGCCCAGCGGACGACATCCGCCCGCGGGCCGAACTCCAGCCCGATCACCACGAACTTCCGACCGCCGGCCGAGAACAGGTGGTAGCTGTTCGTCATGCTCGCCGGTTCCTTGTCGTAGGTGCCGCCGAAAGTCGGCAGCGCCCCGAACTTGGCGACCGGAAAATAATCGTCGAGCAGCGTCGTGCGGTCGGTGGCACGCCCGCCCTTGCTGTAGTCGTGGTTTCCCGGGACGAAAAAGTAGGGCAGGTGACCGTCGAGCCGGTTCATCGCCGCCTGCGCCACCTCCCACTGCGCGGGCGTGTTGTGGTCGGTGATGTCCCCGAGATGCAGCACCGCCTCGATCCTGCAGGCCTCGCGGTTCTCCGCGATCCAGCGGGTCTGGGCGTGAAAGTTCTCCGGGTTCGCGTGGCAGTACTTCTGCGTGTCGGGCAGCACGGCGAGGGTGAACGAGCCCTCTCCCGGCATGGGCGGTGGCCCGGGCTTGAGGGACGAGGCGGCTTCGGCGCCGAGGGCGGATCGGCCGAGCGAACAGGCGAGCGGCGCGAGGGCACCGGTGCGGAGAAATCGGCGGCGGGTCGGGAAGGAGGTCATCATCACGGGCACGAGATGCATACGGGCGGAGACCCGGGAGTTTTCCAGGCGTCAACGGAGCCTTCGAAGAACCCACACCCTTGACGCTTGAAAGCCTGCAAACGATCCCCAACCTGAGGTGGCACGTCCACCGATCCCATGAAGGCCATCCTCATTCCATCCTTCGCCACCGTCGTCGCCCTGACATCGCTCGCAGCCGAGCCCATACAGGTCTTCATCCTCGCCGGTGACGAATGCGTGCTGGAAGAGGGCGTGGTTGCGGCCGAGGGGAAGCCGGGAACGCTCGAGGGGGTGGTCGCGGAAGATCCCGACTGCGCCTTTCTCAAGGACAAGGACGGCAAGTGGATCACGCGGGACGATGTGTTCCTCTACGACGCCCACCCGCTCCACAACAACACCGAGGCTCCGGCCCGGCCGCTGCGGGTCGTGACCGACTTCCACCACGGCGGCGAGAAGGGCCCGCGGATGGGCGTCGATCTGATGCTCGGTCACCTGCTCGGCGAAGCCATCGAGGAGCCGGTGATGATCCTGCGCTTCGCCACGCGCCACCCGATCTGGTTCCAGCGCGGGTCGCGTGACTTGAGCCACGACTTCCGCCCGCCGTCCAGCGGCGGCGGCTCCGATCACGGCGGCAGCTGGGACGTGATCCACTTCAACTTCGGCGTCTGGGACGCCACCTACCGTGACGCTTCGTCAAAGTACTTCTCCGGCGTCAACACGACCTCGCCCGAAGACTTCGAAAAGAACCTCCGCACGCTGGTGGCGAAGATGAAGGCAACCGGGGCCACCCTGATCTGGGGCTCGGTGACGCCGGTGTGGGAGGGCGAGGAAGGCAAACCCAACGGCGACGAGGACGCCTACAACCGGGTGGCCGAAAAAGTGATGAATGAGAACGGGGTCATCATCAACGACCTCAATGCCGAGACCCGCCGTCAGGGTTTTCCCAAGACCAACAACGTCCACAGCGTCGGCAACCTCGCGCCGAAGGTCACCGAGACCGTACTCGCGGCGCTGGAGACACGGGAAAATCCGACGAAACCCCTGCCCCGCGTCCTTTTCATCGGCGACTCGATCACCGGCAGCTACTGGAAGGGTGTGGAGAAGAACCTCGATGGCAAGGCGGTCGTCTTCAAGAACCCGGGCAACGCCGAGGACACCTGGAACGGCCTCGACCGCATGGACGAGTGGCTGGAACTCGACCGCTACCTGCTCAACGGCCAGGCCTACCTCGAGTTGGTCGATGGCGTGAGGAAGGCGCTCGGCGGGGAGCTGGAGCGGATCTTCCCGGGAGACGTCAGCGACGGTGCCGAGCTTGCAGGCCTTATCTGGTTCCAGGGGATGGCGGACGGCGACTGGGAGTCGAAGGCGGCGAAATACGAAACCCACCTCACGAACCTGATCCGCGATCTGCGCAAGGATCTCGATGCGCCGGAGCTTCCGGTCGTCGTCGGAGCCCTCGCCCGGTCCGACGGCACGATGACGCCCAACCAGCAGCAGGTCTTCGACGCACAGATGGCGGTCGGGAATCCGGAGCGGTATCCCGAATTCGCTGGCAACGTCATCAGTATCGACACCCGTCCGATGTGCCACCCGGTCGATGATTCACCCGGCGGGCGCGACCGCTACAAGGGCCACGCCCAGAGCTATCTCGAGATCGGCAAGGCGATGGGCGAGGCGATGCTGGAGCTGCTCGAAGAGCGAACAAAGCGCTGACTTTCAGGGTTCAGGGCACCGACTCAGCCCGGAGGAAGGTGGCATCCTTCGCCGTGCCGAGATTGAACTGCACGGTCGCGTTGCCGCTGCCGTCGGTGGTCACCTCGTCGCCATCCAGAGTGCCCACCGTGGCACCGGTCAGCGGAATGGGATTCTGGTCGGGATTCGAGAAATCAAGGTCATCGGCCTCGATCAGCTTGTAGTTGGTGTTGGCGGCCCCGGCGATGCTCACCTCGGCACTGCCCGTGGTGGAGTTGTAGGTGAAGTTCCACAAGACGACCGATGGGTCAGGCACGACCTCCAAACCGTTGAGGCCGACCCAGGCTCCCTGCGCTCCACCCGCCGCCTCTTCAGTTATTACAAATCTGAGAACCACAGGATCCGTCCCGTTGTAAGTGACACTGAAAGTGGCAACGGTAGGAGAAGCGAATGTCGTTCCGTCCCCGGCACCCATCGTAAAGTTGCCCTCGTCTTGAGAAAAAGCCGGGCTGTCCGCATCGGTAACTAGTAGATCAAACTTCGACTTCCCCGACGGGAAGGAGATTCCCTCGGTGAGGTGATGGGTGGTGATTTGGTAGGTCCCTGCGTTGAGGCCTCCGATGGATATGTCGAAGGTATCGTTGACATTGTTCACAAGAATCATGTCATTGTACACTCGGTCGAGATCCGTTCCCGGAAAATCAGGGGCCGCACTGCCACCGTTGTTGTAGTTGCGGGTGAATTCCACACCGCTCGTCGTAATCGTGATGTCGCCGGCCGCGAGGGCCGGGTATCCGGGATATCTCAGGGTCTTGTTGTTGGAATCGGCAGTCTCGCTGAACGCCTCCCAACCGGATTGGGTATTGCCCGGAGGAACCGGAGAGCCATTGTCGAAATCGAGTTGGAACCCGGTGGGTGGAACCCTCACTTCCAGACCATTGAACCCGAACCAGCCTCCGGTGTTGCCACCCGTGCCAAGTTGCGTCGCATCCATCTGGATGACGATGTCATCCGTGCCGTTCGACTCGACAAGGACCGTGATGACGGTCGGATTGAAGGAAGAAGTGTTTCCAAGGCCCATGGCGTAGTTGCCGATCGTGGTTGTCCCATTGTCATCGGTGATGATGAAGTCGAACTGGGTCGGAGTATTCGGCGCGTTCAGATGGTGGGTCGTGATCTGGTAGGTGCCGGCCATGAGGCCACTGATGGTGACATCCACAGTCGCAGCATCATTGTTCCGGAACAAGAGATCGCTATACATCGCATCAAGATCGGTCTCCGGAAAGTTATCGGCCGGGCCGGACGTCCCGTTCTTGTAAAGGCGGTCAAAACCGATATTCGCCAGGCTCACGGTGATGTCGCCTGCGGCGAGGTCCGTGTATCCCGAAAACGTTCCGCTGGGGCTGCCGGTTCCGCCGATCGCTTCCCAGCCGGCTTGTGTCCCCGCCGCCGTCGAAAAATCGACTTTCAGAGGGCCTCCCTGGGCCGTCGTGAACCACGAGAGGCTCGCGAGAATCGCTGCATGTTTGATCGTCATCATGGCATTACGTATTGGTGGAGGTAAGCTTGAACTGGTCGGTTCCGTGTGCAGTGAACACGCTTGAGAGAAGCGCGATGACTAAACAGTCTGAGATCTTCACTGAATGCCGGGGGTGCTTGTTTCTCCGTCGTTCATCGACGGTCAAATCGGGATAGCACACACCGTTCCGTCTTCTAAGGAAAAAGGAGGCCAGTTCTCTGACCCTCCAGGGGTCAACCTCTGTAGCGGGATAATTCGGCGGTCTCAACGCCATCCGCCTGGCTTCAAGGGGGTGACAGCAATCCCGCCATCCCCTCGTCCATCGCTTTCCCGATCAGCCAGTAGCTCTCGCCGTTTAGGTTCCAGTGGTTGCCCTGTTCGACGGGCGACACGGAAGCGTCGCGCCACCAGCCGCGCGTCTCCGCCGTGAAGACCGTGCCGGCGAACTCCGGGTGGCTGGACCGGGTCGGCCGCCGGGGCCCGTCATCACTCGAACGGACCGAACTCCGAAAGCCTGAACACCCTCATGCCGAGGGTCCGATCGGGCAGCAGGAACATGATGTCGCGGGCGTCGGGATTGGCGGCGACGAAGCGGTCGTAGCACAGCACCGGTTCCTCCCCGGGCCGGGCGTAGGAGGCGACCATCCGGTACATGCCGTTGGCATCGGTGCGCGGGGTGGCCACGCGGCGACCGCCGGGATCGACGCGCATCAGGCCGTCGCCGAGCGAGACCGCCCCGGCCTGGCGCGAGTAGTTCGCGATCAGCGTCGAGCCCTTGCGGAAGCCGGCCTTCGCCGGATCGATGACTTCCGCCCGGTACTGCTTCTTCTTCGGGTCGTGGAAAAGGACGGCGATCGCGCGCCGCGTGTCCGCCGGATAGGTCAGGCTGCCGACCGGAACCGGCTGCTCCGGGCTGGAAACGGTGAGATGGAGCCTGCCGGCGATCACCGGCATCCAATCGGTGATGAACGAGGGGCGTGCTTCAAATTCAGCGTGCTGCCGCCATTCTCCCTCGTCGTTTTTCGACATGATCCTGAGCGGGCCCTGGTCCTCCGGGCAGGAAACGATGATGAAGCGCAGCATCGGACCCTTGTCCTTGCGGGCCTCGGGCTTGCTTCCGGCTTCGGGCTCGGCATGGCACAGCCCCGCCAGCGCGATGGCGGCGGAGGCGAGCAGTGGAAGGGAGCGGAATGACATGATCGATCCTAGGAGGGAAAGCTCATCACGAACGGACGCGATATCAAGATGAGTTGCGGGGACGACGCAGGCTGCGGATGAGCGCCGCCCGTTCGCTGGCCGATGGATTCGCGGTTCATCATTCGCAGCCTGATCAGACCTCCTCCGCCGCGAGCCACCGGAATCCCTGGATTTCGAAGCGCCGGCCGAAACGCTCGTTGACGGAGCCGAGCGGATTGCCGGACGAGGTGGGAGCCTCGGGCGCGTCGGCGGGGTCGAGATACTCGGGCTGCCGCTGGACGACGGCCTCGCACCAGGCGCGGGAAAGCACCTTGCCGGAAGCATCGCGGCAATCGCCGTAGGCGCGGATGCGGAAGGTGTCGGAGCGCACGGTGATCTGCGAACCGAACGCGGTGAGCAGTCCGGCCTGGCTGAGGTAGCCGGGGCTGCCGATGGCGCGGGCCGGCGCCGGTTCGGAATCCACCCCGCCCCCGGGCAGCGGATTAAAATCGGCGGGGGCGACGCTCCTGCCCGCGGCGGCCTGGCCCTGGTTCAGCCCGACCGAATCGATCGCCGCCTGCAGCGCTCCGAGGGCCCGGTGGCCGGACTCGTCGCCATCGGGCCGGCGGTTCACGAAGTCGGCCATGCTGAGGAACGGACCGCGGGATTTCACCTCCTCGACGATCGCGGCGGCAAGCTCCCCAATCTGTTGCTCGTCCAGGTCGCGCAGGCCGGTCCAGTCCCCGGTGGTGCCGGAGGTCGCGTCGCTGACGGCGTACCCCAGCGTGCCGAAGGGATGCTCGAATGCCTCGGTCCCCCCGCCCGCCTTGAGCAGTTCCTGGTCACGGACGCTGGCGAGCACGGCGGTCCAGGCCTCGACCGAGGTCGAGTTGACGTTGAACGCCCCGTCGACCAGCAGGTACTTCGCCAGGCTGGAAAGGGCGGCCGGCTTGAGCTGGTCGCCATCGAACAACTCCTCGATGGCCTGTTCGGCGGGCTGGTGGGGATGGAAGAGGAAGCGGGTGTTGCGCAGGCTGCCCGTGCCCTCGACGAGATCCCGGAACTGACGGGCCGGCGTCCGCGTGTCGGTGAAATACGGCGAGCCGGCACCGGAGCCATCGACGATGCCGGAGAGGAACCAGGTGTCCCAGAGCGCGGTGTTGGCCATCCAGGAAGGATCGGTCGCGGCCCGCTTGTCCGGCGCGCTGCTGCCCGTCGGAGGACGGAAGACCACGTCGGGCTCGAGGAAGGGGGAAGCCCACGAATTGCCGATCACCTTCGACGCGCTCGGCGTCGCCGCGCGGTCACCGCTCAAGGCCATCGCGTCCGAAGGGTAGGGATCGGGGCCGATCGCCGGCGCGTCCTTGAAGCGTTCGGCGAAGCCGGCGGCGATCGCATTCTCGAAGGCCCCCAGCGAGAGGGGCGGAGCGAACGGGACGCGGCGGCGGATCACGTAAAAGCTGCCTCCGAGATTCGGCTGGCGGCCGCCGCCATGGTAGACGTGGCGGCCTCCGGCTCCGGCGGCCATGGTGCGGAACTGGTAGTTGAGCGGTTCGGCGGTGATCATCCGCTGGTTGGCATGGAGCGAGGGCAGCACCGTGTTGGGAGAGTAGCCGCTCCACCCCTTCGCCGACTCGCAGAGCTGGAAGGGCCGCGAAGCGAACGCGTCGCGGGGCATGGCTCCGGAGTCGCGCTCCACGTTCCGCAGGAAGCTGATCATCATGAACGGCTGCGGCCTGTTGATGAAATCCCTCACCGGGCGGACCTGCGGCGGACGGATCGGCGAGATCAGCAGTTCGTTCATCGTCTCGTTGTCGATGCCGCTTCCGCTGTTGAGGCTGCAGGAGTCGATCTGCCAGCCCTTGGCGTTGCCCCCGGTGCGGCGGTCACCGATCCAGGCGTTGTAGTAGGTGTACGTTCCCGCGTAGCCGGTATCCCCCTTGGTCAGCGTGAAATCGATCCGGTCGTTCGGCTTGAGGTTCGTCGCCCTCAGGTCCCAGCCGTTGTTCGAACTCGGATTGATGCGCACCCCGCCGCTGGGCACGAAGCCTCGCCGGAGGTCGAGCTGGGGGCCGCTGCCGGAGGTCGAGCCGAAGACCGCGGCCTCGCCGGGCTCGAGGACGAAGCCTTCCGAGCGACCTGTCGTGCCGCCGGAGACGCGGCCGACGAAAAGCCCGAAGTCGGCGGAGGATGCCTTCTGGGTGTTCCGGGTACCATCCTCCTTGCGGATGTTCCACTGCAGGCTGTAGGGCACGTTCTGAAGCTGCACCGGCAGGATGAGGCCGGCGGGCCAGACGATCCGGACGTCGTTGGGATTCGAGATGGCGACCATGCCGTCGAGCATCGCGACCATCCGGTAGTTGCCCCCACCCATGGATTCCGCCTTCAGCGAAAGGATGAACTGCACGGCGTCGATGACCGGACGCTTGTAGAGATAGTAGCGGTCATCGACCACCTCCTCGCGGGTGTCCTCCATCTTCAGGCTCGGCACGTTGCCGCTCCAGTCGAGTTCGCGGTGGATATTGTGGAAGAGGTGGAGTTCCTCGAGGTTGATCCCCCACTCGTTCGCGCTGTTGGTGCCCGGCTGGTTCGGGATGTTGGAGGCGTTGGAAACGGAGCCGTTGTCGTTGAAGGTCCACCGGTTCATCCGGCCGTCGGCCAGATAGAGCGGCATGTCCTCCAGGCTTTCGACCGGGCGGGAAAGCAGGTTGCTGAGGTCCCGCTTCAGCCGTCCGGAGCGGACGTCGGTGAGCAATCCGGCCGACCAGACGGTGAGATCGTGCACCGAGCCGCCGAGGCCGGCCTGCGGAAGCTCCGCGGCGAGCTCGACCTGCGCCCGGCTCAGGGCCATCGCCCGCTGGCCGGGCTTCCATTCGAAGTCCTCCAGCTCGGCGAAGGTGCGATGTTCGGCGTGCGGCGGTGCCTGGGCATGGAAAAGCGAATCCGAAAGACCGAAGGTTTCGTCATCCCTACCGGCGTTGATCTTCGCCTTGGCGCCCTCGTCGGAGGTCCACCAGGCGACCCGGCCGGGCTCGCCTGCATCCACCACGTTGAGCGCCGGCACGCGGATCTCATCCTCCGGCTCCGCCGCGGACCCGAGGCTGCCGCGGGAAAGGAGCGGGATGCGGTTCTCCGCGCCGGCCGAGCCACCGGCATCCGCCCCGGATGCGAGCCAGGCGCGGAATTCGACTTCCCGCGAGGCGGGATCCTCGGCCGCCGCCCCGTCGTTCCCGGGCAATCCCCAGGCATCGTAGACGGCGGTCCAGTGCGGTTCGCCGCCCGAGGCATCGTCGCCCACGCCATGAGGGGCCGAAATACGCGAGTCCGGCCCCATTTCGCGCTGCAACTGGGCGATCGCCATGGTCAGCGCCATCCGCGCGTTCGCGCGGGCGATGGCCGCCGCTTCCCGCGACGAGGCCCCGCGCAGGGAGATGGAGGAAAGTGAAAGCATCCCGACCGCCAGAAGTGACAGCAGCACCATGAGCGACACCGTGACCACCAGGGCAAACCCCTTGCGGGAGCGTTGATTTTGTCGGGTGGTGACGGGTTTCAAGCCGGGTTTGGCTGATGGGTTTTCCATGGGTTCTCCACGATCTCTGGGTAAAGGGTCGATCTTACGATGTAATGACAGTAGGCAAGCATCCGGGATCCGTCCATTCCCCCAACGGGGTGAATTTGTCCTGCGCGGGGAGGGCGGGGCCGGATGCGGACTTGCACGGGCCGCGCCGCCGATGTTGCCTTGTCCTGTTCGATGGAAACCCGGTTCCGTGCCACGAACCCCGCCCGCCCCACGATGATTCGCAGGGTCGTCACGATGGCGGCGGTCTCCGGCTGCCTGCTCTCCCCTACAGCCATCGGCGCGACCCCGACCCAGCCGACTTCCAAGGCACGGGTGAACGAAAAGGAACTATTCGACGACTGGGGCGTCGGCCCGTGGATCTGGGGACCGGTCACCCGCGACAAGCAGACCTGCCGCCTGTGGCGCGCGTTCGACATCCCGAAAGGATCGAAGGTCGAGCACGCCTGGATCCGCATCTCCGTCGACAACGGCTACCGCCTGATGCTCGACGGGCGCGAGATCGGCTCCGGAAGCGACTGGCGCAGCGTCACGGAATACGACCTCGGCCGACTGCTCCGGCCCGGGCGCCACGTCGTGGCGGTCGAGGGGTTCAACGACAACCGCGAGGCCGGAATGCAGTTCGGCCTGAAGGTGGAACTCGCCGACGGACAGGAGATCAGCATGGTGTCGGACACCGATTGGCGCGTCGTGCCGGCAGGCGTACCGGACTGGACGACCCTCCGCGAAGCCGCTCCGGACTGGCCACGGGCGGTCAAGGTGAGCGCCCGCCTGCCGCGTCCCTACTACGTTTGGCATGAGCGCGTGCCGACGATGCTGGTGAAGGTCGCAGTGCCGCCGCCGGTGGAACTGCGCTTCTGGCAGACGCGATGGTTCCAGATCGGGGTGTGGGTGGTGGCCGCGATCGCGGTGCTGCTGTGCCTGCGGCTGATGGCCCGCCTCGACGTGCAGTCCCGGGCCCAGGAGCTGCTGAGCCGGGAGCGGGCACGCATCGCGCGCGGCATCCACGACGAACTCGGCGCCCGCCTCACCGAACTCGCCCTGGAGGGCGAGGTGATCCGGACCGAACTCTCGGACGAGTCGAAGGCGAAACCCAAGCTCGAGGCCCTGTGCGAGAAGGCGCGTGCCGTCTCCAGCGCCATGGACGAGGTGGTTTGGATGGTCAATTCGCGCCGCGACACCCTCCGCGACTTCGTCAACTTCGCCTGCAAGCACGCCCAGCGGTTCCTGGCGTCATCGCCGATACGCTGCCGGCTCGATGTCGATGCGGACCTGCCGGACGTGGCGCTGGACCTCCCGGTGCGGCGCAGCCTGCTGCTGGGGGTGAAGGAGGCGCTCAACAATGCCGCCAAACATTCCGAAGCCACCGAGGTTTTCCTGCGCATCCACCTGCGCGGGCCGAATCTCGCCGTGACGGTCGAGGACAACGGGGCGGGTTTTGAAATTGAAAGCGCCGACCCGCTGCGCAACGGTTTGGTCAACATGCGCGAAGGGATGCAGGAAGTCGGCGGCCGCTGCCGGATCACATCGAGCCCCGGCGAGGGCTGCCGGGTCGAGTTTGAGGTGCCGCTGCCGAAGGCTCCGTCCCGGGCGAACGGAGCGGCCAAGGGAGCGGGCAAACAGGAGCTGCTGGACCGATGAACACCGAGACATCCGAAGATCAGAAGCCGATCCGCGTGGTCATCGTCGAGGACCAGCCGGACACCGGCGAAAGCTGGCGCCGCCTGATCTCCTCGTTCCCGGATTTCGAGTGCACCTGCGTCTGTCCCTCCGCCGAGGACGCCCTGGCCAAGGTCCCCGTGCTCCGCCCGCAGGTGATCCTCATGGATGTCTTCCTGCCCGGCATGTCGGGCATCGAGTGCACCGCCCGCCTCAAGGCGGACCATCCCGAGATTCCGATCGTCATGCTCACCGCCTCGGACGAGGACGAGATCCTCTTCCACGCCCTCGAATCGGGTGCCGACGGCTACCTGCTCAAGCGCACCAAGCCCGCCGACATGCGGGCCGCGCTCCTCGACGTGCTGAGCGGCGGCGCGCCGATGACCAGCGAGATCGCCCGCCACGTGGTCGCCTCGTTCCGCAAGCCGGGCTCGGTCGATCCCGACGTTTCATTGACTTCCCGCGAGGAGGAAACGCTCGTCCTGCTCACCAAGGGCTACGCCAACAAGGAGATCGCCGACCAGCTCGGCATCGGCACCGAGACCGTCCGCAGCCACCTCAAGAACATCTACACCAAGATGCACGTCCGCTCCCGCACCGAGGCCGTGGTGCAGTACATGTCCCGGCGCCCGGGGGGGTGATTCGATCTCTTCGAAGGGATCGGTGGAAAGTGAACCGCAAAGGCGCCAAGGTCGCAAAGGTAGGGAATCAAAAGATTCCATGAGTCGAGCTTGGCGTTCTTTGCGTCTTGGCGGTGAACTCAAAATCGTCGGGTTGTTTCGAGCAATTGGTATGAGTACAAAAACATCCCTCGGGGCGGGTCTGCCACGAGGGATGTCGGCTATTTGGTGAAAGCCGAAGTTCCGCTCAGGGAGCGTCGGCCTGGAGACGTCCGAAGAGCTTGCCTCCGGCGGCCTCGGACGAGCCGATGGTTGCCGTCACATTGTTGACCGAAGGGGAACCGCTCGGTCCGGTGACCACGAAGGTCACACCATTGTCCGGCGTCGGCTCGTCGGCATCGGGCACCTGGTTCACGGTCGCCACCCAGGGATCTCCGACGCCCAGATCACTGCTGTGTCCGATCCGGAGTTCCGCCGTGCCACGATCGGCCGTCGGCAGGCAGTTGAAGGTCAGCACCAGGCCCCCGCTGCCGTCCTCGCTGACCGTCGGCAGCGCGCCGGTGGCATCGTTGTCGGGATTGGCCACGCCGAGCAGGAAGGCGATCCCGTCCTGCACGCCGTCGCCGTTGGTGTCGCCCTCGAAGGTCACGGTGCCCAGCGTGCCGTCGTCCGCCCAGTCGGCGAAGGGATCCGTCACCGGGCCCGTGGTCACCGTGAGGGTGCCGGTGCCGGTGATCTGCGGGATGTCGGTGGCGGATGGCCCATACACCCCGGCCGCCATCTGCGTCGCACCGATGAACAGCTTGTCCACCGTGTCGGTGCCGGCGAAATCGAGGTCGAGCGTCGCTCCGGTATCGGCGATGGTGACCGTGGATGACTCGTTGTTCGGGTTGATCGCTCCGAGACTGAGGGTGCCTTCGTTTACCGTGGTGTCTCCGGTAAAGAGAACGCTCCCCGAGAGGCTGAAGGTCCCAACGCCGGACTTGGCCAGGCCGAAGTTGTTGTCTCCATTCTGACTGTCACCCATTTCCTCGGCGAAGAGGTAGCTGCTGGAGTTGTTGATTGTCAGCGTCGCCGGGGTGGGGCTTTCATTCACCACCCGCTGGACCCGGTTGGAGCCCACGACCGAGGTCAATCCGGCGAGGGTCTGGTCGTGTCCGTTGAGGTTGAATTCGCTCTGCCGTCCACTGCCGGCACCATCGCCGCAGTCCATGGTCAACACCGTGGTGACCGGCAGGGCGTTGTCGGTTCCCAGCCTTACGAAGAGCCGCGAATTCGTGCCGATCGAACAGGTCATCCGGGTCGATCCGGCGTATGTGCCGGCACCGTTGAGGACGATCGTGCTGGCGGCATTGCCGGGACCACGAGAGTCGAGGATCAGGTTGCCGTCACCGGAAATCGGCCCATCGAGCGTGAACCCGTTGCCGCCGGAATTGATCGTGGGGCCGGTGATGGTGACGTCGGTCGCCGCCGCACCCACCGTGATCGGCGCGAAGATGGTGGCACCGACCACTTCCGGCCGGAGACTGGTCCCGCCCGCCAGGGTCAGGCTGCTGGCGTTGTCGAAGGGATTGGTATTGGTGAAGTCCAGCCTCCCCGCCTGCACATCGATCGGGCCGCTCAGGGTGTTGGCTCCCTCGAGGGTCAGCACTCCACTGCCGATCTTGGTCAGGCCCAGGGTGCCTCCGCTGTTCTGGAGGATGCCGTCGAAGCTGCTGGATGTGTCGTCGTCACCAACCGTCAGCGTGCTGGTCGTGCTGGCGGCTGTGTTGTCGACAATGCCAGTGCCGAAGAAGCTCTCGAGACCATTGATGGTATCCGAGAAGCCGTTGAGATCGAGCGTGCCATCGACGAACACATCGCCGTTGCCGGCTCCGTTCGGAATGACGTTGTCAGCACCAAGTTGCAGGGTGCCTGCGTCCACACTGGTGTCGCCGGTGTAGCTGTTGGCCCCGGAAATGACGGCGGTGCCTGCTCCTTGTTTGGTTGGACCAAAGGTCCCGGAAATGGCACCGGCAACCGTCAGGGTCCGGCCGGCGGCGACATCCCACAAGCCGAACTCGGTCATGATCAGGTCGGCATTGATCGTCAGGTCCTGGGTGGCGGAGCTCATGTCGATCAGTGGCTCAATCCCCGTAGGCTCGCCGGCCAGGGTCAGGGTGTTGCCTGCCAGAATGGTAACCGGGCCGGCCGGATCCAGGATGGAGATGGTGCCCCACGTGAGGTCGGCGCCGAGGGCCGCGCTATTCGCGCCGGTTACCGTGTTGTTCCACACTGCCGTGTCGGCAAGTCCCGGAGCGGTGCCACCGGACCAACTGCTGCCCAGGTCCAGATTGTCGGCATTGTCATCCTTGGCGACATCAACGCTGGAATCCACAATTTCCAGGTTCAAGGTGGTGCCGGTCACGCTCAGGCTTGCGCTCGTCCCCGGAGCGAGGTTGGAAACTGACACTGCCGTGGGCGCGGCTCCGGCCAGGGAGCCCCAGGTTGCGAGCGGATAGGTCCCGACAGCCAGTCCGCTATCGACCAATACGCTGACCAGCGGGGTCGCCCCGCTGAAGTCCGCGGCGTTGGTGATGACCATCGGGCTCACCGAGAAGCTGGGAAAGACGGAGCCGAAATTGAATTCCAACGTCCCGGCGCCGGTGGTGGTGAGCGAGTCGCAGGTCCAGCTCTCGGCGCTGTCGGTGACCAAGACGCCATAGGTTCCGAGGGAATCAAGTGTCACCGCCGAGTTCGCGATGCCGCCGCCCACTTCCCCCTGAAGCGTGCCGCCGGTGATCGTGGTGGACCCGGTGTAGGTCTGGGTTTCCGAAAGGGTGAAGGTGCCGGCTGCTGACTTGGCCAGGGAGATGTCGCCTTGGATCCTGGCCAAGCCGTCTCCTCCGCCTGATACGCCAAAGGAAAAATCATCAGTATTGTTGATGGTTAGTGTCGCTGCCCCAGTGGAGGTCACGAACTGCTTCCGATCAAACTGTCCTACATTCTGCAGACCGGCGAGAGTCTGATCGTTTCCATTCAGGTCGAAGGTCACCTGGCGCCCGCTGCCTTGTCCACCAGCACCCTCCAGCGACAGCACCGTGGTGGCCGGCAAGGCATTCGCAATCCCGCTCCGGATGATGGTGTTGTTACCCAACAAGCCTGAGGTGTCGATTGTCGTTGTGCCCGTATAAGTGCTCGCTGCACCCAGCACGATGATACCGTCACTGTTGTTCCCGAAGCCGGAAAGGTCGGTCAACAGCAGATCGCCATCTCCGGATATCATGCCATTAAGCGTCATGGTGGTGTCACCGCCGCTGCCCGGTCCGTCGATCGGCACGCTGATGGTTGAGGTCGTGCCGGCTGTGTCGAGAGTGATCGGAGCGGAGATGGTCAATCCGTCCAGATCCGTGATAAACTCGGTTCCGTCGGCGAGGATAATTTCAGAGGTGCCGCTTAGGGCGGCAAGGTTGCTGATTTCGAGTGTGCCGTCTGTCACGTTCGTCGTGCCGCTGTAGGTGTTTGCGCCACCTAGATCGAGGGTGCCGACGCCGAACTTCGTGAGGTTCAGGGTTCCAGCGGTATTCTGTAGGACTCCGTTGAATGTTGAATTCTGACCGTTGTGCCCGACTTCCAGGGTCGGAGTTCCGCCGGCCACGGTGTCGATCACGCCCGATCCGCTGAGACCGTTGAGGGTTTCGGAGAAGGTGTTCAGATCGAGCGTGCCATCGACGGTGACGTTGCCCGAGGCACCCCCGCCCCCGCCGTGGGGGATAACTTCCGAAGCTCCCAATTGGAGTGTGCCGTTCGTCACAGTGGTATCGCCTGTGTACGTGTTCGCGCCGGAGAGAACCACGTTGCCATCGCCTTGTTTGTCGATGCCGGGACTGCCGGAGACCACACCAGCCAGCGTCAGGGTCTGGCCCGTCGCTACATTGAGCAAGTTCGATGCGCTCAGGGCGAGATCGGCATTTATGGTAAAGTCCGAGGTGGCGGCGCTCATATCGATCGCGATACCCAGACCGTCGAGTGTCAGCGTGTTGCCGGCGTTGATGGTCACAAGTCCTGTCGGATCCGAGATTGAAATGCCGCCCCAGGTCAGGTCCGCGCCGAGTATCGTCGTATTGGCACCGGTCACGGTGTTGTCCCACTGGGCCAGCTCGCCGGACCCGGGTGCCGTGCCGCCGACCCAACTCGTGCCGAGGTTGAGGTCGTCGCCGTTATCGGCCTTTACGAATGCGGCAGGCGGGGGAACGACGGTGATGCCGATGTTGTCGACCAAGGTCTCCTGGCCGCCGCCG
>CALGOH010000027.1 GCA_937957985.1 uncultured Verrucomicrobiae bacterium
TTGATGCCCAGCAGGTCGGCCGTGGATTCGATCCGGGCGGGGATTTCCCGCCGCGGCGAGCATCTCCTCAAGGATGGGCGCGGTTACGGGATCGTCCGCCATCGCGCCGAACGTGCGGACCTGAGCATGTCCCTCCAGGTTCGACTGGCCGCAGAGGATGAAGACCTGGAGCGGCTTGGCTCCGGCCGGGAGGGCGAGGAGGGTCGTGGCGACGAGGAGGGTGAGTGGGATGCGGATGGATTTCATGGCCTTTGCGTTGCTCTCAGGCTGGGCTACGCGGCCTGCCGTCGCAAGCTTGCCGGGAGGCGGGAGAAAGCCGGGCATCGGGGGAGGAGGATTTGACCCGGGGCGCCGCCCTTGGAAAGGTCCGCACGTGAAAACCATCCTGCTTGCGCTCATGGTCCTGACGGGCGCCGTCCTCGGTGCCGGGAAGGACTCCCGTCCGAACTTCATCTTCTTCATCTCCGACGACATTTCGCAGGAGGACCACGGGTGCTACGGGCATCCGGTGATCAAGACGCCGGAAATCGACCGCCTCGCCGCCGGCGGGATGCGCTTCGACCGCGCCTACCTCACCATCAGCAGTTGCAGCCCGACGCGGTGCAGCATCATCACCGGCCGCTACCCGCACAACACCGGCGCCCCCGAACTGCATTCGCCCCTGCCCGACGACCAGGTCCGGTTCCCGGAACTGCTGCGCGAGGCCGGCTACTACACCGTGCTTGCCGGAAAGAACCACATGTTCGGCAGGAAGGACCGGGCCTTCGACAAGATCACCGGCGGTGGCGGTCCGGGCGGCTCCAGCGACTGGGTCGGGCATGTGCGCGACCGGCCGAAGGACCGGCCGTTCTTCTTCTGGTTCGCGGCGAACGACGCCCACCGGGGCTGGACGATCAGCGAGCACGCGCCGGAGTACGATCCCGCCGAGGTGATCGTGCCGCCCTACAACTTCGACGGACCGATCACCCGTGACGACCTCGCGCCCTACTACCACGAGGTCAGCCGCTTCGACCATTTCGTCGGCCTCGTGCGTGCCGAACTCGAACGCCAGGGGATCCTCGACAACACCTTCCTCGTGGTGGGCTCGGACAACGGCCGTCCGTTCCCCCGCGCCAAGAGCCGGCTCTACGACAGCGGCATCAAGACACCGTGGGTCGTGCACTTTCCGAAGCTGATCAAGGAAGGCGCGGTCACGCGGAGCTTCGTCAGCGTCATCGACCTCAGCGCCACCTGCCTCGAACTGGCGGATGTCGAGATTCCGGAATGCATCCAGGGGCAGAGCTTCGTGCCGATCCTCAAGGATCCCGAGGCCACCGTGCGCGAGGTCGTCTTCGCCGAGCAGAACTGGCACGTCTATCGCAACCACTCGCGCCTCGTGCGCTGGGGCGACTTCGCCTACATCCGCAACAACTTCCCCAACCAGATGAACCTGTGCGCGGAGTCCGACACCACCTATCCCGCCGGCAAGGAGCTGTGGCAGGCCCATGCCGAGGGGAAAACCGACGAGAACCACTGGCAGACCTTCGCCGATCCGTATCCCGCAGAGGAGCTCTACGACCTGAGCAGGGATCCCGAGCAGCTCACCAACCTCGCCGATCGACCGGAACACCGCGGCGCGATCAAGCAGGCGCGCGAGCTTCTCTCCGAGTGGACCGAGCAGACCGGCGACACCCTGCCAACCAACCCGACCCCCAGCCGCCACGGGCCCCCGCGCATCGCTGATGGCGAGGTGCTGCCGTGGGAGCGCGGTCCCGGCGGCAATCCGCATGCCGAATTCCCGGGAGCGGCCCGCAAGGCGACGACGATCAACCACCCCGGCCCGCTGCGGCCGTGAAGGGCCGGCGATGAGACCGGTGCGACCGCGCAATGGGTTGACCGGGTGCAGGTGAAAGTGGTGGGCACGCCGACGAAGCGGAGGATGGTCTGAGTGCCCGACGGCCTGCCATCTTCCGGTGGCGGGCATCCAACGGTCTTGGAAATGGCCCGCAGGGTCATGAGAACAAAGCCCGGGGCAGCGCCCCGGGGACCTTGTGGCGGAGACACAGGCGGCCTGAAAGGTCGCGAGAACCGGCATGGACTCGCGGGGTCTCTCGCGACCTTTCAGGCCGCCGGAGCAGGGAGGGCCCACCGACCCCGGGCCGCTGGCCCGGGGCTCCGTTCTTCCGACCCTTCGGGCCGGAGGCAGCGGGCACCCGGGCTGGGCTTCGAGCCGGAGGCAGCGGGCACTGCGACCGGGCTTACATTCCGCGGTTCGTCCCTCCGGCTGACTCTGCTCTTCCGAGCCGTTGGTGTTGGAGGACTTCAATGCTTGCCCACCACTTTCGGTCACACCCGAGTTGACCGGGCGGATCAAGTGTATCCAATAGGTTCAACCTCCCCGTCATCCCGCCATGAAATCCATCGCCTCACTGGCCTTCCTCATGTTTCTGGTATCGGCCTCCGCCTCCGCACGGACGTGGACCGATGTCACCGGCCGGACCATGGAAGCCGACATCGTCCGGGCCGACGTTCACTCGGTGACGGTCATGCTGAATGACCGCGAAGTGAAGATCCCCCGTTCGAGACTGAGCGAAGCGGACAACGAATACTGCGACCGCTGGCTGGAGAACCTGGGCACCGGCGGGGAGGTCGAGGAGCCCGAAGCCGAGGAACCGGCAGGCCGGCCGCCAGCGCAGGCGGCGAAGCCCGGCGAGGCGGAGTTCGACGGCAAGCCGCTGGTCACCGGCGGCAAGGTCAACGTCTTCGAGTACGACTATCCGCCGGAGTTGGCGGAGACGGTGAAGAAAAAGTACAAGAGCGAAGCGACGGGATACCGCATCGGGCTGGCCGTGCCCAATGGATTCGATCCGGAAAAGCCGCAGCGCGTCTTCGTCGCCAACACGGCGGTGAACAACGCCAAGCAGGGCGAGCAGGGAAACACCGCGATGGCTGGCTTCTTCTCCAAGCAATGCGCCCAGGAAGGGTGGGTGACCTTCGCCTTTGACACGAACATCGGCAGGTCGAACCACGATGACGACATGAGGCAAGCCCTGATCAAGATGGAGGAGGTCTGGCCGCGGTTCCGCCAGTGGGAGTTCGTGGTGGGCGGCTTCTCCGGCGGCGGAAAGGCGTGCTTCTACCCTGCCGCCTACATGCTGAAGGAAGGTTACCGGGTGACCGGGGCCTTCCTCGCCAACACCAACGAGGACCGCAGCGAGGACGCCCGCAAGCAGTACGGCGTCGCCAAGTCGGCCTACAAGGACATGCGGGTTTTCTGGGGATCGGGCAAGTGGGACCCGATCGCCGGCAAGGAAACCGCCGAGCGGATGGAGAAGAGCCTCAAGCGCAACGGCATGAAGGAGGTGCGCGTCGAGTTCCACGAAGGCAAGCACTCGCTCTACCACCCGCAGTTCATCGAGGCGCTTCAGTGGTTCGAGCAGGGCGGATAGCCGTGCGGCCGTTTCCCGTTTGCCACGATTCACGGCCATCGTGCTTGTTTTCCGCGGCCGGAAGCCTTCAATGGCCACCGCTCGGATAGCGCTTGCCCATGTATGCCTCCCTCCCGTTCCGCCTGCTTGTCCGGGCGCTCGTCGGCGTGGCCGTGGCTCTCCCCCTGCCGGCGGCCGGGGAGGGCGGCATCACCGACATCGAAGTCCTGGCCGAGCAACTGGTTTCCAGGGACCTGGGCGCCGCGCGGAAGACGCTGGCGCACGACGTCGCCCTGATGGCTGGGAAACTCTCCGCCGGGGAACTGCTGGCCGAGGGCTCCGACCATCGCACGCGCCTGCTTCTCCACACCGTCCTCGGCCGGCTGCCGGTGGAAACGATCTCCGAACCGGAGTGGCTCGCGGAACACGGTGAGTTCCTCGACTGGCTGCTGCTTTCGCCGGACCGCCTCGGGCTTCTCCTCAGCGAGCTTCGTCCCGAGGACCAGCCCGCCAGGGTGCTGGAGGTGTGGAGCGGAATCTGGCAGCGGGAGGAGAAGCCGGAGTTCCGCGACAAGTACGCCTCCCTCGCGCTGGCGCTGGCCCTGATCTACGACGTGCCGGGCAACGCCCCCGCCAAGGCCGACACCGACTACCACCCGTCGCTCGACTGTTTCGAGCGCTACGAGTTTTTCAAACAGGCATCGGAGGATCAGAAGCTCGCCGTCCCCAGCGACCGGCTCGTGCCCCGCGACCTCATCCACGTCGTCGACCTGGTGGTGTCGCGCGAAGAGATCGACTGGTCGCTTTCCAAGCTCCACGAGAACCGCCGGAGCTGGGGGCGGACCTATTCCGAGATCGAATACCTCATGGAGCGCGCGGTCGATGGCGTCGATCCGTACGAGAGCTACATCCTCTCCGAGATCCTCAAGGAAGGCGGAATCTGCGGCGACCAGGCCTACTTCGCATCCGAGAGCGGCAAGGCGCAGGGCATCCCGACCGCCTCCATCGTCGGTGTCGGCAGCCGTGGCGCCCATGCCTGGGTCGCCTTCATGCCGGATGACCACGAGTGGGAAACGCACGGCAGCCAGGGCATCACCAACGGCGATCTCTACGACGCCCAGCGTGGCCGGCAGATCACCCACGACCTGCTGCGGCTCGAGGCCGACAAGGACTACCGGCCGGAGCAGCGGGTGCCGGCGCTCCTGATCACCGAAGCCGCCACCGTGGCCGCCCGGGCGGGTCACCGCGACAAGGCGGCGGAGCTTTTCGCCACCGCCCGCAAGCTTTCGCCGCTCTCGCTCGAGCCGTGGGAGGCGCAGTTCGAGTTCATGCTCGGGGCCGACGACCCCGCCGCGCTCGCCGGGTTCCTCGACGGGGTCGAGCGCGATTTCGGTGACTATCCCAGCGTCGTCGAGGTGGCGTCCGGCCACCGCCGCGAGCACCTGCTCGCTCATCTTTCGGAGGAGGACCTGATGAAGGAACTGGAACGCGAGATCCGGCGCAACATCCGGAAATACGAGGACCAGGGCGAGGTGGTCGCCAACTCGGTTTCCTCCCTCGCCGAGGTGCTGGTGAAGAAGGATTCGCCCGAGGGGCTGCGAAGGCTCTTCAAGACCGCTTTCCGCAAATGCGGTGAAGACCTCGAACTCTTCGAGAAGCTGATGGACAACTACCTTCGGAGCAGCCGGAAGTTCGCGGACCTCAAGGCGGTCGTGCCCTCGGATCTGGAGCGGTTCTACGACCGCTATGCCGAGACCGGGTCCGCCGAGTACTTCCGGGGCATGATGGAGATCAAGCTCCACCGCACCGTCGCCAGGGCCTACCGCGATGCCGGCGAGATCAGGAAGGCCGACTCGCTCGACAAGAAGATCGAACGCCGCGAGGAGGATCTGGCGAAGGACGCGCTCTGATGACTGCGCGGCAGAGGAGCGGAAGTTCCAGTCCGCCACCGCCGCGCATGGGCCCGTCGGCACCGATGGTGTCCGTTCAGGAAAGCACCGCGAAGCAGCAGCCGAACCACAGGCAGAGGCAGAGGATGACCTGCCCGAGGAAGTAGCCGATCGAGGTGAGGACGAGTCCGCGGCCCCGGTAGCGGACGCGCCAGGCCAGGATGAAGACGACGAGGAAGGCGCTGATGACGGCGAGGCTGACGGGAAGCACGAGCAGAAGCTCGGTGCCGTAGTTGTGGGCGTCCCGGGCGGCGATCCCGGCGATGATGGAGCCGATGACGGTGACCAACGGCGGGATGAGGAGGGCGCTCCACAGCTTGCCCCGGGGGACCTCGGGAGGAGGGGCGGGGATCTCGGGCTCGTCGTCCATCGGGGCGGGGAATGCGTTCGGTTGGAGACGGGGCGGGGATCAACGGGTCCCGTAGATCAGGGCGAAGGTGCCCTCGTCATCGGTCAGGGTCAGCTCACTGCCGTCCGTCTTCCATCGCGTGACAGCCTGGAGTTTTTCCAGGTAGGCGGACTCCCGTTCCATCGCCTCGGGCGGGCCGCCCATCCGCGTGGTGATCAGCGGCCCGACGACGAGGCCGTTTTTGCCATCGGTCTCGGCCTTTCCGGAGTAGCGGTTCACACCGGCGCTGCCGGAGATCCGGTTGCCATCGCCGATTTCGAAGGTGATCTCCCTTTCCCCCGCGGGGGTGTGGGTCTCGGCCTCACCCTTGCCCGTCCTGATGCCTTTCAGCTTCCACTCGAGATGCTCGAGCGGGCGGTCGACTTTCCGGGCGCCGGTGCGGAAGCGGAGCTGGTGCGCCTCCGTCCCGTCGGAAAGGATCAGCGTGTCCTGATCGATCTTCCAGTGGGTGACCCTGCCGAGAAGGTCCATGTAGGCCTCCTCCATCTTGTTGAGTTCCGGAGTCGCTGCCATCTGGGTGATGGCCACTTCCCCGATCCTGATCCCGCCGTCGGCCTTCGCACGGTAACTGCCGCCGTAGTGGTTGACACCGCCCGAGCCTTCGATGCGGCCGTTGCCGAAGGACAAGGTCGGGACGTGGCTCGGGTCGCTGGTGATCTCGCCCTTGTCCGTCCACCCGACCAGATCCCAGGTCCCGCCCTGGCTGAGCCGCGCCGGATCACCGTCTGCGAGAAGTGCGTTCGGTCCCGTGAGGAGGAGGGTCGAAATGGCGGCGAAGATGGACCTGTGTTTCATGCCGTGGCAGGGGATGATGGATGGTTTGCGGGCGTTCATGGAGACTTCTGGCGACCTCGCTGAGCCCGGCCGGCGCCGGCCCTACTTCGTCCGCAGGTCGACGCAGAGCAGCCGGTCCTGGCCACGCAGGTAGAGCCGTCCGTCGCTCAATGCCGGCGGCGTCCAGTACTTGAGGTCGAAGCGCTTGCGGAGGTCCGAGCCGAAAACGTTGGCCTCGGCGAGCAGGCGGAATCCTTCGGGAGAGGGATAGACGAGCCGGAGGACGCCGCTTTCTCCATCCTGGATGATCAGCATCCCATCCGCGTGGATCATGCCGCCGCGACCCATGAAGGGCTCGTCCCCGGTGTTCCAGAGTTCCTCGCCGTCGAGCGTCCAGCAACTGAGTCCGCCGGTCTGGCGCCTGCTCTTCACCTTGTGGTTGGAGTTCTCGTTGGCGAGGAAGTAGAGGTGGTCGTCGATCACGAAGGCGGGGTGGATCTGCGATCCCTTGTCGGCCGACCAGAGCTCGGTCAGCTCGTATGCGTCATCGGACCTGCGGATCCCGAGCATCTTCGATCCGCAATCGTATCCTCCGGTGACGAAGATCCGATCCTTGCCGACCTGGGTCACGACCGGGATCGGGATCTTGTTGTAATAGAGGCCGGTCTGCCAAAGCACCGTGCCGTCCGCGGGCCGGTAGCTGGTGACCAGCCCCGCCTTGGCGTCCTGGTCGGTCACCGAGACGATCACGACCTGCTTCTCGCCGCCGATCTCCAGGACGGTGGGCGCCGAGTGCGAGTCGCCGATCGGCCCGCTCTTCCAGCGTTCCTCGCCGGTCATCTTGTCGAGGCCCACGGTGCCGACCTTTTCGCCGAAGGGCGTGACGACCAGCACGTCGCCGACGACCAGCGCGGGCTGGGCCCAGCCCCACTTCGGCGTGGCACCGTCGTAGCGCTCGTCGAGCTTCACGTCCCAGGCGGCCTTGTGGGTTTTGCGGTCGATGCGGAAGACGCGGCCGAAGGCGTTGATGAAATACACGGCGCCCTCCTCGACCGTGGGGACGCTCCTCGAGCCGGGGAAGGGTGGCTCCCCCTCGGCCGGATTCTCGAAGCGCCACTTCTCCTTGCCGGTCGCGGCGTCGAGACACAGCAGGAGGTCCGATTCGCTGCGCACCCGGTCGACGACGAAGACCTCGTCGCCGACCACGGCGCATCCGCCGAAGCCGACCTCGAGTTCCTTTTCCCACACGACGGGCGGACCGCCATCGGGGAAGCTGCGGACGAGGCCGGTCTCGCCCGACACCGCGTTGCGCGACGGCCCGAGGAAATGCGGCCAGTCTTCCGCGACGGCGACCAGGGTGAGGATGGCGGCGAGGGCGAGGTGGAACGGGATCTTCATGACGGGGATGCCGGCAAACCAAGGCCATGCGGCGGCGAAAGCAAGGAACTTCCCGCGCGCCGTCCGCTCATGCGGCGTGGCTCAGCATCAGGGCGTTGGCCCCGAGGAAGAGGCTGAAGCCGATGGAGGAGGTCATGGCCGTCCAGAAGGTGGGATGGATCGGATGCAGCAGGGTGAAGGCGAGCGACGCGACCAGGAACAGGGAGCGCAGCGCCATCAAGGGCCTCGCGGGGTCGAAGTTCTCGATGTCCCATCGGACCACATCCACCGCGAATCCGAGGAAGCTCGACAGCCCTTCGAGTGCCGGGCCCGTGGCCACCGCCATGCAGGCAAACAGCAGCACCACGTGGAGGAGGAAGGCGGTGAGGACGGTCGCGCCGCGCCACTTCCAGCCGAAGAGGATTGGCCAGGCATGGGCTGCCCAGCCGACCAGCAGGGTCACCGGCACCCAGAGCAGCAGCCATGTTTCTTCCTTCGTCAACTCCACCATGACCCAGATCCAGGCGGCGATGGCAGGGAGCGACAGGACGAGGCCGAGCCAGTTCATCCGGTGCTTCCACCGGCGTTCGGGTTCCGCGGTCACCGGGGGATTCATTGAATGTGGATCGCCACTTGTCGATTCCGGGCTTCGATTCGGATCTGCAACGAACGCTGCTCCCACTGCCGACTCCACCCTGAAGCAGGACACCCGTGACCGGTGATGGGACATGTCGTCACCCTCCGATCGGGTGATTGCATCCGTCCATGCCGGAAGAAGCGACCTTGACACTTGGAAGCGGGGCTTCTGGACTAGGAGCATGATGCGGAGAATCGGCTTCATCCATCCGTCCCGCTCGATCTGTTCGAAGGCGCTGTGTCCGATCATCCTGGCCGCGCTGCTCTCGTGGCCGGGTGCTTCGGCGGTGATTCATGTTTGGACTGGTGGCATCGCGACCGCCGACGCCAATGTGTCGGGGGAGGAGATCTTCCGAATCGCCGACCTCGACGACGCGGCGACCGGCGGCGCTTACGCCCTGAACGGGGGATCGGTCCCGGAGTTTCGCGTTGAGTTCGAAGCCTTCAATCCGGAGCAGCCGCGGGTGGTGAACACCTGGTTTGCCCCGATTGCGGTGTCGGATGAACTCGGAGGGGTCGGCCTGAGACAGTTTGCCTTCGGCGAGCAGATTGGCCCGACACTCACCATCGATTGGGGCGGCTTCGGGGCCATGGAGACCCTGACCGAAACCACGATCTGGAACACCAACAGCGTGGGCTACGCCGGGTTCCGCGTGGATAGGGGCAGCGGGAATTTTCACTATGGATGGGCTCTTTTCGACTACCGAGATGGCGACGACCAGATCGAGTTGTTGGCTTTCGCTCTGGAGAGCGAGCTCAACACTCCCATCCTCGCAGGCGCTGTTCCCGAACCTGCAACCGGCCTGCTCCTCGGCGCCGCCGCCGGTCTCGGCACCCTGGTTCGCCGGCGCTCCCGGAGCAGCGGCCTCCACTGATATTCTAGACCAGCGGATACTCGCCGTCTTCATCCACACCGACCCAGCCGAGCTGGTGGAAGGCGGCGAAGATCGCCAGGCGGGGGTCGTTCGGCTCGTCCTCGGCGTGCTCGATGGTGGCGGTGCTCGCGAGGCCGCGCATCGATTCGATGCTGATGACCGTCTCGCAGCCCTCGAGCTGGATCCAGTCGCCCCAGTCCTTCGCCTCGTGTCGCGCCTCCAGCTTCTGCTTCCTCAGCGCGTCAACCACTTCGCGGATGGTGCAGGGGCCTTCTCCTTCGGGGGTCTGGACGACGGTTTCCATGGTGTCGATTTCAAGAAGACCTGCCATGCTTTTCAAGGGCAACCGGTCCGTCACCGTGACATCGCAGGCATCGGTGGTCACCGGCACCCGATGCGAGATCGGGAACCGGCCCGCGGGAATGCGCACGGCGCCCCGCCGGATTTGCTTCGGTGTCCGGTTGGACGAGGAGCGCATCTTCCAGACACGGAGGCGCGGAGAAAACGGAGGTCTCGGAGCGTGAAACGGTTCAGGAGGAAGGAAGGTGATTGGGTTCCTCTGATAAGGCCCTGGACCTCACGCTCATGCCCAACCCGCCCGCCGTCATCCGCGGCGAGGACGAAACGCACGCCCTCCGGACCATGATGGAGCTCGCCCTGAAACACGGCCCCGACCTCTCGGCTGAGGACGTGGAGCGTTCTTCGCTGACGATCACCCGGGAGGACGGCGAACTGCGGTCGCTGACCGACGGAGACGGCTTCACGCTGCGGTTCGCGGCCGCAAGGTGAGGTGAAGAGTTCAGGCCGGCTCGACAACATCGGGCTGGCTCGACGGGATCTTTGCCGCCGGAGTTTCATACCTCCCTTCGACATCCGGACCGGTCACGGGTTGAATCCCTCGAAGCCCGACTGCTTGCGCCATCGCTCCGCGGCGTCCGGGTCCTGCTCGGTCCAGGCCCGCAGGCCGTCGGCGATCCACTGGTCGCGTCGCTTGTCGGGGACCCCCGCCTGCCTGGCCCATTCGACGGCACCGAAGGGATCGGATTCGATCCAATGGTCGAAGATCGTGTCCATGAGGTCGATGCGCTCGAAATCGCCGAACTCGCCCGGCATTTCGATGTCCCGCGTCTCGGCCATCTTCATCGCTGCCCGCGGGTCCAGGTCCGCGGCCCCGAAAAACACGCTTTGCAGCGCCTTCAAATGGCGTCTCTCATCTTCAATGGCCGGAAGATCGGCAAGCGCGGCGTCGAAATCGATCCGCCCCCATTCCTGATAGATGGCCATTTGGCGCACCAACGGCCGGAGGTCCTGATCCGCGCCTTCACCCAGGCGGCGGGCCAACTCGCCGTAGTAGGTTTCCGGGATCCGCGCCGTCAAACTGCGGTAGCGCAGGAGACAGCGCCGGGCCTCCTCGCGGTCGCTCCCGGAAATCGGCGTCAGGTCGAAGTCCAGCAGGGCCTGTTCCGCCTCCTCGAGGCTCGTGAACCGGGGTTCGCGCGTGCGGACCTTCCCGTCGTGTCCGCCGGCCGGGTCGGAATCCGCGGCCTGTCTGCTCACGTCACCGCCCCGCGCTTCCTTGCCGGGCTCGTCATCGCGCTGACTGACGATGTAGGCGGTGGTTCCGACCGCGGCGAGGGCGATCACGATGGCGGAGATCAGGGTGGCTTTCGTTCTCATCAGGAGGGTCAAGGTGGTGAAGCTTGGGGAGAATGCGATGCTCTTGGCACCGGCTGCGGTGCCGGCGAGTTCCAGGATGCGGGGAGCCACGGCGGCTCCGCTGCGGGTCGCGGTATCGAGCACCGTGGAAAACAGGCACTTCACAAGCGATCACGAAGCCGCCGCCGAAAATGTCCCGAAAAATCTTCCCGGGCTAGGGATCAGTCGCTCTTTGACAGACCGGGGAGTTCCGCTGCGGGCTTCCTCGCCCGCTTCTCCAAGGTCGGCTCTCGCCGGATCCTCCCCACCTCCCGTCCCGCGGACGCGGGATGCCCCATCGCGAGACGTCGCCAAGCCACCGCTTCGACATCGACGTCCGTCCCCGAACCCACCATGCGACCAGCGCCTTCTCGTCCCGAAACCGCCCGCGACCCGCAAGCTCCACCGTCTCCCGCAAACCGTGGAATTTTGGGACCCCAGCCACGTTAAACTGCGAGGACTGGTACCATTCGAAGAACTATCCGTTGCTCACCAAACCGAGACACATCTTCCGGGAAGTTCCTCACCGTGGAAAGCCAAGGCGAGCCGCCTAATCTAAGCGCCATTCGGGACCTTCCCCTGCTAACTCGCCATTTTCAAAATGCTGAGTCTCAATGACTCTGCCTCTTTTGTCCCAAGTTTTCCATTCTCCATGCTTTTCTCCTGAGCGGTAGTAGCCTTCCTGCGACTTCTTGCCGTTCTCGTGCCACGCGGCCCACTTGCCATCAAGTTTGTCGTCACTGAAGGCGGCTTCCTGGTCCTTGCTTCCGCTGGGGTAGAAGGTGCTCCAACTGCCCTCCCGCTTGCCGCTGGTGTATTGGCCCTCCTCGCGTCTTTCTCCGTTGTCATGCCATGCGGACCACGGTCCCTCACGGAGGCCAGATTGATAGTTCACCTCTTGTGCCAGTTGGCCGTTTTCGTGCCAGAAGCTTTCGATTCCGTGTCGTACGCCGTCTTGGAGTTCAACCTTCTGCTCCATTTGGCCATTTCGATAGTAGAAGGCAATCGTGCCATCTCCATCTTTCACGTTCGTAATCGGACAGCTGGTTCCATTGGGCTTCCAAGCTACCACCTCATGGATCAAGCCTTCTCTGTAAGTGAACTCGGCTCTTCTCTGACCACTTTGATACCACAGCGTCCATTTCCCTTCTCGGAGATTGTTTCGATAGTCACCCTCGGAGGCTTTAGTTCCGTTCTCATGCCAAGTCGTGCACCGGCCATTCCTCTTTCCGTTTCTCACGAAATACTTGGTGGAGATATCCCAGTGACTTGACTCCTTCTCCCAGACCCACCCGGTGTAGGGACCACGCTGGTCGTCACTGATCCAGAACCACAACTCGTCGCCGTCCTTGCCTCCTTTGGTGAGTTCACTCCTCGCGACAGATGGGACTGAGACCTGCTTGTAGATCAAGAAACCGGTGATAGCCCCAATCAATGCAATCGAGCCTAAAATCACCAATGCCCGTCTGGACTTCAGCAGCGAGAATCGCGGCAATCTGATTGATTTGAGGTGGCGGAACATTCTCGGGGACCGTGAGAGCCAGTTGAGCGGGGCGCTCCAGTTCCAGCGGTTCATGGTCACGGCGTAGAGGATTACCAAGCTGAGGAGCGCACAGCCTATGAGAATTCCCAAACCGGTAGTGATTTCGGCGATCAGGTTGAGAGTCATGGCGGGTGATTCAGATACGCCTCCTACGCAGCTTCTCCTTCAGGGTAGATCGGGGAGGGGAGTTGCGGGTAGGCGCGGAAGTGTGTGGTGGAAGACCTCGGCCGCCCGTTCTTGGACGTCGCTCTCCTCGTAGGCATCCACCTGGAGGCCGCTGGCGTCACTCCAGAGGAAGTCCATGGGGTCCTCGCAGTTTAAGCTTCAGCTGGATGCGGACAGTTCCTCGGCGGGCTTGATGCCGGAGGTCAGTTTCTTGCGGTCCTTGGCGAGGGCGCGGAAGTCGCACTCGACCTGGAGGCCGTGCCAGAAGGCGTCGGACTGGCCGAAGAAGGCGCCGAATCGGAGCGACATGGCGGGGGTGATGGAGCGCTTGCCGTGAACGATCTCGTTGATGGCGCGCGGCGCGACGCCGATGGCGCGGGCCATGGCGTTCTGGGAGATGCCCATGGGCTTGAGGTATTCCTCGAGGAGGATTTCGCCGGGGGTAATCGGTGGATTCATGGGTATAACGTATGACGTTATAGGGGTGCGGTCAATGAAAGGGGTCCGTCTCGTTTTTCGAGCATTCGGATGGGAGCCGTCATCGGTTCGGTGGGCGGAATCGGGCGTGCATGGTCACGGTCTAGCAGGCCGCTGGATCGAAGGGAAGGCATAGAGGGAGGTCGGCTCGGGGAGAGTGAGTGATCGACAGGAATGTCGATTCTCCTTAATCGAGGAGGCTTTTCAGTTCATCGGTAAGTTCGGCGAGAACGAGGTCGATGGGGAGGACGCCGAACTCGGTTTTCTTGAAGTTGGGCTTTCGCGCATCGAGGAGCACGAGGCCCTCTTCGGCGTGCCACCATGCGGAGCCCATGAGCTGGATCGGAAGGTCCTGTCGATCAGGCGGGACGCGTTTTCAACCCGCCGTTTCCAGAACATCGCGAATCTCGTTCTCGGTGGGCTCTCCACCCCGGAGGGTGGGCTGGGTAATGACGAATCGATCGCCCCGGGTGAGTCCGACGATCCGGATGTCATCGCCGAACATCTGGTTCTGCAATTCGAGACGACGAAGATATTCCGTGGGCAGGGCCCGCTCGATCCCGAGTTTACCCTGCGCGGTCAGGACCGGAACCCAGGCTTCGTTCTTCTGGTGCTTCTCGACCCGCTGACCTCGGAACCTGACGACGTGCTCGGTGCCGCGGGCGTCGATATTCGAGGTCTTCGGGAATTCGACCGAGGGGAGAAGGCCGGATTCGGCTATCGCCTTCCGCTGGGCCGCGAAGGTTTCGAGACGCTCCCTGCCTTTGACGAAACCCGCAGCTCCTCCGGAGTCTGCGCCACGAACTGCGCGCGCGACATCACCCGGGAGGAGGAAAGGCTCCTCGCCTCGCTCATCTGCTGGGCGATCTTCCTGTGGATCTCGGTTTTCGGCATCGCGGGGCAAGATAGGCGGATGCTGGCGGTTTTACGAGCGGATTTCCATCACCAACCCTGAGGGAGCGCGGGGGGATGACAGGCGGGAGGGCGGACACTCTTGTCCGCCGGGGTGGGTCGGGAAGATGTCAGACAGGAGTGTCTGACCTTCCTTCAGTCGAACAGGTCGAGCTGGGGAGGATTGGGCTCGGGCATGTCCTTTGGCCTCGTGTTCTTCGCCTTCGGGCCGCGCTTCTTGGCGTCGGGTTTGGCGGAGTGCATTTCGAGGTGGGAGAGGATGTCCTTGGCGCGGTCGATGATGGGGGTGGGGAGGCCGGCGAGGCGGGCGACCTGGATGCCGTAGGACTTGTCGGCGGCGCCGGGGAGGATCTTCCTTAAGAAGATGATCTCGTCGTTCCACTCGCGGACGGCGACGTTGTAGTTGGCGACGGCGGCGCGGGTCTCGGTGAGGTCGGTGAGCTCGTGGTAGTGCGTCGCAAACAAGGTGCGGCACTTCGTGACGTCATGGAGGTGCTCGGCGACGGCCCAGGCGATGGAAAGGCCGTCGAAGGTCGCCGTGCCGCGGCCGATCTCGTCGAGGATGACGAGGCTGCGGTCGGTGGCGTGGTTGAGGATGAGCGCGGTCTCGTTCATCTCGACCATGAAGGTGGACTGGCCGCGCGAGAGGTCGTCGCTGGCGCCGACGCGGCAGAAGATACGGTCGACGAGGCCGACGGTGGCGGATTCGGCGGGGACGTAGGCGCCGATCTGGGCCATGAGGGTGATGAGGGCGACCTGGCGGATGTAGGTGGATTTGCCGGCCATGTTGGGGCCGGTGAGGATCTGGACGAGGGAGTAGTCGCTTTCCGCCTCCGGCGGAGTGCCGAGTGCCGAGTGAGAAGTGTGAAGTGAGGAAAACTCTGGCTCCGCAGCGGGTTGCAAACCCGCGCTCCCCGCTCCGCGTTCCGCGCTTGCCGCCGGGGGCGGCAAAAAGAGGGTGTCGTTGGGGACGAATTTTTCGTCGAGGCGGGTTTGTTCGAGGACGGGGTGGCGGCCGTTGGTGATCTCGAGGTATCGGCTTTCTTCCAGAACGGGGCGGCAGTGGCGGTGGGTTTGGGCGACGTCGGCGAGGCCGCCGAGAACGTCGATCTCGGCGACGGCGGCGGCGGTTTCCTGGAGGGCGTCGAGGTGGGTGCAGACCTGCTGGCGCAGCTCGAGGAAGAGCTCGTACTCGAGCTGCTTGGCGCGCTCCTCGGAACCGAGGACCTTGCTTTCCATCTCCTTGAGCGCGGGGGTGATGAAGCGCTCGGCATTGGCCATGGTCTGCTTGCGCGTGTAGTCGTCGGGAATGGTGGCGGTGGCGAGCTTGGCGGCGGAGATCTCGATGAAGTAGCCGAAGACGTTGTTGAACTTCACCTTGAGGCTGTCGATGCCGGTGCGCTTGCGCTCGTCTTCCTGAAGCTTGGCGATCCATTTCTTGCCGTCGCGGCCGGCGGCGCGGAGTTCGTCCAATTCGGTGCTGTGGCCGTCGGCGATGAGGCCGCCGTCTTTCAGGGTGGCGGGAGGCTCGGCGGTGAGAGAGTCCGCCAGAAGTTGAGTGAGGTCGGTGAAGTCGTGGAGCTTTTCAGAGTGCCGGGTGAGAAGTGCCGAGTGAGAAGTGGGGAGATTGAGGAGGTCTTCCTTGAGGGTGGGGATGTGGTCGAGGGAGGTGGCGAGGGCCTGGAGGTCGCGGGCGTTGCCGGCGCCTTGGGAGAGGCGGGAGGTGGTGCGTTCGATGTCGCGGATGCCTTGGAGGGACTCGCGGACCTTGCTGAGGATGAAGGGCTCGGCGAGGAAGGCGGCGATCATTTCCTGACGGGCGAGGAGGGCGTCGCGGTCGCGCAGGGGGTGGAGGATCCAGTCGCGCAAAAGGCGCGCGCCCATCGGGGTCCGGGTGCGGTCGAGGACGCCGAGCAGGGTGTGCTTGCGGCCGGAGCGGGAATCGATGAGGTCGAGGTTGCGCTGCGAGGCGGCGTCGATGAGCACGATGCCGTCGTCCTCGCGGACCTTGAGCGAGCGGAGGTGCTCGCAGGGGCGGCGGAGCTGGTGGACGAGGTAGTGGAGGACCGCGCCGGCGGCGCCGATGGCGGCATGCATGTCGGCGCAGCCGAAGCCGTCGAGCGAGTGGACGGCGAAGTGGTCCTTGAGGAGCTGGCCGGCGGGATCGGGGAGAAAGGCGAAGGCATCGTAGGCCTGCGAGGCGGGCAGCGCGCCGAAGGCCTCGAGCTGTTCGTCGGAAATAAGGAGCTCGGAGGGCGTGAGGCGGGCGAGTTCGTCATCGAGCGGGCCGCGGGAGTCGAACTCGGTGACGGTGAACGCGCCGGTGGTGTGGTCGACACAGGCGAGGCCGAACTTTTTCCCGAGCTGGAAGACGGCGGCGAGGAAGTTCGGGCGGGCGTCGTCGAGGAGGTGGTGCTCGATGATCGAGCCGGCGGAGATGATGCGGGCGATCTCGCGCTCGACGATTTTCCCGGGCTGCGGCTCGGTGGTCTGCTCGGCGATGGCGACGCGCTTGCCGGCCTTGACGAGCTTGGCGATGTAGTTGTCGGCCGCGTGGTACGGCACGCCGCACATCGGCACCGAGTTGCGTCGGGTGAGGGCGACGTTGAGGATGGGCGCGGCGGTCTGGGCGTCCTCGAAGAACATCTCGTAGAAGTCGCCGAGGCGGAAGAGCAGGAGGACGTCGGCGGGCAGCGAGCGGCGCATCGATTGATACTGCGCCATCATCGGGGTGAGCTTGGTGCCGGCCATGCGGGTGAAGCCTGAACATCGAACATCGAACGTCCAACTTCGAACTTTGATCAGGTGGCGATTGGCCGCATCGCGGCAGTGCCGAGTGCGAAGTGCCGAGTGAGAAGAGAAGACCGGGGTCGCGCGGTCCGGCTGCCGCCCGATTTCTGACCCATGACTCCTGGACTGGTTGACAGGTCGGCACGGGATCGGCTGTATCCGGGCGCGTATGAACAAGCTTCTGATTCCGGCGATGGCTCTCGGTCTGGTGGTGCTGGCTCCCGCTCCGGCGGTGGCGGACGACACCCCGCTGGCCGAGCAGATGGAGATCCTCAACGATTCCTACAAGGCGATGCGGCGCACCGACGACGCGGCCGAGGGTGCCAAGCTGGCCCGCGAGGCGCAGTCGGCGGTGGCGAAGGCCTTCACGATGACGCCCGCCTTCGTCGAGAAGGGCGGTCACCCGGCGGGCAAGGAGAAGGCGATGGCATCCTACCGCAAGCAGACCGCGCAGCTCCTCGTGACGCTGTGCGAGATCGAGGCCGCCTTCCTCGCGGGGGACATGGACAAGGTGAAGGAGCTCATCGACCCCCTTCGCGAGTCGAAGAAGCAGGGCCACGACGAGTTCATGGAGGAGGAGTGATCCTTGGAGGCGGTGCGCCTTCGCGCCGCATTTCGTTTCCGAAAGCCCGGGCCGTGAGAGCGGTCCGGGCTTTCTTGTGTCGGCATGCTCTTCCGGTTCGTCGCCAGACCCCCTGAAGGGGGAACTACGTACAGAGCTGGCGGCCGCTCAGAACAGGTCGAGCTGCTGCTTCTCCTCCGGGTCGCGGAAGCGGACGCCGACGCCGAGCAGGCGGACCGGGCGGTTGCCGCCGCGCTTCCAGGCCTCGGCGAGGAGTTCCTCGTAGATCTCCGGCTCGAGCGAGGGATGGGCGCGCTCGGCGGTGGTGCGGGTGAAGTCGGCGAACTTGAGCTTCACGACCAGCGAGCGGATGGCGCGGTCGGAGTGTTTCCTCACCAGATCCTCGCGCACGCCCTCGAGCTGGCCGAGCATCAGCGGCTTGAGCGCGGCGAGCGTCTCGACGTTTTCCGAGAAGGTGTTCTCGCTGGAGACCGACTTGCGGATGCGCTCGGTGCGGACCTCGCGGTGGTCGATGCCGCGGGCGAGTTCATGGAGTTCGAGGCCCCACGAGCCGAAGCGGCGGGCGAGCTCGATCTTGTCGAGCTGGCGCAGCTCGCCGCAGGTGTGGACGCCAAGCTGGGCGAGGCGCGCCTTCATCTTCGGGCCGATGCCCCACAGTTTGCCGACGGGCAAGTCATGGAGGAAGGTGTCGATCTCATCGGGTTTCACCTCGTGCTGACCGTCGGGCTTGTTCCAGTCGCTGGCGATCTTGGCGACGAGCTTGTTCGGCGCGATGCCGGCCGAGGCGGTGAGGCCGGTTTCCTCGCGGATCTGGGCGCGGATCTCGCGGGCGACCGCGGCACCGGAACTGCGCAGGTGGGAGATGTCGAGGTAGGCCTCGTCGAGCGAGAGTGGCTCGATCCTTTCCGTGAAGCGGCCGAAGATCGCCCGGATGCGGGCGGACTCGGAACGGTAGAGGTCGAAGCGGACCGGAACGATGATCAGCTGCGGGCACTTCTCCAGCGCCTTGAAGACCGGCATGGCACTATGACAGCCGTACTTCCGCGCCTCGTAGTTGGCGGTGGTGAGCACGCCGCGCCGCGAGCGTCCGCCGACGCCGACCGGCTTGCCGCGGAGCTCGGGGTTCTCGCGTTCCTCGATGGCCGCGTAGAAGCAGTCCATGTCGATGTGGAGGATGGTGCGCATCGCCGCTTCGCTCCGGTCTTAAGGTCGGAAGGTCGAAAAGTCGAAGGTCCGATGCATCCCACAGGCTCGCCGGTTCGGACCTTTTGACCTTCGACTTTCAGACCTTCGACGCAGCCGGGCGCTAGTCCACTTCGGTCGGCAGCGAGGGATCGGCGTGGTGGCGGAAGGCGAGGGCCACGTAGTCGGGCGACGCGCGGTGCGGGCACATTTCGGGCAGGGCGTCGGGGGCGAACCAGCCGACCTCGCTGATCTCGTGGTCCGGGTTGGGCGCGCCGCCGAGCAGGCGGCAGAGGAAGATCATCTTGTAGCTGTATTCCGGCTCGGCGGGGTGGTCGTGGCAGGCCTTGTCCCAGATGCCGGCGAGTTTGGTGACCTCGACCCGGTAGCCGCTTTCCTCCTCGACCTCGCGCACGGCGTTTTCCGTCGGGGTGTGTCCGGCATCGCACCAGCCGCCGGGCAGGGTCCAGAGGCCGTTGCTGGCCTCGCGGACGAGCAGGATGCGGCCGTCGTCGATGACCGCCGCACGGGTGTCGAGCTTGGGGGTCGGGTAGCCCATTTCCATGGGCCAGAGGAAATCCGGGAGGTGGCTGGCGAGCAGCTCGCTGGCGATCTCGTGCAGCCGCTCGTAGCGGTCGCGGTCGAAGTCGCTGCTGCAGTAGCGCAGGCCGGTTTCGGCGATGCCCTTGATTTCGCGGCTCAGGGCGAGCAGGTCGTGCGGCATGGCGGAACTCTCACAGGAAGCGGGGCCTTGGGGAAGGGTTGCTTGACGGGCTTGCTCGATCCTCCGATGAGATATCCTGCGGCCCGGTGCACGGGACACCTCCCGTTGGCCGTTCCGTTGCCGCTCATGGGCATGCCGATTTCATAATCGGCGCTCCGTCCGAGTTTCCGGTTTCAATCGGGGGCCCATGTCGTAGGAAAGGCGCATGCATCCGTTTCTGGCTCCCGATTTCGAGGTCAAGTGGTCGACGCTGACCCCCGACGCGATCCGCGACGACATCACGCATGCTCTGGACGAGGCCAAGCAGGCGATCCAGGCGATCTGCGACCAGGATCCGGCGCAGGCGAGCTACGAGTCGACCTTCGCCGCGCTGGAGGATGCGACCGAGCTGCTCGACCGCGGCTGGGGCCGCCTCCAGCACCTCGATTCGGTCTGTGACGAACCGGCGCAGCGCGAGGCGCTCAACGAGATGCTGCCCGCGGTCTCGGACTTCCATTCCTCGATCCCGCTGAATGCCGAGCTGTGGTCGATGCTGCACGCCTTCGGCGACTCGGCGGCGATCGACGAGCTGGATCCGGTGCGCCGGCGGTTCGTCGAGGAGACGATGCTCGATTTCATCCAGGCCGGCGCCGAGCTGCAGCCGGCGAAGAAGACGCGGCTGGCCGAGGTGAATGCGGAGCTTTCGAAGCTGACCAAGAAGTACGGTGAGAACGTGCTGGATTCGACCAACGCGTGGGATCTGGTGATCGAGGACGAAGCGCGGCTGGCCGGGCTGCCCGACTCCGCGAAGGCGGCCGCGCTGGCGAACGCGAAGGCCAAGGGCGTGGCGACGGACGACAAGCCGGCGTGGCGGTTCACGCTGCAATTTCCCTCGATGTTCCCGGTGATGCAGCACGCCGAGGACGACGCGCTGCGGCGCGAGATCTGGGAGGCGTCGATCACCGTCGGCGCCAAGGGCGAGTGGGACAACACCGGGCTGATCGGCAGGATCCTCGAGCTGCGCCAGGAGAAGGCGGAGATCCTCGGCCACGGGAACTTTCCCGACCTCACGCTCCAGCGCCGGATGGCCGGCGACGGGGCCCGGGCGCTCGCCTTCGTCGAGGACCTGCACGACCGGATCGAGAGCCGCTTCCAGGAGGAGTATCGCGAGCTTTGCGAGTACAAGGCGGCGAAGACCGGCGGCGGGCCGGAGCTGATGGAGCCGTGGGAGACGGCCTACTGGGCCGAGAAGCGGCGCAAGGAGGCCTTCGACCTTGATGACGAGGTGCTGCGTCCGTACTTTCCGGTCGACCGGGTGATGGCGGGGCTTTTCGAGCTGTGCTCGAAGCTCTTCGGCATCCGGATCGAGGAGCGCGAGTCGGTCTACTATGAACGTGGTAAGAGACCATCGGACGCCGACGGCCGGCCGGAGGTGTGGAGCGAGGAGGTGAGGTTCTACGAGCTGCACGACGCGGAAAGCGGCGAGCACCTCGGGTCGTTCTACGCCGACTGGCATCCGCGCGAGGAGAAGCGCGGCGGGGCGTGGATGAACTGCCTCGAGACCGGCCAGCCGCCGGTGAACGGCAAGTCGCGCAGGCCGCACCTCGGCCTGATCACCGGCAACATGAGCCCGCCGGTGGACGGCAGGCCGGCCCTGCTGACGCACGGCGAGGTCGAGACGATCTTCCACGAGTTCGGGCACCTGCTGCACGGGCTGCTGAGCGACGTGCCGGTGCGTTCGCTGGCGGGAACCAGCGTGCCGTGGGACTTCGTCGAGCTGCCCTCGCAGATCATGGAGAACTTCTGCTGGGACCGGGAATCGCTGGATCTCTTCGCCCGCCACCACGAGACCGGCGAACCGATCCCCGATGAGCTTTTCGAGCGCATGCTGGCGGCCCGCAACTACATGAGCGCGACCACCTTCATGCGGCAGCTTTCCTTCGGCAAGCTGGACCTCGAACTGCACCTCAACTTCGACCGCTACAAGGACCGCGATCTCGACGAGGTCGACGAGGAGATCCTCGAGGGCTACCGGGTCGAGCTGAAGACCAAGGCCCCGAGCATGGTCCGTCGCTTCAACCACCTCTTCAGTTCGCCGACCGGCTACGCGGCGGGCTACTACTCCTACAAGTGGGCGGAGGTGCTCGACGCCGACGCCTTCACGAGATTCCACGACGCCGGGGTGATTTCCGAGGAGGTCGGCCGCGAGTTCCGCGAGCACGTGCTGTCCAAGGGCAACTCCCGGCCGGTCGACGAGTTGTTCCGGAATTTCATGGGCCGCGACCCCGAGCTGGAACCGCTGCTGGAGAGGTCGGGCCTGTTGGACGCGCGGGTGGCCTGAGGGCCGCACGACCTTTGGCTTGCGCGACGGGCGCGGGGCTCCGACGCTGGCGGGGCCATGCGTGACGGCATCCTGTTCCTCGTTTCGGGTCCCTCGGGCTCGGGGAAATCCACGCTCTGCCGGCGCCTTCGCGCCGAGGGCGAGGCGGAGTTCTCGGTTTCCTGCACCACGCGCACCCCGCGGGAGGGCGAGATCGACGGCAAGGACTACCATTTCCTCACCCGCGATGAGTTCGAACGCCGGATCGCCGACGGCGAGTTCCTCGAGCACGCCGAGGTGCACGGGAATTTCTACGGCACGCTGCGCAGCGAGGTCGTCGAACGGATCCGCGGCGGGCGGGACGTGGTGATGGACATCGACGTGCAGGGCGCGGCGCAGGTGCGGGCGATCGAGGACGGGGCGATCCGCCACGCGCTCGTCGATCTCTTCGTGATGCCGCCCGACGAGCGGGAGCTCGAGGACCGCCTCCGCGGTCGCGGCACCGACGACGAGGGCACCATCCGGCTCCGGTTGCGCAACGCGATCGAGGAGATGTCCCACTGGCCGGAATACACCTACCGGCTCGTCTCCGCCACCCGTGAGGAGGACTACGCGAAATTCAAGTCGCTTCTGATCGCGGAGAGGATGAGGGTTTCACGCAAGCAGGTTCCATGAACATCGTCCTCGGCATCAGCGGATCGATCGCGGCCTACAAGGCGGCCGAGCTGGCCTCGCAACTGGCGAAGGCCGGCCACGAGGTGAATTGCGTGATGACGGCCGCGGCGACGGAGTTCATCACGCCGCTGACATTGCAGACCCTGACCCGCCGGCCCGTCCTGCTCGGGCTCGAGGATGAGAAGAGCTCGTGGAAACCGGGGCACATCGAGCTTGCCGACAACGCCGACCTCCTGCTCATCGCCCCGGCGACGGCGAACACGCTGGCGAACCTCGCCAACGGCCTGGCGCCCGACTCGCTTTCCTCGGTCTACCTCGCGCTGCCACGTACGACGCCCGTCGTACTCGCGCCGGCGATGAACGGCAAGATGTGGGAGCATCCGGCCACGCAACGCAACGTCGAGCGCCTGAAGGAGGACGGCTGTCGCTTCGTCGGGCCGGCGTCGGGCGATCTCGCCTGCGGCTACGAGGGGATCGGACGGATGGCGGAGGTCGGCGACATTCTTGGCGCGCTCCGGAGTCTGAAGGTCTGAAGGTCTGAAGGTCGAAAAGTCGAAAGTCCGAACGGCGGGAGACCGTGGCGCCTTCGAGATCGTGTGAACGAAAGGACCTTCGACTTTCAGACCTTCGACCTTTGGACCGCGAAGCGAACGGTCGGCGTTCAGGAAGGAATCTCCGCGGCGAGGAGGCAGACGTCGTCGTCGAAGACGTCGCCCTCGGCGAAATCGAGCACCGTGGCGATGATGCCGTCGAGCATCTCCTCGAGCGGCTGTCCGCGGCGTTCCTCGACGACCGACATGAGCCGCTTTTCGAAGAAGGCCTCACCGGTGTCGTCCTCGGCTTCCAGGATGCCGTCGGTGAAGAGCAGCAGGCGGTCGACCTCGGCGAGCGGGACCTGGTTTTCCGGAAACTCGGCCTTCGCCATGATCCCCAGGCCCGGGCCGCGGTGGTCGCGTTCGCAAGAGAGCTGCCGGACGCCTCCCGGGCCGGCGACGATGGCCCCGGGGTGGCCGGCGCAGGCGTAGCGGACCACGCCGTCCTCGACATCGATCACCGCGTAGAAGGCGGTCGCGAAGACCGTGGCATCGGCCCGCTGGAGGATCGCGCTCAGGCCCTGGTTGAGGCCCTTGAGGAAGGCTCCCGGTCGCGAGGCGTCGCGGCGTTGCTTCTCGAGCAGCCCGCGCAGCATGGCGACCACCAGCGCGGCCCGCACGCCGTGGCCCATGACGTCGCAGATCAGCATGCCGGCGCCGGACTTGCCGACCTTGGTGACCTCGAAGAAGTCGCCGGCGAGCCCGGAGATCGGAAGGTAGCGCGAGCCGAACTGGAGGTGGTGCCGGCCCTTGGCGATCTCGGGGAAGGCGGACGACGCGAGCGCCTGCTGGATCTCGCGGGCGAGCTGGACCTCCTCCTCGTAGGCCTTGTTGCGCAGCGCGAGTTCGCCGGCGAGCTCCGCGGCCTGTTGTTGGGCGACGACCAGCTCGGTGACGTCGCTGGAAACGCCGAAGGTGCCCTTGATCCGCCCCCGGCGGTCGATCCAGGGGAACTTGGAGGTGAGCACCCAGGTGTCGCCCCTCCCGTCGTCGCGCACCTCGTGCTCGACCTTGCCGGTGATCGCGTTGCCCGTGCGGATGATCTCCTGCTCATCCTCGAAGGCCTCTTTCCAGTGGGCTTCGGCGAAGAGATCGCGGTCATGTTTGCCGATGATCTCCTCCGGCTGGCGCATGCCGTTCCATTCGGCCATCTGGCGATTGACCAGGACGAAGCGGGACTCGGTGTCCTTGAAGTAGATCTGCAGCGGCACGTGCTCGATGAGCGTCTTGAGCAGGTGGCGTTCCTCTTCGATCTGGGCTTCGGCCGCCTTGCGGCGGGAGATGTCGATCATCGACCCCGCGATCCGCGTCGCGTGGCCCGAGCGGTCGCGCACGACGCTGCCGCGGATGCGCAGCCAGATCCATCCGTCGCTGCCGGTGTGGACGCGGCAGTCGATCGCCAGGAACTCCGGGCCGCCGGGGTCGAGCGCGTTGTTCAGGGCGGCGACGAAGTTGTCCCGGTCGTCGTCGTGGACCGACTCGTGCGGCGCGAGGAAGAAATTCGGCGCCCGGCGGTCGCCGCACTCGAGGAATTCGAGAATACGGCGGGAGTAGTAGATTTCGCGCTTGTCGGTCCACCAGTCCCACACCCCCTCGTTGGAGGCCCGCAGGGCGAGTTCGAGGCGCCCCACGTCGGCGCCCACCGTTTCACTGCCATCCTGCGACGGAGTCATTGTCTTGAATCAAGCAGCCCCCGGGGTTCCGGGCAATGCGTTTCCCCCGCCCGCATTCTGGAAAGGGCTGGCGGGGCGTTGACCGGTGATGCAGGTTCGGGGCATGCGGATCCGTCGGCTCCTCGCGGCAACGTTCGGTCTCTGCCTGATGGCCCGGGCGGAGGAAGCGGGGGTCACGCCTTTCACGGCGGCTGATCGCTGGAAGCCGGGTGACGCCGGTGCCTGGGAATGGATCGATGGCGAGGGCGGGGCGTGGTTGCGACTCGTCCGGCAGAGCGACTTCAAGCCGCCGGTGCGCTCGCCGTTCAACCTGACCTGGTTCGAAGGCGGGACATGGGAGGGCTTTGAACTCGAAGTGGAGGCGCGGCTGACGAAGTTCGACGACGGCAACAACGATCTCTGCGTGGCGTTCGCCGGCCGGGATGACCGTCATTTCTACTATGCCCACCTCGGGGAAAAGGCGGATGCGGTGCACCATCACATCCACCTCGTGAACGACGCCGACCGCACGCCGGTCACCACATGGCGCTCGGCGGGCACGCCGTGGAAGCGGGGCACTTGGCACAGGATCCGGCTGGAGCACCGCCCGGCGACGGGTGAGATCGTGGTCCGTTTCGACGGCGAGCCCGTCCTCAAGGCCGCGGACAAGACCCTGCGCGGTGGCCGGGTCGGTCTCGGCTCCTTCGACGACACCGGGGACTTCCGGCGTCTCGTGGTCCGCCGTTTGCCGCCCGACGCCGATGCGCCGGGCGCTTTGCCCTAGTGTCCCGAGCGGCAAGTTCGTCACCTTTCGAGACTATGGGGGTTCTTTTGAAATCAGCTCGCTGCGCTCGTCCGCCCAAGGGGTCGCGGATCTTTTTTCCAACTGCGGCGTTGTTCCTCGGTCACAAATCTCGATTTGCTCCCTCGTCACGCCTTGCATTTGGAAAAAATCTCTCGCGCGAAAGTCAACGCTCTTGCCGCGCAGGACACTAGGACTTGGGCTTCTTGAGCCACTTGCGGGTCAGCGGCCCGTTGTAGGCCTTTTCCGAAATGTCGGTGAGCAGCATTCCGCCCGGGCCGAAGAACTTCCACTCGTGGCAGCCGTAGCAGAGCTGCAGCACGCGGCGGGTGCCGCCGTCCTTCCAGACGATCGCGTAGTCCGGGTGGAAACCGGCGCATTTCTCCTTGGGTCCCCATGCCTGGTGGGAGTCCGGCTCGTCGTAGAGCGCCAGCACCTTGTCGATCGACTCGCGCGGGACATCCACCGGTTCCTCGAAAAACTTGAAGCCCTCGATTTCCACCCAGCCGCCCTCCTCGACCTGCCGCTCGTAGCGTGCGGTGTCCGCCTCCGGATGGGCGAGGCCGCGGTAAACGACGGCATTGGAGGTATCGCCGTAGTCGCGGACCGCCTGGGCGCGGGCCCGTTCCTCGACGGGGCGCAGCGGGATGCCGCCCGACCAGCAGGTGGTCTTGAGCGCGCAGGAGGGGAGGATCACGGTGGCCAGGGCGAGGGGTAGCAGCTTTTTCACCCGAGCAGGCTCCACCGGGAGGGCGGCGATGACAAGAAATCGTCTCGCCGGCCTCTCACAGCGCGGCGGCGATCAATTCGAGCGCGGCGGCCGCCTGCGGGGTCGGCAGATCGCGTTCGAGCGGAAGGTGGACGAAGAGGGCCGGCACGTCGCCCCGGTGAAGGGCGGCGAAATAGATCCGGTTGCAGAGGTAGCGCCCGGGATCGGTCGACAGCTCGGTGGGGTGGCCGGCCTCGTGCAGCCGCCGTTGCAGGCCCACCCCATCGATCGGCGTTTCCAGGTGCTGCGGTGCCGCAGGGTCGATCGGGAGTTTCCGCGGTTGGCGTCCGGCCACGTCGGGGACGTCAAAATCCATCTGGTTCCACGAAATACTTTCAATTCGCAAGCATTTGGCACCCGCCGCTTCCCCGAGGAGCAGGATGGCGCGGGGCGAAACGAGGCGGATCGCGGCGTGGAGGCGCCGGGGCGCCTCGACCAGGTCGACCGGCAGGATCCGGATCCTGATCGCGGGATTTCTCCGCCGGAGATCTCCCAGGGCCAGAGCCGAGGCATTCACCGTCCGCCCGCCGAAAGGACCGAAGGCGGTGATGAGAAGGGGTCGCCTCACGGTTCTGCCAGCCTCGGAGAAAAGCCACCAATCGCCTCGAAATCCCCTAAATGGAAGATCGGAGACTTCGGCGACCATTCCCGCCGGCGGAGCGAGGGAACGGATGCGGCAACGTAGGGGAAGCGCAGGTCGTAGATCGAGAGCAGCTTTTCGAAGAAACGCTCGACCCTCAGCGGGCTTTCTTGCGGTGGGAAGTGACTGAGACCGGCACCCTGGCGATCAGGATCGACCATTGCCATGGCGACCGCTTCATATCGGGTCGGATCGTCCCGGACCATCGTCCGCCCGGTCAGGTTGATCAGGACATCGTGGTAGCGCCTGAGCGAATGGACAACCTCGCCCGCTTCATCGACGGCGATGTCGTTCATCTTCAGGTCATCGGTCCCGGCACGGTTGGCTCGGATGACATGGAAGAACCCATAGACCAGCCCGGGATACATGATGTGGAGGTTCGTGGAGTCACCCACCGCTTCCTCCATCCGGTTGGTCAGGTTGCGGAAGGCCCCTGTCGTGCCCTTGACCGACACGCCAATGACCGGACCGACGCCCTCCTTGGAAACCACGACGTCGATGTTCTTCGTCTTGAGTCCGCCCAGCACCGTTTGTTCGCGCTGATCGGCGGCCGAAGGATCCCAGGACAGCCGATTCTTGCCATCGACCCTCAGTGGTGGGTGCGGAACAATTTCTGCCGGATGGAAGCCGCCCTCGATCACCAGGCGGATGGCGAAGTGCTGATGGAGCGGCTTGATGTGGAGTTGGCTCTGCACTTTCTCCGCGCCTGAGGCGAAGACTTCCAGCGCGTCCTCGAGGCGCAGATAGTCCGGGACCTCCGAATCACTCATGATGGCGCCAAGAACGCGCTTCCCGGATCGCTTGGTCAAGCTTTGACTCGTCGCCGGGTGTCAGCTTCATGGGACGCATCGGAACCGGAACCCGGGCCGCTTCGGAGGGCTCCAGTTTGAGCATCCCGCCTCCCAGGGAGTGGCCTTCCAATTCGGCGCCGAGCCGTGCAAGGGGGCTGCGCCAACCATCGACCATGGCTTTCAGTTTTTTCGGATCGCGGAGGGTCACGGCGTGAAGGGAGTTGGTGCCGACACAACCGGCCGCATTCTCGACCATGACGGGATTCTTACCGCACATCACCGATAGAAAGGCATGGGGAGTCTTGACGTCCGGCACGCCATACCACGGGGAGCGGACACGGCATTTGTAGGCCTTGCGCGCCACATGGCCGCTGGGGCTCTCCAAATAGGCCGAAACAGCCGGAGGCAATTCGCGGTGTTGCTTGAGGTCGAGGAGTAGCACGGGGCGGTCTTCGGCGATCCATTGTCGAACGGTGGCCCGATCGATCCGCCGATCCGGAAGCTGATCCGACTTCCGAACGGCGATCTTGAAGAAGGCTTCCGGGATGCCCCATCGGGTGGCCTCCGATGGTCGGAGATGGAAGAAATCATTGGCCCCGGTGACATACCCGATGCTCGCGGATGCGATCTCGCCGTGACGCATCACGGTGGGTTGCGAACACAAATCGAGATAAAGACGCGATGCATCCTGGGAGATCAGGAAGGGGCGCAGACGTCCGCCCGCCTCCAGCCATTCCCGGAGGCTGATCCGGCGGGTGTGACTTGGCGGGAAGTCGGAGGAGTTGAAGCGCTCTTCGGTGGAAAGATGGATCGTGCCGCAGCGACCGCCGAAACCCGAGCAAACAAGGAGCCAACAATCCTCCGAAAGATCCGGAAACAGCTTTTCGCGGTAGGCGATCAAGCGGACTTCATCGAAATGCGAACAGAGGGCCGGAATCAGTTCCCGGGCGTAGCCTGCATAGCCGATCTCCGCCGGCACGACGAAACCCATCCGCCCCCCGGGTTTCAGCAACCCCGCCGCCACGATCACGAACGGCGCCCATGAGGAGGTCAGCTTCGAGAAGTTTGCTCCCATCATGCTGGCTGCGGCGAGAGCCTCGGACCGCACTTCACCCTTGAACGACTGGTAGCGGATGAATGGGGGGTTGCCCCCGACACACTCGAAGCGCTCCTTGCTCTCGGTTGCCCAACGGAAGAAGTCGCCGGTGTGAATCAGGGACCACGGTGCTCTTTGTTTGGCCAGCGCCGCGTTGTTCGAATCGAATTCGACGCCGACGCTCTTGCGATGACAGGCAAGGAATCGACCATCGCCGCAGGATGGATCGAGCATGCGGTCCGAAGGCTTTCGCACAATCCAGCGCACCAGCGTTTCGGCTGCTTCAGGTGGCGTGAAATACTGACCGAGGGATTTTTGGCGAACGGTGCTCACGTCGAGAAAAGCTGTTCAGATGATTACGTGATGTCGAGTCAAAAATGGTTTTATCCGAGATCGGCGAAATGCTCGGGCTCTTCGATGGGTGGCGGGGGATCCTGGCTCGCGGTGGCTTCGGATTCCAGCCTGGCCTCCGCCCCCGGCTCCCAAGCGAGTCCCCAGTCCCGGATCGCCGCGAGCACCGGGCGCAGGGATTCCCCCTTGTCCGTCAGCCGGTAGGCCAGTCGCTTCGATCCGTCGGCCGCCGGCACCCGGGTCGCGACCCCGCCCTCGACCAGCCGGGCCAGGCGCTCGCTGAGGATGTTGGTCGGGATTCCCTCGGGCGACGCCGCGAAGTCCTTGAAGCGGGACCTGCCGAGCATCAGGTCGCGGATCACCAGCAGCGTCCAGCGGTCGCCGAAGAGATCCAGGGCGCAGGCGACCGGGCAGGGAGAACGTCGCTCGGGCATGGCGGAAGAGTGAATCAAAACTTCCAAAGTAAAAGTAAAATAACTTGCGAACTAAAAGTAAAAAGTGATGGTCCGGCCATGGCTCAAGCAGGCACGAAGGATTTGGCGCCTCCGGGGGCGGGATTGCCGTCCTTTGAACTTTTCATCGCCCGGCGGCTCTTTCGCTGGAAGCGGCGGTTCTGGTCGCGGGATCGGGTGGAGCGTGAGTTTCGCGACGAGCGACGGGAGATCCGCCAGTGGATCGACGGCTGTCCGCAGGACGATCGCGGGAAGCGGGTGCTGATCCGACGCCTGCCCGGCCTGGAGGACAGCAGCCGCGATTGGTCGCTGTGGATGACCCTCGACCATCTGCGCATCTGCAACCGGGTGTTCGCCGGGGTGATGAAGGGTCTGGTGGAGGACCGCGCGCCTGACCGGGCGGCAAGCACGGCGGACGTGAAGCCCTCACCCGACGTCGGTCCCGAGGTCGATGACGCCTACGAGAAGGCCTGCGACGATTTTCTCGCGACCGTGGCGGACCTGTCTGACCTGGCGACGCGGACGCGCTACGCCCATCCATGGTTCGGTCCGCTGGATGCGGCCGGCTGGCACCTGCTGGCGGCGGTGCACATGGGAATCCATCGCCGCCAGATCGAGAGCATCCGCCTCGGAGTGGAACCGCGGGTCGCTCAGTAGGCTGCCAGCCTCAGGAATCGTCCGCCGCCGGCCAACGGGACGGCGATGGTGATGGTGCCGTCGCCCGGGTTGGGCGTGAGGCTGTGATCGACCGGATCCGCGGACCATTCGCCGGTCGTCCCCGAGCGGGTGTAGAGGGGATCCCATCCATCGAGGTCCGTGGACGATTCGACGACGAGCGTGAGGCCGGGCCGAGGGACGTCGGGGAAACGGAAGTGGAATTCATCGCCCTGGCGTTCGCCCTCGATCGCGGGCGCATCCGACGGATCGGCATGGTCGGTGCCGAGGGTGGCCTCGATGCCGTTGGCGTGACCGTCGCCGTCATCGTCGGCGGAGAGGTCGAAGGGAAGATCCGGAACGTCGCCGAGGAAGGCGGCCGCCGCCGGGGAGGCGGAGAGCAGGACCGGTGGATCGGCGGTGACGCCGGTTTGACTCGCGCCGCCCTGGAAGGAGACCGCCATCGCCTCCAGCATGGCTTCCGTGAGCCCCGGGTCGGGGCGCCGGAAGCGCAGGTATTCGACCTGCGAGATCAGGTCGGGAGTGCCGGTCCCGGGTGGCGCGTAGTTGAAATGGTAGATCGTTTCGATGCCTCCCTGCCAGTAGGGCTGGGCGGTCGGCCAGTCGGTGTAGGCGGTGATGCCGACCTGCAGCGTCGCGCCGAAGGCCGGCAGCGGATGATCGTCATTCGGGTAGCGGTTCTCGACGATCCACTCGCCGGCGGCGCCGTGCTTCCGGAGGCAGACGAAGGTGTCGCCGACGCGGACCATCTGCAGCCAGGCCTCGGTTTCGGTCTGGGGAATGCCGTTGCTGTCGTAGTAGAGCCGCGAGTCGGAGTTGCGCGTGGCCTTGATCTCGAACTGCCGGGTGCCGGGATTTCCCGCGGTGCCGTAGGAAAGAAAGAGGTAGTTCTCGGTGTCCGGCACGTAGTCGCTGCCGAAGGTGCCGGGCGGCCACACGGCAGCGGTCGTGTAGGGGGCTGGCGCGGCCTGGATGATGGTTCGCGGGGCGTGGGCGAAGATGCCGGTGAGCGAGAACGAACGGTTCGGGACCTCGGTGGCGTCGGCGGGGTTGTGCCGGCTGAGCACCCGGACGCGGGTGGTGGCGATGAAGTCGCCCTCGATCTCCTTGAAGAAGAGCAGCCCGCGGAGGTTGCTGAACCAGGTGTTCGCGGCCGGGACGATGTGGAAGCGCCCAGGCTCGGTGGTGTCGATGTCGGCGGTCTCGTGCGCCGGGACCTCCCAGCCCTCGACCTCGACGATGTCCCGCCAGTTGCCCATCGTCGCCGGGTTGTCGAACTCGTCGGACAGGGGCGCGAGGTCGTCGGCGTGGGCGACGGCGAGGAGGAGCAGGGCGGGGCCGGGCTTCATCGATGATCGAAAGCTACCACGCGTCGGCGCGGATGGGGAGATGGAGTTGGTCCCTGCCGGGCTTTCCGCGGTGTGGCCGCCTCCGGTCCGAGGGAGATGGGTTGACGGCGGGCCGCCGTCGCCACGGCCTGAGCCGGGCCAACGCAGCCACCGGTCAACGCTTCATCGGTGCCTCGATGATGCCTTCCTCGGTTTCCTGCTTGAGGCGCAGCTGGCCGCAGGCGGCGTCGATGTCGTGGCCCTTCTCGAGGCGCAGCGTGGCGGAGACGCCGGCGTTCTTCAGCACGTCGCGGAAGGTCTTGCAACGGGTCTCGGAGGGGCGGACCCAGTCGAGGCCTTCCACCTTGTTGTAGGGGATCAGGTTGACCTTGGCGTGCAGCCGCTTCGCGTGTCCCGCAAGGATGCGGGCCTGTTCGAGGTCGTCGTTGACGCCGTCGATGAGGATATATTCCAGCGTCAGGTGTTGCTTCTTACGGGAGTTCCAGTAGTCGAGTGCCTCGAAGAGTTTCTCGGTGTTCCACTTCCGGTTGATCGGCATGATCTGCTCGCGGACCTCGTCGGTGGCGCCGTGGAGCGAGATGGCGAGCCGGATCTGCTGCGGGTGGTCGGCGAGTCTTTTGATCTGCGGGACGAGTCCCGAGGTGGAAATGGTGAGGTGGCGGGCGCCGAGGTGCAGACCCCATTCGGCGGTGATGATCCCGATCGCCGCCATCAGCTTGTCGAAGTTGGCAAAGGGCTCGCCCATGCCCATGAAGACGAGGTTGTCCACCCGCTCGCCGGAGAGGCGCTCGGCGGCGAGCACCTGGCCGGCGATTTCGGCGGGGTCGAGATTGCGGGAAAAGCCGGCGAGGCCCGAGGCGCAGAATTTGCAGCCGTAGGCGCAGCCGACCTGCGACGAGACGCACAGCGTGCGGCGGTCGGACTTCTCGCCGTAGAGGGCCGGGTTGGCGGGGATGAGGACACTTTCGACGTAGCGGCCGTCGTGGAGCTTGAAGAGAAACTTGCGGGTGGTGTCGGAGCTGCCCTGGGTCTGCGCGTGTTCCAGCGCGTGGAGGCGGTGGGTGGCGGCGAGCCTTTCGCGCAGCGCGGCGGGAAGGTTGGTCATCTCGTCGAAGGAGCCCACCTGCTTCCTCCACACCCAGTCGAGGATCTGCCCGGCACGGAAGGCGGGCTGGTCCCATTCCGCCATCAGGGCGGTGAGATCGTCCTTGGAAAGTCCGGTGAGGGCGGGCAGCACGGGGGGAGGATGCACCGACATGCCACCCTGGCCAAGGCGGGGATGGCTCCTTTCCTCCAAGCTGCCCCGGGCGATGAGCCCTACCACCGCTCCGAGAAGATCACGAGGCGGCGGGCGGCGCGGGTGGTGGCCATGTAAAGGAGGCGGGTGTGGGCGGCGGCGCGCTCGGCGCGGGCCTCGGTGTCGAGGCGGGGGTCGCCTTCCGCTTCGAGCAGGCGGTCGATGCCGAGCAGGAAGACGACGGCCGCTTCAAGGCCGGTGGCGGAGTGGAAGCGGGCGATGGAACAGAAGGGATCGGCGGGCGGGTCGGCGCGGTCGTCGAGGTCGGCGACTTCATCGCTGCCGAGTTTTCGACGAAGCGCGGCGGTGACACCGCGGGTGGCGGTGCTGTCGGCGTGGAGGATGAGGATGCAGCCGCGGAGCTGCGGGCTTTCCCGGCGCAGCCGCGCCAGTTCTTCGCCGAGGTGGCGCAGCGCGGCCTGGAGCCGGAGCCGGAGGACTGCCGGGTCCTCGCCGTGCTCGTCGATGGCGTCGAGGTCGTCGTCGGTGGGCGGATCGAGATCGTCGGCGGTGTCGGGATGGAGGGCGCGGCGGCGTTCGACGAGGGCGCGGGCGAATTCGAGGATGCGGCGGGTCGAGCGGTAGGGCCGGCCGAGGCGGTTCGAGCGGCCGCGGACGTCGATGCCGGCCGCGGACCAGCTTTCGCGCCGCTTGAGGAAACCCTGCGTCGGGTCGGCGGCCATGAAGAGCTGTCCGCCGGGGGCGAGCGAGGCGAGCACGGGCTCGAACCAGGCCTTGGCGAAGAACTGGGCCTCGTCGATGAAGATGAACTCGTATTTTCGTAGTAGTTCGGGGCGGTGCCGCACGTGGTCGCGGAATCGCAGCGCCTGCTCGTGCCAGTCGCTTTCGCCCGCCCGCTCCATGGTTTCCCGGTGCCGACGGAGCAGGTCCCAGATGGCGCGGCGGGGTTCGGGGCCGAGGCGCTTCAGGCGTCCGTGGCGATCGAGGGCGAGATATTCCTCCAGGGTGTCGATGCCGAGGTCGCGCAGGTAGCCGATCTCCTCGGCGATGAAGGCGGGGGTGAGCTTGCCGAAGTCGTGGCCCTGCATCAGGGCGCGGACGCGTTCCTCCATTTGGAAGTCGTGCACCATGGAAGCGGGCCGGTGCGGCGACTGGCTCCGGGCCCAGGAGAAGAAGGTGCGCCACTCGATCCGCGTCGCGCGGCCGGCGCTGGCTTCAAGGCGCCGCTTCAGCTCGCCGTTGATCGGGCGGTTGTGGGTGAGCACGAGCAGGCGGGCGCCGCGGTTGAGGCGGGCGGCGAGCAGGGCGCGGTGGAGCAGGACCAGCGACTTGCCGCAGCCGGCCGGTCCGGTGATCAGGCGGGTCTCGAAGCGGCGTGCCTCCAGTTCCAGCTCGCGGGGCAGCTCGACCTCGAGTTTCGCCAGCGATTCCTGGGTGAGGTCGAGGAACGCCGGCGGCAGGGATTCATCGGCACCGCGGCGGGCGAGCGGGACGCGGGCGGCGGGCGTGGCGATGACGGATTCGGGCGTGAAACGGGCCCGCAGCCGCAGCAGGACGGGTTGGGGTACGACCGCCCCGGCGAGGGATTTGAGGTGTTCTCCGAAGTCGTCGGCGCGGCGCTGCTTGAGTCCGAGGAAGGCGACGCCGGTGTCCTCCGAGCGGAGCTTTTCGATCTCGTCGATGGTCTCCTCCTCGACGTTGGGAAAGACGAGCAGGCAGCGCACGAGACCTTCGTCGTCCCGATCGAGCAGCTCGCGGAATCCGGCGGATTCCTCGAGCGACTCGGCGGTGACCTTTTCCCCGTCGAGGAAGTCCGGCTGCAGCGCGCGGTCGGCGAGCTGCTGGCTGGTGTCGGCGACCTTGATCAGAAAGGCGTGGCGCCCGCGCCAAAGTACGAGGAATCCCGGACTTTGGAGCGGCTCCATCCGCAGCCAGACGCGGAAGTCGTCGTCGAGCTTGCGCAGCAGGCGGAACATCAACTGCACCGACTTCCGCGCCGAGGCCGGCGGCTTGTCCGGGATCATCACCGCCATCACCCGCCTCCTTTCCGACCGGGCGCGAGGCAGCCGTGGCGGAGCGCTTCGCGATGCCACGAGGAGAAGCAGACCGCCCCGGGCTCGCCGGCGTCGGTGAGGCTCTCGGCGGTGTCGATCAGGCCGCGCGAGGCGACCACCACGAGCTTCCTGCGGGCGCGGGTGACCGCGACGTTCCAGCGTTGGGCCTGAAAGAGGAAGCCGGCGAGACGGCGGATCCAGCCGGGCCGGGCGGAGGCGAGGCTGACGAGGATGACCTCCCTTTCCTGGCCTTGGAAGCGTTCGACGGTGTCCACCGTAATTCGGCGGTGGAGCGAGGTCGTTTCGGTCGGGATGCGCAGCACCGAGCGAATCGCGGCGGCCTGGGCGCGGTAGGGGGTGATCACGCCGATGTCCTCGGGCCGCACGCCGCCGCGGACCAGCTCGCGGACCAGATCGGCCACGGTCTGGGCTTCGCTTTCCGAGCGCACGGTGGCGCGTCCGCCGTCTTCGAGGACGAGGCTGACGGCGTGGTCCGTTCGAAGCGCCGGGTGGCGCGGCGGGGGATCGAGCGCGAGGCGTCGGTCGCTGCGGCAGGTCAGGCGTCCGCCGTAGAAGGTGGCGGAAGGCCAGGCGGCGAGCTGCTCGTTGAGCCGCCACGTTTCCTCCAGCATCGTCTCGAAGCCGCGGTCTTTCAGCAGCCGAAAAATGGAGGCCTCCGGGGCGGCGTGGTCCTTGGAGATCATCACCGGCGGCAACTGGCAATCGTCGCCGAAGAACAGCCAGCGCTCACCGCGCAGCATGGCCATGATGGCGACCATCACGGTGACCTGCGAGGCTTCGTCGAGGACCACCGTGTCGAACTCCACCTCCTTGAGCCCGGTGAAATCCGACCACAGCGCGAAGGGCGTGGCACCGACGACGTAGGCGCCGGCTTCCTCGATCAGGCCGCTGTCGGCGAAGGTCTCGAAGTGCTCGACCTGGCCGCGGGCGAGCATGGCGGGCCCGATTTTCACGACGCGGATGGCGGCGGGCAACAGACTGCGGCAGCCGTCGAGGGCGTGCTGGATCGCGCGGTGGGTCGGGCCGGTCACGAGCACCCGTTCGCCATTTTCGACGAGTCGGCGCACGACTTCGGCGAGAACGAAGGTCTTGCCGGTGCCCGGCGGGCCCTGGACGAGATAACCGTCGCGGGTGGCGACGCAGGCGGCGATCGCCTCCTGTTGGGAATCGTGCCAAAGGACATCCTGCGGCATCCCGGAGTCCTCGAACTCGTCCATCGTGGTGGCGAAAAGCCCACCGTCGATCTCGCCACCAAGGGTTCCTAACAGAAATGGCAGGATCTTCTCGCGCCCTCGGATCGTCTCCGCGAGCGCGCGGGTGGCCAGTTCGTAGCGGTCGGTGAGATCCACGTGGTCGCGGTCGAGCACCCACCCGTCCGAGCCCGTTTCCGGCCCGTCACCCCACCAGCACCACAGATGGAGTCCTTCGTCATCCTCGCCGAGGTGGATGAACTTGCCGGTGGGCGCGTGGGGGTTGTTCTGGCTGAGGCAGAGGAAGTCACCCTCGCGGAAGCGGCAGGCATCGGTCTCGATGGGCACGGCGAAGAGCTGACGGTCGTTGGTTTGCCGGAAGGTCACGATCCGGAGCGCGTCGCCGTCCGCGAGGCGTTCGGCCAGCGGCGTGCGCCAGATTTCCTCGACCGCCGCCCGCTGGGCTTGGAGCTCGCGTCGCCAGTCGGACTCGAGGTTTTCGAGCCATGCCGAGCGCTGCGAGTCCCCGTCCATCGTTGACGGAAGCATTCCAAGTCGGAGGCTCGCGAGGAAGGGGAAAGCCTCACGCGAAGGCGCGGGTGTCGGGACAAATGATCCATCTGATCCATGTTCGGGCGGGAGCTTGCCGAGCTCGGTGAGGCGCGAGCGGATCGCGCCCTCGGTTTGGCAGTGGCGAGTTCCCCAAAGTCCGTCCCACCCTCGAACCGCTCCAGAAGCAGACTCTCCTCCTCCGCACTCCACGCCTGGCCGGTCTCAAATTTCAGCGCAGCAGCAGGAGATCGAGGCCCGCCGGCTCGAAGCTGCGGAAGTCGCGGTCCAAGGTGACGAGGCGCAGCCCGCCGGTGATGGCGAAGGCGGCTAGGTAGGCGTCCATCCAGCGCTTCGGCGAGGCGCTTGGAAGTTCGGAGAGCTGACGCCAGACGGGCTCCAGTCCCGACGGCTCGGACTCGAAGCCGGTCGCGTCGTCCTCCATCAGCCGGTCGAGTACCTTCCACGCCTCGCGGTTTTCCAGCGGTGTGAAGCCCGGCGCGATCTTCTGGGTCAGCAGACGCAGGAAGGTGATCCGGGTGGCGCGGCAGAAAAGCGCAGCATCGCCGGGGTCGAGGTCGCGGAACCAATCCGCGACGCGGGCATGGTGGGCGTGCTGTCCCACGGCAAGCGCGAGGAAGACGTTGCTGTCGCACAGGTGTCTCACGGTTTTGCTTCCCCCTGCTCCGCCTCCATTTCGAGTTCATGCATCCGGTCCCCGGTCAGCTCGAAAGGCTCCGCGCCATCGGGGGCGAGATCGGAAGAGCGTCGTGTAGGGAAAGAGTGTAGATCTCGGTGGT
>CALGOH010000028.1 GCA_937957985.1 uncultured Verrucomicrobiae bacterium
TCGGGGAACTGGTCGCCGACCGCATCGACGATCTCGAGTTTCTCAACGCTGCCGCGTCCCGGGCCTTCGACAAATGCCGCGACGCCTTCCAATGGTCCGACCGGGGCCGACGCCTCGCCGACCTCCTCGAACGAATCCGCTCCTGATCCCCACCATGAAACTCCTCGTCACCGGTTCCTCCGGCCTCATCGGCTCCGAAGTCTGCGTCCATTTCTCAGCCCTCGGCTGGGAAATCCACGGCGTCGACAACAACCAGCGCGCCGTCTTCTTCGGCGAGCAGGGCGACACCCGCTGGAACCAGCAACGCCTGCAGCGCGACCTGCCCGGCTTCGTCCACCACGAACTCGACATCCGCGACCGCGACGGCGTCCTCAAGTTGCTCGCCGAAGTGAAGCCCGATGCCATCGTCCACACCGCCGCCCAGCCGTCCCACGACCGCGCCGCGGCGATTCCCTTCGACGACTTCGACACCAACGCCGTCGGCACGCTCAACCTGCTAGAGGCCACCCGCCGGGCCTGCCCGACCTCGCCCTTCGTCCACATGTCGACCAACAAGGTCTACGGCGACCGGCCGAACACCATCGCGCTCAAGGAACTCGAGACCCGCTGGGACTACGCCGACCCGGCCTACGCCGACGGCATCACCGAGGAGTTTCCCATCGACCAGTCGAAGCACTCGCTTTTCGGCGCGTCGAAGGTCGCCGCCGACGTGATGGTGCAGGAATACGGCCGCTACTTCGACATGCCCACCTGCTGCCTGCGCGGCGGCTGCCTCACCGGGCCGAACCACTCCGGCGTCGAGCTGCACGGCTTCCTTTCCTTCCTCGTGAAGTGCAACCTCGAGGGCCGCGAGTACAAGATCTTCGGCTACAAGGGCAAGCAGGTGCGCGACAACATCCACTCGCACGACGTCGCCCGCTTCATCGAGGAGTTCATCAGGGCGCCGCGCGTCGCCGAGGTCTACAACATCGGCGGCGGCCGCAACAACTCGTGCTCCATCCTCGAAGCCTTCAAGATTGCCGGGAAGTTCTCCGGCAAGGAACAGCGGTTCGCCTATCAGGAGGGAAACCGCATCGGCGACCACATCTGCTACATCTCCAATCTCGACAAGATGCGCGCCCACTACCCCGCGTGGGACATCACCGTCAGCCTCGAGGAAACGATCCGCCAGATCGTCGAGGCGTGGCAAACCCGCCAGACCGCCACGGCCTGACCCTAAACCATGTTCCTCGACGACGCCCCGGAAACCATCCGCATCCCCCGCGCTCCCGAAGCGGCGTGGGTGGAGCGGTTGTTGTGGGCGTTCGTCCTTTCCTTCGCGCTCGACTACCGCGCGTCGGTCGACCGCCAGGCCGGCGGTGGCACCGGCTTCGACCAGCTTCTTTTCCTCGGGATCTGCGGACTTGCGACGGTCGGCATCGTCTTTCTCGGATGGCGGCACCTGCTCGTCCGGCCGGGCGTGTGGATGATCGCCATCTGGGGCGGTATCCTCGTCTTCATGGCGGGTAACGCGTTCGTCCAGGGCGTCGATCCCTCTCGCTCGCTTCGTACCGGACTTCCCTTCGGCCTGTGTCTCGCAGGGATCGTCAATGCCCACATCGCCGCCTGCTCCGGTCTGCGCGCCTCGCGCATCGTCGCGCCGGTGTTCGCCGCGGCGGTCATCAACATCTTCTGGCGCATCATCCAGGGATTCCTGTTCAAGGACATCTCGCTGGAAACGGTGCGGGTGGAAGTCCTCAGCCCGTCGACCAACTGGATGGCGGCGTGGATCGGCTGCGCGCTGCTGCTGCGTTCCCGCTTCCACTGGACCCTCGTCCTAGGTGTCGCGGCGCTGGTCACCGGCATCGTCGCCACCGTCACCCGCGCGCTCATCTTTCCGGTCATCGCCTCGATGCTCGCCACCTCGCTCTGCGCGCTTCTCGGAGCCCGGTGGGGCATCTTCCGCTGGAGCGATCTCAGCAAGCGCCTGCTGCCCGCCGGCGCCCTCGCCGGACTCGGACTCGCCGGGCTGGTCGCCGTCGGCGTCATCTGGCCGGCCCTGATCGAGCGCTGGGAGGAACGGCTCTTCCACCATGCGGGCGACCGCAACCTCAGCGTCGACGTCTCGTGGCTCACCCGCAGCGCCGAGGCCGAGGATATCATGAACATTCTCGACGAGGATCCGGTCCGCTACTTCCACGGCATGGGGATCGGTGCCTCCTATTCATGGAACATGGCCTACATTCCCGAGCTCCAGCTCGTCTATCCGAAGGACGCCGACCTCGGCAGTGACGTCTGGTTCGCCGGACACTCGACCTGGACCTACGCCCTCTTCGCCGGGGGAATCATCGGCCTGCTCGGTCACCTGATCCTCTTTTCGAACACCGCCGTCCAGAGCCTGCGCGCCGCCAAGGCCAACGCCGCGCTGCCAGGACCCGACATCTGGCTCGCCTTCCTCCCCTTCGTCGCCACCCTCTGCTTTCTGAGTGAAACCGCCACGTCGAATCCCTTCTACGAGCGGCTCGCCGGCATGACCTTCGGCATCATGGCCGGCCTGCCCCAGGCCTTCCACATCCGCGTCTCCTTCCTCGCCCGAACCGATCCGCTCCGATGAAAACCGTCGCTCTCGTCGATACCCGCTGGGCCGGCCACCATCCGACCTACCTGCGCGAATTCAGCGCCTCGCTGCTGCGCACCGGCGCGCGGGTCCTGCTGCTCTGCCAGAAGCCCGACGAGATCATCGAAGCCCTCGACGAAGCTCCCAGCGACCGCATCGCCGGCTTCCCCTTCATCCACCGGCATGGAGGCATCATCTTCCAGCATCGCGACCACGACCCGCTGAGCACGCCGCTGCGCTGGCGCGCCACCGCCGAGATGCTCCACCGGGCCGAGACCGATACCGGCTGGACCGCCGACCTCGTGTTCTTCTGCCACCTCGACAGCTACCTCCGCTTCGCCCCCTTCCCGCTGCTGCCGGCCATGATCCTCGGCCGGCCCTGGAGCGGTCTCTACTTCCGCAACGGACACCTCGAATCCGGCGGCAACCCGCTCACCCGCGCCGCCAAGGGTGACCGCCTGCTCCGCAGCCACGACTGCCGCGCCGTCTGCACGCTCGACGAGCGCTTCAACGACACGCTGGAGGAAATCTCCGGCCACCCGGCCATCGCCTTCCCGGACATCACCGACGAAACCCTGCCCGACTCGCCGACACCGGCAGCGCGCGCGATCCTCGAAAAGGCCGGCGGTCGCAGGATCGTCGGACTCATCAGCATGGAAAAGCGCAAGGGCCTCGTCACCATGATGAATGCCGCGCTCCGTGCCGCCGAACTACGGGAACCATGGTATTTCGTCGCCACCGGACCCTTTCCCAGGGAGACCTTCAGCGACGAGGAGACGGCATTCCTCGACGACCTCCGGCAACGCATCGACTCGGGCGAGATCGACAACATTCACTTCGACACCAGCGGCGAGCGGATCCCGGACGGAGCGCCCTACAATTCGATCTTCTCCAGCTTCGACCTTGTCTGGGCCGCCTACGAAGGCTTCGAGGGCAGCAGCAACGCCCTCACCAAGGCCGCCGCCTTCCGCATCCCGCTCGTCGCCACCGCCGGCCAGTGCGTCGGCTTCCGCGTCGAGAAGTTCCAGCTCGGCCGCACCTTCCCGGAGGGCGACCACGAAGCCGCCGTCGAGGCGATCCGCGGGGCGCTCGACCGGACCGCCGACGACGGTTCGCGATTGAGTCCACAGTTCGAAAGCTACCACCGGGCTCACTCCCGCCAGCGGCTCGACAAGATCTTCCGTCAGTTGGCGTCGGGAGATCTTCACGGCAACGAGGTCCGGTCTGCCGTCTGACCCCGGCTGACGGCATTCCGTCACGCGTGGATCGGGACGTCATCTTGATTCCCCGGTCGGCTGGGGCATACTGCGTCGAAATCCTGCAAGGCCACCGGGATCCGCTCCGTTTCTGGGCAGCATGAGCCGGTTTCGTCGCCAGGCGCGGAAAGCGCCCTCCTTCCCGGCCCGATAAACCCGATTGTCCGACGTGATCCTTCCCGCAAAAGCCACCATCTCCACCGCCGCGATCGTTACCTTGCTGGTCTGCGGCTGCAACGAGGACGGCACCTCCCAGGCCGACGAACGGGGCGATGTCCAGACGCAGGCACCCGATTCTCCGGTGACCATATCGGCTCCCGCACCGGTTTCCTTCAACAACGAGATCCGTCCGATCCTCTCGGAGAACTGCTTCCACTGCCACGGCCCGGACCCCGAGACCCGGGAGGAAGGCCTGCGACTCGATCTGCGCGAGCCGGCGGTCGAGGACCTCGGGGGTTATGCAGCGATCGTTCCCGGTGACCGTGAAGCCAGCGAGGTCTGGTTGCGGATCAACGACACGGACGATCCGATGCCGCCGACGAAGAGCCACAAGTCGCTCAAGCCGGAACAGATCGAGTTGATCGGCCGCTGGATCGACGAAGGCGCGGTCTATGAAGCACACTGGGCCTACGTGCCGCCGACCCGGCCGGAACCGCCGACCACTTCGGATCCCGATTGGCCGGCCAACCCGCTCGATTCGTTCATTCTTGCAAAGCTGGATCAACGCGGCACCAAGCCCTCGCCTCCGGCCGACCGCCGGACGCTCATGCGCCGGGTCACCTTCGACCTCACCGGCCTCCCGCCAACCCCCGAGCAGGTCGGTGCCTTCATGGGGGACGAGTCCGCGGATGCCTACGAACGCTACGTCGACTCCCTGCTCGCCGCCCCGGCCTTCGGCGAGAACCTCGCCGCGTGGTGGCTGGACCTCGTCCGCTATGCCGACACCATCGGCATCCACAGCGACAACCCACGCAACATGTGGCCGTACCGCGAGTGGGTGATCCGCTCGCTCAACGCCGGCATGCCCTTCGATCGGTTCACCACCATGCAGCTCGCGGGCGACCTGATGCAGGACGAGCCGACCACCGACATGCTGGTGGCCAGCGCCTACAACCGCCTCAACCTCACCACCGAGGAGGGAGGTGCCCAAGCCAGGGAGTACCAGGCGATCTACAACACCGACCGGGTCACCAGCTACGGCGAGGTCTGGTTGGGCTCCTCCACCGGTTGCGCCCAGTGCCACGACCACAAGTTCGACCCGATCACGATGGAGGACTTCTACTCGCTGGCCGCCTTCTTCGGCAGCCTGAACGGGGCCGCCGTCGGCGTGGAGCGCGGCTACGCCCAGCACGAGCCGCCCTACATCTTCCTGCCCGAGAACGAGGAGCAGAAGACGGAGATCGCAGAGGTCGAAGCTCGCTACCGCGAATTCATCGACACCCACCCCGATGCCGCCCTCGTGGAGGAATACTTCGCCAGCCGGGACAACGCCCGGCCCGCCCTGCCGGAGGGCGGCATGCCCGCCTACGGAAAGGACTTCGAAAAGCTGCTCAACGAGCGCCAGAAGCTGGCCGAGAAGATCCCGACGGTGCCCGTCGCACGCGATCTCAACACCCCGCGCACCGTGCGCATCCTGGCCCGCGGCAACTGGCAGGACGAGTCGGGCGAGGTCGTGACACCGGGCACGCCCGTCTTCCTCGACGGACCCCGGTCCTCCGACGGGAAGCGTCTCAACCGCCTCGACCTCGCGAAGTGGACGGTTTCGCCGGACAACCCGCTGACCTCGCGGGTGGTCGTCAACCGCCTGTGGGGCCTCTACCTCGGCACCCCGCTCTCCGCCAATCCCATCGACCTCGGCAGCCAGGGCCTGCCACCGACCCATCCCGGCCTGCTCGACTGGATGGCGGTCGAGTTCGTCGAGAGCGGATGGGACCTCAAGCACATGATCCGGCTGATCGTGACCAGCTCGACATACCGCCAGTCGGCGGATGCGCGCGAGGATCTCGCGGTGATCGATCCGGACAACTCCAGGCTCTTCGCCCGTCAGTCGGCCCGCCGCTTGCCTGCCGAAGCGGTGCGCGACCAGGCCCTGCAGGTCGCCGGCCTGCTCGATGGCCGCATCGGTGGTCCGAGCGTGTTCCCCTATCAACCCGATGGCCACTGGGACGCCCTGAACTTCCCGCGACGAAAGTATCCGACCAGCACCGGCAGCGACCTCTACCGCCGCGGGCTCTACACCTGGGTCCAGCGGACCTTCCCCCACCCGATGATGGTCACCTTCGACGCGCCGTCCCGCGAATCCTGCGTCGGCAGGCGGATGAACTCGACGACACCACTCCAGGCGCTCGGCAGCCTGAACGGGCCCGCCTTCGTCGAAGCCGCTCGCGTCCTCGCCGAAAGCCTGATTGCTCACGACCCGACCGACGCGATGCGACTCGAACGCCTCTATCTTCTGACGCTGGCCCGCGCACCTCGCGATTCCGAAAGGGAAAAGCTTGCAAGTTTCCTCGAGGGTCAGCGGCAGCATTTCCAGGTAGCGCCCGGGGACGCGGCAAAACTCGCGTCGGCCGGTGAAGCCCCGATCGCCGACGGGCTCGACCGCATCGAGGTGGCCGCGTGGACTTCCGTCTGCCGCGCCGTCCTGAATCTCCACGAAACCATCACCCGGCACTGAGACCATGTTTCCCGATCCGATGACTTCCAGGCCGCAACTCGAGCGCGTCCTCCTCGACCGCGCGGTGGCCGAGCGCTGCCTGCTCAGCCAGACGCGGCGCAAGTTCCTCACGAGCACCTTCGGCTCGCTCGGCTCGCTGGCCCTCGGCACCATGGTCGGCCCCCGCCTTCACGGTGCCTCGACCGGCGCGGGCGATCCCGAGGCCATGGAGGATCTCGCCGCGGCCTACCTCACCCATGCCCCGAAGGCAAAGCGGGTGATCCATCTCTGCATGGCCGGCGGACCCAGCCACCTGGAAAGCTTCGATCCGAAGCCCGAACTCGAACGGATGCACGGCAAGCCGATGCCCGAGTCGATTACGGCCGGTCAGCCGATCGCCCAGCTCCAGGGCCAGGCCCTCAATGCCTTCGGCCCGCAGGTCACCTTCACCAAGGCCGGCCGGAGCGGCGTGGAGATCAGCGACTACTTTCCCCACATCCAGAAGATCGCCGACGAGATCTGCGTGATTCGCTCGATGGTCACCGAGCAGATCAATCACGACCCCGCCCACACTCACTTCAATACCGGCACCATTCGGCCCAACTACCCGAGCATCGGCTCGTGGCTGCTCTACGGGCTCGGCTCGATGAACGAGAACCTCCCGGGTTTCGTCGTGCTCACCAGCGAGGGCGGCGGCCAGGGCCAGCCGATCTCCGCCCGCCAGTGGTCTAGCGGATTCCTCGCCAGCAAATACCAGGGGGTGAAGCTCAACAGCATCGGCGACCCGGTCTACTACGTCGGCTCGCCCGACGGGGTCTCGAATCCCTGTCAGAGTGAACTCATCGAGGCGATCAACCAGCTCAACCAGGACCACGCCAAGGTCGTCGACGACCCGGAGATCGCCAACCGCATCGCCCAGTACGAACTCGCCTTCCGGATGCAGATGGCGGTGCCGGAGCTGACCGACTTTTCCGACGAGAGTCCGAAGGTCATCGAGGACTACGGCTGCAAGCCGGGGGACGGCTCCTTCGCCAGCAACTGCCTGATGGCGCGCCGTCTCGCCGAGCGGGGCGTGCGCTTCATCCAGCTCTATCACCGCGGCTGGGACCACCACGGCAACCTGAAGAAGGCCATGGGCGTCGCCGCCAAGCACGTCGACCAAGCGACGGCCGCACTGATCACCGACCTCAAGCGCCGCGGCATGCTCGAGGACACGCTCATTATCTGGGGCGGCGAGTTCGGCCGCACCCCGATGGCGCAGGGCTCCGGCCGCGACCACCACATCAAGGGCTACTCGATGTTCCTCTGCGGCGGCGGCGTGCGCGGCGGAATGGTCTACGGGGGCACCGACGACTTCGGCTACCACGCCGTGGAAAATCCGGTCCACGTCCGCGACCTCCACGCGACCATGCTCCACCAGCTCGGAATCAATCACGAGCGCCTGAGCTACAAACACCAGGGCCTCGACGCGCGCCTCACCGGTGTCGAGCCCTCGAAGGTGATTCACCCGGTGCTGACCTGAGCGCGACGTTCTCCGGGATCACGGAGCAAGCACCGATTCCCAGACCTCGCGCTGCTCTCAACTCACTTGCTGGACCTCACCAATCCCCGGGCGTTAGCCGGGCGGGAGCTCCAAATGGATTGAGTCCGGCCCAGTCTTCGCCGTCGCGGGTCAGCTTGAACTTTCTGGTATCCGGCAAGGTGACTTAGAGCGTCCCACCGGCGACGATCTCCCAA
>CALGOH010000029.1 GCA_937957985.1 uncultured Verrucomicrobiae bacterium
CGGCACATGCAGTCCGTCGGCGAAGATGATTTCCTTGTCGGCGCGGCCGTCGCCGTTGGTGTCTTCGTAGATGAGGATCTTGTCGTCGGGCCGCTCGTCGCCGGGGCGGTAGTGCGGGTAGCTCGGCATGGTGGCGACCCACAGCCGCCCCTTGTCGTCGAAGGAGAGCTGGACCGGATTGGCGAGGTTGGGGAAGTCGAACTCGGAGGCGAAAAGTTCGATCTTGTAGCCTTCCGGCACGGCCAGCGCATCGACCGCCTGCGAGGGCTCGACGTATTCGGCGGTGCCGTTCTTGTTGCTCGGGCGGTAGTTGGTCTGGATCTCCGGGAGTTCCGGCGTCTTTGCGTCGGCGGCCCGGAGGTCGAAGCGGCGGCCGTTGATCGCGGCGTGGATGTACTCGTCGCGCGCCTCGGTCATGGCGCGGACCTTCTCCGTTTCGGCCGGGTAGTTGGCCGGGCCGAAGGGCTTGTAGCGGCGGCCGTCGACGTGGACGCCGTTGAACATGCGGTAGTCCTGGAACCAGAACCAGTTCTTGTCGCGGATCGCGTCGGCGAGCTTGTCGGGGTCGGCCTTGGAGACGCGCTTCGATTCGCCGAAGGCGAGGTTGGCGAGCGCGGGGCCGAGCAGGCGGTAGCCGGCATCGGTGGGAAGGAAGCCGTTGCGGGTGAAGTCGCCGTCGAAGGTCGGGTAGAGGCGGACGGTCTCGCTGAAGAGGTCGATGAACTCGATGCCGCGGGCGGCCGCCACCTCCTTCATCGCCGTCGTGTAGGCGGCGAGACGCTCGTTTTCGGCGGAGCCGTCGGGCAGGTCGCGCTTATCCGAGAGGTCCTCGTAGGCGGTGGGGGAGACGAGGATCGGCCGGGGAGCCGACTTCCCATTGTATTGCTGCGCCTGGGTGTGGGGGATGAAGGCGTCGATCTCGCCCCTGAAGTGGTCGAGGCCGGCCTCGCCGTCGAAGGACTCGTTGTAGCCGAAGAAGCCGAGGATGGTGTCGGCGCCGAAGGTGGTCAGCCACTCGTCGGGCGTCGGGTGATGCCCGCGGCCGGCGTGGGTCTTATGTTGGGGATGGAACTTGTCGGCGCCGGGGAAGGCCCACTGCGAGTTCCGGGACGGGTGGGGGCGGAAGCCGGCGGTGTTGCCGGGGCGGCAGAAGTTGCGCACCAAGAGCTTCTTGTCCGGGTGGCGGAGCTGCAGCTCGGTCTCGAACCACGGGTGGTCGAGCAGGCGTTCGCCGAGACCGTTTCCGACGAGGGCGATGCGCTCGCCGGGCTGCGGAGGGGTGGCGGCGGACAGCGGCGCCGCGAGGGCGAGAAGGGGGAGGATCAGACGGCTCATGTTCGGGGCGTGATTACCCCGGGGCGCCGCCCGATCTGTCATCCCTGAGACACCGAACGCCCTCCCCGTTCGGGAAGGGCGTTCACGGACGCGATACGGTTCCTGGGCTCAGAGGTTCTTGGCCACGGCGCGTCCGTCGCCGGCTTCCGGCCGGTCGGGTTGGGCGGGGATGTTCTTGGGATCGATCTCGAAGTCGTCGAGTTCGGGTGCGCTGACGAAGAACTCACCGTGGATTTCCTCGATCATCACGAAGCCGGGAAAGCCGGGGCAGGGCCCGCTGCGCCACGCGGAGACGCCGTCGGCGTCGATCAGCCGGTAGGCGTCGCTGCCGAGCTGGGCATAGATCCGGCGCTTGTATCCGAGCTCGAGTTCGCTCGGGCTGAGCGAGCCGAGAATGAGCTGACGGAAGACGAGGTTGCGCCACTCGACGCGGGTCTTGATGCCGCGGCGGAGGTAGTGGCTGGCGGCGGAGCCGTCGGCCTCGAAACGGACGGACTGCAGCAGGAGGTCCTTGGCCAACTGCATGACCTCGCTCTTCTGTGAGGGACGGAGGGGCTGCGAGGCACGGGATTCGGCCTGGGTGGGGCCGATCTGGAGGACCAGTGCGACGAGCGTCGGGAACAGGATGCTCTTCATCAAGGCCGAGCATGCCATAGCTTGGCCATCCGGATATTACGGGATCGCGTATCAATACGGGGGTCGCCGCCCTCAACCGCTGATCGAGGGCACCCCGATGGAGGGATCGGTCTCGGCGGAGTAGTCGATGCCCTCCAGACCGAAGCCGAAGAGCCTCAGGAAGCTGTATTGGTAGCCTTCGAGGTCGGCGTATTGCTCGATGTTGCCGGTTTCGACGACCTTCCACGCTTCATCCACGGCCGCCTGCACGTCGTCGGTCATTTCCCGGTCGTCGATCCGGATCCGGCCCTTGTCGTCGGGCTGCGGGTCGGCCTTGCCGTAGAGCCGCTCGCGGAACAGGCGGTCCATTTGTTGGATGGTGTCCTCGTGGGTGCCCCTGGCCTTCATGACCTTGTAGAGCAGGGAAATATAGAGCGGTACGACCGGGATCGCGGACGATGCCTGGGTGACCACCGCCTTGGCGACCACCACCCACGCCTTGCCATCGAGCGGCGCGAGCTTCCCGTCGAGCCGCTGCTGGGTGGCTTCGAGGTCGGCCTTGGCCGTGCCGATGGTGCCGTTGGCGTAGATCGGCCAGGTCACCTCGGGACCGATATAGGAGTAGGAAACGGTCTGCACGCCCGGTGCCAGCACCCCGGCCTCCTGCAAGGCGTCGATCCACATCTCCCAGTCCTCGCCGCCCATCACCGCCACGGTGTCGTCGATCTCCTGCTGGCTGGCCGGTTCGATGGTCACCTCGTTGACCTCCCTGGTGGTGGTGTTGAGGTTCTTGTTGGTGTAGCTCTGCCCGATCGGTTTGAGCACCGACTTGAAGGTCTCGCCGGTTCTCGGATGCGTGCGGCGCGGCGAGGCGAGGGAGTAGACCACGCAGTCGATCTGCTTGAGGTCGGCCCTGATGGCGTCGATGACCGTCTGCTTCATCTCATCGGAGAAGGCGTCGCCGTTGAACGAGCGCGCATAGAGCCCGGCGGCCTTGGCCTCCTTTTCGAAAGCGGCGGAGTTGTACCATCCGGCGGTGCCGGTCTGCCGTTCCGAGCCCTCCCTTTCGAAGAACACGCCGATGGTCGAGGCGCCGCAGCCGAAGGCCGCCGCGATGCGCGAGGCGATGCCGTAACCGGTCGAGGCACCGATCACCAGCACGCGCCGGGGTCCGTTCTCGATCGGTCCGCGTTCCTTCACCTGACCGATCTTCATGGCGATGTGTTTGGCGCAGCCTTCGGGGTGCGCGGTGGTGCAGATGAATCCTCGGATCTTGGGCTCAACGATCATGTGGGCGGGAGACTAGGGGGCTGACCGGTGGCGGGCAAGCATCGTGGACCGGCGAACCAATACCTGCCGCCCGGTGAGCACCAATTGATGCCATGAAGGGAATCGTTCCTCGTTTCGGCATTTCGAATCGAGAAACAGGGTTGACGTCGGCGATCTCATCCTTCATCCAGTCCGCATCTGAGACGCAATCTCAATAAGGAATCCATGAATGACAGACGAATGAATGCAGGGACGGGTCGGTGGATCCGGCGGACGACGGGACTTCTGGCGCTGGGCTGGACGGTTGCCGGAGCCCAGGACGCGCTCGAGGATTTTGGCAGCCTCGAGGGGTTGACGGTGGTCGGCAGCAGCGAGGCGGTGTGGGATCTGGCCGGATCGGCCGCCTACATCGAGTCCGAGCAGTTCCGCGAGCGCGGCTACACCGACATCAACCAGATCCTCGCCACGGTGCCGGGCGTCTACCTGCGCCAGGAGGATGGTTATGGAAACTTCCCGAACATCTCGATGCGCGGGGCCGACGGCACCCGGACCGAGAAGGTGACGGTGATGGAGGACGGCATTCTCACCGCTCCGGCGCCGTATGCGGCTCCGGCGGCCTACTATTTCCCCAAGAGCGGACGGATGTCGGCGATCGAGGTGCTCAAGGGATCGAGCCAGGTCCGCTACGGTCCGCAACTCACCGGCGGCGTCCTGAACTTCCTCTCCACGCCCGTCCCTGGGGACGGCGGCCCGAATTTCTACTCGCGCACGACGGCGGGCAGCGACTCGACCTTCTTCAACCACACCTGGTACGGCGACACCTTCGAGACCGACTTCGGCCGCTGGGGCTACCTGCTGGAGTTCCACGGCGAACAGAGCGACGGCTTCCGCGAGTACGTCGGCCCGATCGGCAAGGACAGCGGCTTCCGCTACTGGGAGCCGATGCTGAAGGCCTTCTGGGAGATCGACGGCGCCGTGCGCCAGCGCTTCGAGTTCAAGTTCGGCATGACCGACTTCCACTCCGACGAGGGATACCTCGGGCTCAGTGAGTTCGACGCCCGCGCCAATCCCGACGCCCGCTACGCGGCCTCGGTCTTCGACGAGATGGACACGAAACAGTACCGCTCGTATTTCCGCTACCTGATCGAGCCGAGCGACGACCTGAGCATCCAGTCGACCCTCTACTGGAACAACTTCGAGCGGAACTGGTACAAGCTCGACCACGTGTCGACGACCGTGAACCCCGCGGTAGACGGCCGGGGCCGCATCGCGAGCGGGTCGGGCCGCACCAGCCTGAATGCCGCGCTGCTGAACCCGGCGCTGCTCGCCGTGCTGCAGGGCACCGCGCCGGGGTCGATCGGCGTCAAGGCCAACGCCCGCTACTACAACGCCTTCGGCTGGCAGAACCACGCGACCTGGCGCTTCGAGACCGGGCCGGCTTCGCACGAACTGGTCGGCGGGTTCCGCGCCCACTACGACCGCGTGTTCCGCGAGCAGTGGGTCGATATCTACAATGGCGACGGAGCCTCGGGCTTCACGCCCTTCCGCCGCGGGACGCCGGGCGAGGAGGCCAACCGCCTCGAGGAGGCCACCGCGCTGGCGTTCTTCATCGAGGACACGATCGAGATCGGGCGCCTCACGCTCACGCCGGGCCTGCGCTACGAGAGCGTGGAGTATGAAACCACCGACTTCAACGGCGGCGGCGTCCGGCTGTCCGACGACTTCGGCGTCTGGGCCGGCGGGATCGGCTTCAACTACGACTGGAACGACTGCCACTCGACCTACGGCGGCGTCTTCCGCGGCTTCTCGCTGCCGGGTCCGGACTCCTACATCAACAGCGGCGTGCGCGAGGAGGAAAGCCTCGGCTACGAACTCGGCTGGCGCTACCGCAACGGCGGCCTGCTGGTCGACACCGCGGCCTTCTTCACCGACTTCGAGAACCTCATCGGCGTCGATGCCGGCCTGGGCAACGGCGTCAACCAGAACGCCGGCAATGCCGAGGTCTGGGGCGTGGAAAGCATGATCACCTGGGACCCGACCTTCGACCGCGGCCTGAGCTTCAGCCTGCCGATGTATGTGAGCGCCACCTGGACGAGTGCCGAACTCAAGCAGGCCCTGACCACCGGCGGTGCCGACGACATCTATGCCGGCGGCCAGCCCGGCGCGAACATCCCCTACGTGCCGGAGTGGAAACTGGCGGCGGGCATCGGCTACATCGCCGAATGCTGGGGCGTGAACCTCGACGCCTACTACGCCAGCCACACCTTCGGCACGGCCCGCAACTCCCCGGTGCCGGTGACCACCGCCCGCCAGGGCAAGGTCGACGCGCTGCTCACGGTGGACCTGACCGGTTACTACGAGATCAATAGTAACTGGAAGCTGGTCGGCGGCCTGCACAACCTCTTCGACGAGCGTGCCATCACCACCCGACTGCCGGAAGGCCCGCGCACCAACCTGCCGCGCACCTGGTTCGCCGGGGTGGAGGCCAGCTTCTGAGCAGGTCCAATCGACTTCGTTGTTCGATGCCGGAGCCGCGGGGGCGGCTCCGGCTTTTTCGTCTCGCCCCGGAGCATGATGGTTGTTAGTTGGCCCCATAACCGCTGTACCGCACTCTCCGTGCCTGAAACCGTCCTCCGCTATTCCCGGCACTCGTCACTGACCGACGGCAGGATGGACCTTGCCAGCAGCGAGGAGCAGGCGGATGGATCGTTCTTCGCCGGCAGGTTGCGGGAGCCGCGGGTCGCCAGCATGGCGTTGAGATGTCTGTCGAGGGTGGTCGGCGAACGCTACTGGAGCGCCGACGAGGAACGGGACCGGCGGCTCGGCATGCTCGATCCCGTGGTGACTTCCGACCGCGGGAGGCTGCGATTCGAGGGCTTTTCCGGCTGCCGCTCGGCCTACGCGCGGGTTGATCTGCTGCCGGCCGGTCTCGAGGTGGTCGATCAGCGGTTCGGCACGACCAATGTCGATTTCAACCCTCCTCTTCGGGACGCCCTGGCCCGGGTGATGCCGGATGATGCGCTCAGCCTGAACGTCGATTCCGGCTCTCTGGCGCTGGCCCATGGCGACGAGGTTTTTGTCGAGAAAAAGGTCGAACTGCCGGTGTCGTGGCTGCGCGGTCTGGCGAGTATCCCGCTGGTCGAGGCGGAGGCCGAGCCGGTGGCTTCGGTGGAGGGCGCCGGGATCGCGCGCTGGTTTCGCCAGATACCGCGGACGGGCAACGACCGCCAGAGCCACTGGGTTGATCCGCGTCAGCACGGCCGGATCACCAGCCGACCGGTCGAGGGAGGTCTGGAAATCGCCAGTGTGAAAAGACTGCTCATCCTTCACGAACTGATTTCCCACGCGAGTCGATTGAGCATCGCCCGGGATGTCCACAGCGGGGGGACGGTCTGGCGGCTCGACGGTCCGGGTTTGCGCTTCACCTTGGCCCTTTCGTCGCGCTCCTGGCGGGGGTTTTCGGGCGAAGGACGCAGCCTGACCGATCTGGCTGGAACCGCCGACGCGGATCTGGAAGTGGCGATTGAAGGTGGTGACGAGACGCTGATCGATCCCGATTCGCTGGGACGGCTCCACGACCTGCCCCTCCCTGCGGTGCGCGCCTCTCTCGCCTCGCTGGCGAGCCAGGGCAAGCTCGGCTTCGACGCTGCCGAGGGTCGGTGGTACCGGCGCCGGATCCCCGCGGCCGAGGCGCTCTCGGCCGGAGAACCGAACCGGCTGCGGCAGGCGAGGAAGTGGCTCGAAACCGGCGCAATCGACGATTTTTCCCGCGACGGCTCGGCCTGTCGGGCTCGGGTGACCGGAGTGAACGGAGCCGCTTTTCTCGTGACCTTCGACCGCTCGGGCGACGGGCGCTGCACCTGTCCCTGGTTCACACGCTTCGGCCTCTCCCGGGGGCCATGCTCCCATCTGCTCGCCCTCGATCTTCTCCGCAAGTCCCGACCATGACTCCCATCGAAGCCTTTCTCGCCGATCCCGACGACCCGGAAGCAGTCCGCCGCCTGGTGGACCTCAAGCCGAAGGAGCGTAAGGCGGCGCTCGCCGAACTCGGCGAGTTCGAGGCATCCGAGCGCGCCAAGGTCGAGGGTCTGGATTACGAGTGGAAACTGGAGAAGCTGGCCCAGGACACGCCGGGACGCGCCGATGGATTGGCGCGGTGGAAGGCCTACGACGAGGCGAGGCGGAGGATCTGGCTGGCCCGGACCGCCTGCCACCTCGGCACGCGCACGGTGCCGAAGGACATGATCGAGGCCGGGTCGCTGCTGCACCCGCCGATCCTCGAACGGGTGATCGAGGCGCCGCCCGCGTGGCTGCCCCTTGCGTACGAGAAAGTCCAGAAGCGCTTCGAGAGGGGCTTGAATGAGTTGATCGACCGTTTGGTGGCTGCCGGCCACATGCCGAGCCCTCCGGCGGATTCGGATTATCATCGGGCGTGGCACGCCCGCATCCACCGGATGGTCGGAGGCGATGCCGCCGCCGCGGCTTGCTGGTTCCGCGAGCACGAGGGGTTTCTGGAAAACCAGGCGTGCCGGTGGCTGCAGTCCTGCGTGACCAAGGAGGCCGTGGCATTCAACTTCAGCGGCGTCCTAACGGACGAATTTCGCGACGCTCTGTTTCGGCGTGAATCCGGCGAGCGGATTTCCTTTCCGCAACTGCTGATGGAGGTCGCGACTCCGGAGCAGAGGTTGATGCTCGGGCGGGCGTTGTTGGAGGCGTTCCGCGACTGCACCAGCGACCATGTCGCCTCGCGCGCGGTGGCGATGTGGGATGTGCTTGAAATGAAGCCGGACGAGCGGCTGGCGCTTCAGGACGCGCTCTGCGCCGTGCTGGGTTCTCCCGCCGCGCCGGCGGTGAAGTTCTTCTGCCAGGTGGTTTCCGGGATCGCCGCCGACCCGGGTTTCGATCCCGGGCAGCTCGCGGCGCACCTGCCTGCGGCACTACTGCATTCCTCGAAGCCGACGCGGAAGGCCGCTCTCGACCTTGCGCGGCTAACCCAGAAGCATCATTCCGACTCGGCCGCCCTCGCTCCGGCGCTGGTGGCCGCGGCCGCCGACACCGATCCCGCGTTGCGGTCGGCGTTTGTCGCGCTGGTCAAGGCGAGCCCGGCGGAGGCGCGGACGGCTCTCGCCGGGCCGCTGACGCCGCTCTTGTCCGAAGTCCCCGCCGCGACCCGCAAGGAGCTTGAAGAGTTGGTCGGCGTCGAGGGCGAACCATCCGTCACACCGCCGCAAGTTTCCGCAGCCGGGCCTCTGAAGATCGCGTTCCCGCCGACAAAGCCCGCGGCCGGTGTCGATGACGTCGCCCATCTGGCCGCCGGCCTGCTGGTCGATGTGCCGGAGCCGCTCGACCTCGAGCTGCTGATCGATGGACTGCTGCGTTTCGGTGCATCCGCTGAGGTCGCGGCGGCGCTCGACCCGCTGGTCAAGCGCGCGCGGCATTATCACGAGGGGTTTGCCGAATCGCGGGGAAACTTCTCGACGGTTACGATTCTCGCCGCCGAGTGGATTCTCTGTTTTTCCTCCGAGGGTCGTCCCGAACCGGCGTGGATCCTGCGGCCGTCCGATCAGCCGGAGGCCGCCCGCAAGGAAACCCGCACCCGCGCCTGCGAGCCGCTCGGGGTGCTGGCGTTCCTGATCGACCTGTTCGGCGAATTGCTGGATGCCGCGGCTGCCGGACGCTCGACCGGCCTGCTGTGCGCACCGGAATTCGAGGACGGCTCGATCGCGCCCGCGACCTTGGTGGCGCGCTTCGGGGCGCTCCGGGTCGCTGGCGAAAAACCCACCCATCGCGAGCTGATCCTGGCACTCGCCCGTGCCAATCCAAGTGAGCCCTGCGATGCCGAGATCGTTGGCGACGACGAAGCCGCGCAGGTGCTTCGTTACCTGCTGACCGGCCGTCGTCCGTCGGCGATCGCCACTCCGGCCTGGTGGTTGGCCGCGGCCCGCGCGCGGGATCCGCACGGCGATTTTTCCAGTGATCCGCTGTTTGCTCCCTTCGACGACGAGCAGGAGGCCGACTGGACGCGTCCGGCGAAATACCGGCCCCTTTCCGAGGGTGCCTGTTACTGGGATCTTGCGGCGACGTCGGGTCTTCTGGCCGATGTGCCTCACGATCCACCCTCCGACCGCCTTTTCCCGCTACAGCATCGGCACCACCTCGGGAACGGGCCGGGAAACTGGACGCCCGAGATCCGGTGGCGCTACTGCCTTACCCCGCACCACCTCGACGGCGTGATCCTGCAGGACCTCCTGCATCTTTCGGATGAAGCGGGATACAGCTACAAGACCGGCGAGCATGCGGCCAATGCCGTGGCGTCGGAGGTCGCCGCGCGTCGCCCGCCGCTGCATCATTCGATGCGGGTGCTGTTGCTGCGCACCATGTCTTGCTCCAAACCCCGCCTGAGAATGGTCGGGATCGATCTCGCGCACGATGCGATCGAGGACGGCCGCCTTGGATCGGTCATCGCCGAATTGGGTGACTTGCTTCGAATCATGATGGGAATCTGTGCGCCGGGGGTGGTCTTTGCCGATCCTGATGTTCGGCATCTTGCCGCATCGCTGCGCGAACTTGCGGGGCGCTCGCCGCTGGCCCGTGCTCAGGTCCGTGCGCTGCTCGCCGCCGGTCTTAACGAGCCTCCGGCGAAGATGCCGAAGGCGCTGCCCGCGCTGCTTGAGTTGGCGTTTGAGCTTTTCGAGGAGGAGCCGCCTTCAAACCTGCCGGATTTCGTCACGAACTGGCCCGATCTGCCACCTGGAAAGCCAAAGGCACTGGCGAAGAAGATCGCGGCGCTGAAGTCGGCGCGGCCGAACGCGTAGGCGCGCTTTTCGTCTCGTTTAGATGAATCGCTTTCATTAGATCCCCTCCTCATGACCAACCCCCTCACCCAGCCCCATCTCGTCGCCCGCAAGAACATCTTCAACCTCTGGCACCAGTGGTTCCGGATCATGGATCCGCAGGGCAACGTGCTGCTCCACACCAAGATGCGCGCCTTCAAGCTGCGCGAGGACATCCGGGTGCTGGGGCCCGACAAGCAGACCGAAGTGGTGTCGATGCGTGCCCGCCAGATCCTTGATTTCGGAGTCACCTACGACGTCACCGATCCATCGACCGGTCAGAAGCTCGGGGCTTTCCGGCGCAAGGGCCTCAAGTCGATCTTCAAGGACGAGTGGCTGATCCTGGACACCGCCGACAACCAGGTTGGCATGATCCAGGAGGACTCCGGCGGCCTGGCGTTCCTGCGGCGATTTCTCGGCGGCATCGTCGATCTATTCGCTCCCCAGCAGCACCACGGCCGGATCGGCCAGAACCCCGTGCTGAGCTTCAGGCAGACCCGCAATCCCTTCATCACGAAGACCTACCTCGACTTCTCGATGGACACCGGCGGGCTGCTCGACCGGCGCCTCGGCCTGGCCGCGGCGGTGCTGTTCTGCGCCATCGAGGGCAAGCAGGACTGAGCCGGTCCGTCAGGTGCCGGCGGCTTCGGCGCCGAGTTCGAGGATGCTGGCGATTTCGGAGGCGGGGTCGTTGGCGCGCATCAACGTTTCGCCGATCAGCACCGCGTTGGCGCCTGCCTGGAGCACCTGCCGGCAGTCAGCCAGGGACTTGATGCCGGATTCCGAGACCAGCAGCGTCTCGTCCGGGACCTCGTCGGCCAGCCTTTCGGTGGTGGCCAGGTCCGTGGTGAAGGTCTTCAGGTTGCGGTTGTTGATGCCGATCAGGTCGGCCCCGAGTTCCAGCGCGCGTTCCATTTCCGCCAGGTCGTGGACCTCGACCAGCACGTCGAGCTGCAGGTCCCTGGCCTCGTGATAGAGCGACCTGAGCAGCTCGTCGTCGAGCGCCGCGACGATGAGCAGGATGGCGTCGGCACCGGCGACGACCGCCTCGTGGATCTGCACCGGGTGGATGGTGAAGTCCTTGCGCAGCAACGGGGCGTCGGAGAATTCGGAAATTTTCGTCAGGTAGCTGAGCGAACCCTGGAAGTATTTTTCATCCGTGAGGATGGAGAGGCAGGACGCGCCGCCGTCGAGGTAGCGGCGGGCCTGGCGGATCGGGTCGAAGTCGGGGTCGATCACCCCGGCCGAGGGCGAGGCCTTCTTGATTTCGGCGATCACGCCGAGTTGGTCCGGTCCCCGGTCGAGGGCGGCGCGGAAGCCCCGGAACTCGTTGCGCTGCAGGGCGGCCGACCGGAGATGGCCGGCGCGGGGCAGCAGCGCCTCGACCTCCCGGCGCTTGGTCTCGATGATTTCAGCGAGCTTGTCGGACACGCGCGGAGCCTAGGGCTCCGAGGTTCCAAGTGAGAAGTTCCAAGTTGCGGATGGGACCACGGGAGTATTGCTGCTAAAAAATTAGCAGCACGGGTGGCCGCTTGCATGGGTCCGGGCCGCGCAGCGGTCCGGAGCCTGAGGGGGGATTGGTGGGCGGATGCCCGCTAAAAAATCTCTTGCCCGCACGGTGCGGGGATGTAGAAACCCCGCACGCGTTTGCGCGACGCGGGTGTAGCTCAGTGGTAGAGCGCAACCTTGCCAAGGTTGATGTCGTGAGTTCGAATCTCATCACCAGCTCCAAATGAAGGGCAGCAGGTGACGCCGGAGGCCCTTTTCCATTCACGGTTGTAGG
>CALGOH010000030.1 GCA_937957985.1 uncultured Verrucomicrobiae bacterium
TATCGACCGGCGCGGATGTCCAAATCCGCTTCCGGAACAACGCTGCGGGCACTAGTGCCACGGCGTTCGCCTTGGTCAACGGCTTCAGGATCACAGGTGGCGGCAGTGGCAATGCGGCTCCGGTTTTCACGGTCGATCCCATCACCGGCACGGACGCCACCGAGGATTCAGCCTACACCGGGACGCTGGCCGGCACCGCCACCGACGCGGATGACGAGCCGATCACCTACGCCAAGGTCGGCGGACCGGCCTGGCTGTCCGTCGCGGGCGATGGCACGCTGACCGGCACGCCGAGCAATGCGGACGTGGGAGCGAACAGCTTCACCGTGAGCGCCAGTGACAGCATCGCGCCGCCAACCCAGGCGACGCTCGACATCACGGTGATCAACACCAACGACGCGCCAGCCTTCGCCGTCGAAATGGTCATCGGCAACACCGGAAGGGTCGGAGTACCCTATTCGGGCACCCTGGTGGGCACCGCCAGCGATGACGACGGCGATCCCCTGACCTTCCTGAAAATCAGCGGCCCGGCCTGGCTGAGCGTGGCCGCCAACGGGGAGCTGACCGGGACGCCGCAAGTTGGCGATCTGAGCACGAATGATTTCACCGTCAGCGTGACGGACGGAAACTCGCCGCCCGACCAGGCCACTCTGAGGATTCTGGTCACCGACACGAACGCCGCGCCCGTCTTCACCGTCGATCCGATCACCGGTGCGAACGCGACCCAGGGCGTGGCCTACTCCGGGACGCTGGACGGCAGCGCGACCGACAGCGACGGAGACCCTCTGACCTACGCCAAGGTCAGCGGTCCGGCCTGGTTGAACGTGGCCGGAGACGGCACGCTCAGCGGCACGCCGAGCAGCGGAGATTTCGGCCCCAACGCCTTCACCGTGAGCGTCACCGACGGCGTGATCGCCACTCCGGTGACCGCGACTTTGAATATCCAGGTCAGCAACCCCAGCGCGGCCCTGACCTTTGTTTCGGTTGCCGGGGATCTAGCCAATGTCAGCAGCGTCGATCCGCTCGTTGATCCTTTCGCAACCACGGGCAGCAACAGCTCGGACAATCTCTGGCGCCAGCGCGACGGCTTTGGCGAGGGAGGCGTGACGATTCTCGAGGCTTGGGACATCGGGGAGGACGCGGTCGGCCTGGCCATGACCATCGGCGGCCTGAGCCCGGGGGCGACGTACGACGTCTACGTCAACTACATCCGCTTCGGATACACCCTTGACCCGGTGACCGGGGATATCATCCCGAATCCGGCTTCGAATCCGCGTGCGGGGATTCGTGCTTCGCTGGATGGGATCAACTTCACGACATTCACCGCCGAGAGCGACCCCTTGGTGGTCCCCCCGAGGACTGTGGGTCATGCCGCATTGACCGGTTTCATCAATGCCGATCGCGTCGGGTTGAGCGGATACGTGGGCACGGCGGTGGCCGATGGATCGGGTGCGATCGTGCTTTTCGTCGATGACGACGGCAATGGCGGTCTCGTCACCGAGCGCGTCTGGTTCGACGGGGCGTCCTACCAGTTGTTCCAGGATACGGACGGTGACGGTCTCCCGGACTTTTACGAGCAGGCGATCATCGATGCCGACTCCAACGACAACGTCACCAGCTTCGCGGATGTCATGGGTACGGGAGCCGCTCCCGCGGTGACCGACTTCGATGCCGACGGTGCCAACGACGGGCGGGAATTCGCCGACGGAACCAATCCGCTCGATCCGGACAGCGACGACGACGGCCTGCTCGATGGCGTGGAAACCAACACCGGGGTCTGGGTCAGCGCCAGTGACACCGGGACGGATCCGCTCGATGACGACACGGACGGCGACGGTCTGCTCGACGGCGTTGAAACGAACACGAACACCTTTGTGAATGCCGGCAATACCGGCACCAGTCCGGTCAATCCCGACTCGGACCTGGACGGGATCAATGACGGCCTGGAGGTCGCGAACAACAGCGACCCGACGGACAACACCGACCCAAATGCCCTGCTGGCGGGAAACATCTTCCAGCTCGCCCCCGACGGGGTCTGGACCTGGTTCAACGACGAACGGTCCATCTGGCACCTCGGCAAGCTCTATACCGGATACGTCAAACAGAACGGGAAGGTCGGCATCTCCCGCTTCGATCCGGCCACCCTCGCCACCACGCATACCGAGCTTTCCGGATTCACCCAGGTGGATGACCACAACAATCCGTCCATCACGGTTCTTCCCGACGATCGCCTGATGGTTGTCTATTCCATGCACGCAGGAAGCGCCTTCCGCCGCCTCTCCACCGTGACCGAACCCGCCTCGATCGGCGACTGGGGACCTGAGATCTCAACCGCCGGCACCTCTTACGCAAACACCTATCGACTGACCGGGGAATCCGACCGCATCTACCATTTCTGCAGGTCCATCAACTGGGATCCCACCCTGACCATTTCCGACGACGACGGTGCCACCTTCGGTCCACAGATCCACGTGATCAACCGGGGAGGTGGCAGTGACCGGCCCTATCCGAAATACTTCTCCAACGGCGTCGATCGCATCGACCTGATCTACACCGATGGACATCCGCGAAACGATGTCAACAGCATCTACCACCTCTACTATGAAGGTGGAAGCTTCCACCAGACGGACGGCACGGTGGCCAAGGCCATCGGCGACCTGCCCCTTCAGCACGACTCCGGGGAACGAGGCACTCAGGTCTACACCTACTCCGCTGCTGCGTGGGGTCCGCAAGACGGGCCAGACGACTGGATTCCCGACGGCCGCGGCTGGACCTGGGACATCTGCTACGGCAGTGACGGCCATCCGGTCTGTGCCTTCCAGGTGCAGGTGGATAACGTCACCGGCAGTGGCTGGAACCATGACCGCATCTACTACTACTATGCGAGATGGACGGGAAGCGAATGGCAGCGCCGCTTCATCGCCCATGGGGGTCGCGGCCTTTATTCTTCGGAAGATGACTACGGCGGCGGCATGGCCATCGATCCCGACAACCCGAACGTGGTCTACATCTCCACGAATGCCGCCGACCCCTTCGATCTCGGCGACATCGGCAATGTGCCGCTGGCCGCCAACGACCGCTACGAAATCTGGCAGGGCACCACGACCGATGGCGGCCTGACCTTCTCATGGCAGCCCATCACGGTGGGTTCCACCAGCGACAACCTCCGCCCCATCGTTCCGGCCGATCACGGCTACGATCGGAGCGTCGTCTGGTTCCGGGGCACCTACACGAGCTACACCAACTACGATACCGAGGTCGTTGGACTCTTCGAGAACCAGCTCCGGATGACGGGTTCGCAGCTTGGGCCGGCCGGCGGCGACCTGACCTGGGCCTCGAGCCCCGGCAAGACGTACCGCATCATGGGATCCGGGAACCTCCAGGGCTTCCCTCACGAGGTGGCCATCGACATCGATTCCCAGGGTGCCGAGACGAGCCAGTCATTCCCGATGCCGGCTCCCCTGTCCGGGTCGCCGAAGGCGTTCTTCCGGGTGGAGGAGGAGTAGTCACGCGATTTTGCAGGCACATCCCGGCGCCACGCGAGCGCCGTGGGAATTTTCGGAGTCCGCCTCACTCCGTCCGCTTGACGGGACAACGGAAACACGGCAAATTCTGGGCATGAAGGCCCCCGTAGATCTGCGCGGCTCCTTGTTTCGGCGCGCCAAGGCCACGGCGGCGGAGCGTGGCATTTCGCTCAAGAGTTTCATCACCCGCGCGGTCGAGCAAAGCCTCGCGGCTCCCCGCGGTGGCTGGGGTTCCGCGCTGGCCGCCCTGCCCGAGGTTCCGCCCGGCACCCTGGAAACCGTGCGCCGAAGCATCGAGGAATCCGATGCCGCCGACCGGTCCCTCCGGGCTCCCGGATCCCCGTGATTCTCGACACCAATGCCGTGTCGGCCCTGGCGGCCAAGGAGCCGGCGATCCTTCGCAAGCTCGATGGTGCGGGAGAGCTGGCGGTTTCCTTCATCGCCATCGCGGAGTTTCACTTCGGATTGCTGGGTTCCAAGCGGCCGGAAACCGGCTTTGTGCTGCTTGAGCAACTGGCAACGATGTTGCCGGTGCTCTATCCGATGGCGGAGACCCTCGCCCACTACGCTTGGATCGCCGATCACCTGAAGCGCAAGGGGCGCCCCATCCCGCAAAATGACATGTGGACGGCTGCGTTGGCCCGTCAACACTCCATCGCGGTGCTCTCCAGGGATCGGCATTTCGATTTCATCGACGGGATCGAGCGTGTGGATTGGTGAAGCATCGGCTGCCCATCACCGCGCCTTGGCTTGCCCGATCGCCTCTCGGCACCACGCCAGGGCCATCAGCGCGTAGCCGGTGCCGTAGGGCTGATGGTAGTCGTAGAGCGGGTAGTCCCACCACGAGCCGTCGCTTTCCTGGCGGTGCAGGATCACGCGGGCGAGCTCGGTGGCATGGTGCGCCTGCCGATCCTCCGGCAGCAGGTCCGCGGCCTCGGTGAAATAGTAGACGCCGTAGTAATAGAAGTAGCCCGAGATGGCGAAATGCGACTCGTGCGGGATGGGACGCTTGCGCGCGATGCTGAGAAAGCCCTCGCGGTCGATGAAGCGCTTGAGCCAGGTTTCGAGGACCTCGTCGGTCACCGCCTCGTCGCCGTGGACGCGCAGCGCGGCATTGCAGACCTGGCTGCGGGCGAGCGATCCGGCGGGACGGTTGATCGGGCTGCGCGGGACCTTGCGGTGGGGAAAGGAATAGGTGTAGGAGAAGTCGGGGGTTTGCTGTTGCCTGATGCTCTCCAGCGCGAGCTTCACGATCCTCGGGTCGAGCGCGACGCCCATCTCCCTTTTCGCCTCGTCCACCGCCAGAAGTACGGTGGCCGTCGTAAATGAAGTCGGCATGCCGCTGGGCTTCTGACTGGTGAAACCGTCGAAAATGTCGAGGTATCCCCAGCCGCCATCGACCTCGTGGTAGCGCTCGAGCAGATCGATCTGCTGCCGGGCGAGTCGCTTCCACTTCGCGCGCTCCGCATCGTCCGCGGCGATCCGGTGCAGACGTGTGAGGGCCCTCAGCCCGTAGGCGTGGCCCCAGACGTTGTAGGTGGTCGTCTGGTCGGCACGGCGGAGCTTGGGCAGGTGCTCCTCCATCCAGGCGCCGCCCTTCGCGATCGCGGCGACGGCCTCGGGGCGGCGGTCGCCGCTGTCGATCAATCCGCTGAGCGCCAGGCCGGAGGCGCCGGCGCGGAAGGCGTGGTGGGCGCCCGGCACGGGGGCGTAGATGTTGAGCCCCTTGGTGAGCGTCGGGCCGCCCCACGAGCCGTTGGCATTCTGGTCGGCGACGAGGAAATCCACGCCGCGGCGAAGCGAGGCGGCGACGGTTCCGGGCGTGACTTCGGCCTCGGGGACTTCCTGCGCAAGAGCGACCGGGACAAACAGTCCAGCAATGACGAGTCGGCGGATCATTCCGGCGTGACGATCACCTGTCCGGGCTCGAGTCCTTCACGGATCTGGACGAGTTTGCCGTCGGTCGGGCCGCGCTTGACCGGGCGGATCTCGGTTTTGCCGTCGGCCAGCTTCAGCTCGACGGACCATCCGCCATCGGCCGTGGCAATAAGAGCCTTCTCCGGAATGGCGAGCGCTTCCGGGTGGGTATAGGCCACGCGGAGGCATTCCACCTTGGTGCCGACCTCCGGGGCCGCACCCCCGGGCCATTCCGCGGTGATCGTGGCGGTGTGGTTGCCGTCGGGCCCCGGGGTGGCATCGACCCCGTCGACCATCCCCTTCGGATCGCCACCTCCGCCGCCGGGAACGCGGAGGGTCACGACTTCGCCTTTCTTCAGGGTGTCCGCGACCGCCGAATCGACCTTCGCGCTGAGCCGGATCGCGGCTCCGTCGGGCACCAGGCTGACCAGGGCGCGGCGCAGCGGCGCGGTGCCGCCGACCTTGAGCGTTTTCTCCAGATCGCCGTAGTCCCAGGCTTCGCCGTCCAGGCCGCCGTGAAAGACGACGCCGTCGGCCGGGGCCTTCCATTCGAGCAGCGCGCCGTCCTTCCGCAGGCGCTCGAGTTCGAGCTTCTCGCGTTCGAGTGCGGCCTCGGCACCCGCCAGCGCGATCTTCGACTCGTCGAGTTCGCGGGGCAGGTTCTGCCCGGCCTTGTCGAAGGCGAGTGCCGCCTGCTTCGCGGCCCTTTCGAGTGTCTCGAGCTGGCGTGGCAGCTCGGTCTCCAGCGTGCGCCTGGCCGACCGCTCGGCTTCCGAAAGCCCGAACTTCGCCATGTCCACGGAGATCTTCTGGCGTTTGAGGATGATTTCCTCGGTGTCCTCGGTGAGGTCGTCCGCCTCATACATCTGCTTGAGCTGCTTGAGTTCCTCCTCGGCGGATTCGACGCTGAAGCGGGCGCGCACCAGCGATTGTTCGACCTCGGCCTCGGCGGCCGGCCGGCCGACCTCCTTGAAATACTCGAGATCCTCGGCGGCGATCTCCTTGGCGCGGCGGGCGGCTTCGAGGGCGATGGCTTGCTCCTGCTCGAGCTTTTCGACGTCGAGCCGCTGCCGCGCGACGGCGAGTTCCTTCGATTTCACCGCACGCTCCAGATCCTCGAGCTGCCGGTCATAGGCCTCGCGCTCGAAGCCGATGACGACCTCGCCCTTCTTCGCCCGGCTGCCGTGGTCGGCGAGGTTTTCGATGACGAAGCTGCTCCATGTTTCCGGTTCGAGCTCGAACACCGGCGGATCGACCGGAAGCACGGCGGCCTCAAAGCGGTGCTCGACGCGGAAGGGCTGGCTTTCAAGCGTCACCTCGCCGGCGAACAGCGGGGCCGCGAGGAGGAGAAGGGCGGGAGTGCGGATGATCATGGGTGCGGGCTCATCATTCGGTCGTTTCTCCCTTCCGCGCAAGCCACAGGAAGTGGCGGCGTGGTTTGCGGGCCTTGGGGGCGACGTCGATCTCGTGGCGCACAACCGCGAAGCCGACGCGGCCGAGGGTCCGGTCGAGCTTCGGGATCGGCTTGGCGGCGGCGATCGCCAGCAGGCCGCCCGCCCGGAGCGAGTCGTAGGCGGAGGTGAGCCAGCGGTGGTCTTCGAAAAGCGCGCGGCCGCGATCCAGCGGCGGAGCGGTGTCGGCGTGGACGAGGATCAGGTGCCACGGGTCGGCTCCGGCGTTCAGGCTGTCGAGCTCGCGCCCGAGCACGACACGCCCGTCGTCGAGGGGGCCGGGGCCGAAATGCTCGGCGAGCCAGGCGGGGAGTTCGCGGCTGGGCTCGGCGACATGGAAGAGGGCGCGTTTCTGCGGCAAGGCCTCGGTGATGGCCTGGAGCACCGCCCCGAGTCCGAGTCCGGCGATCCACACCCGCGGCTGCCTCACGGGCCGGAAGGGCGAGGAAGCCAGGCGGGCCATGCCCTCCTCGCTGGCGCGGGTCGCGGGACCGGCGGTGGGCACGCCATCGAGCGTCAGGTAGGGCCGGCCGTCGTGTTCGTGCAGGATCAGCTCCGAGCCGTCGGCCAGGGTGGTTTGGGCAAGAATGACTCTGGGCTTCATGCTTACTTGCGGTGCGCGGAGGATTTAGTAGAAAGGGGTCGATATGTCCAACGAACCTGAGAAACCGAATCCGGAGTCCGAAGACGCACCCCCGCCCGCTCCGGAGTCATCGCCGGCGCCCGAACCGGCACCCGGGACGCCTCCGGCGGCCGGCCAGCCCGCACCCGCCTCCGGCGGCGGATCCGACAAGAAAGTCATCGCCGGCGTGCTGGGCATCCTGCTCGGTGCCCTCGGCATTCACAAATTCTACCTCGGCTACCAGAAGGAGGGGATCATCATGCTGGTGGTGTCCCTCGCCGGAGGGGCTTTCACCTGCGGTGGCGTTTCCGGCGTCGTCGGTATCATCGGCCTGATCGAGGGCATCCTGTACGTCACGAAGTTGGACGAAGAATTCGAGAGGACGTACATCCCCGGCAAGAAACCCTGGTTCTGAGCCGTTTCCCCATGCCTCAGCATACGAAAACCCCGGCCGGGTGGCCGGGGTTTTCATCTTGAGGGTTGGTGGGGGTTGGCGACAGCCCGGTCGACCGGAGGCCGGGACCGGGCACGATGGACTTACAGCGAGCCTTTCAGGGTCGAGGACGCCTTGAAGCCGACGGACTTCGAGGCGGCGATCTGCATGGCTTCGCCGGTCTTCGGGTTGCGGCCCATGCGGGCGGCGCGGTTCTTCACCTCGAAGGTGCCGAAACCGATGATCTGGACCTTCTGGCCGGCCTTGAGGGCCCCAGAGATCGAATCGAGTACGGCACCGAGGGCATCCTCGGCGGCACGCTTGGTGGCATCTTCTCCGAGGGCTTTCTGGACGGCTTCGACGAGTTCAGCTTTGTTCATGGCAGAAACCGTAATGCGGGTTCGAAGCTTGTTTGGCAAGCTAAAATAAAGACGCTGCAGGCTCCGTTTTTCCTTTGCCGCCGGGGATTCCGGGCGGCAGAGCATGCGGATTCCCCCCCTCGAATTACTAAGAGCATCGTAGATCAAACCGTGAGCATGCGCCGATGAGCACGATCGATCCAGGCGACCCGCGGGTGGTCCGCGCGGCGGCCGCGGTGCTGGCCGTCGACGGGTCGCTCGAGGTCGGGGCGGGAATCCCGGCCTCTCCGGGCGTCCTCGCCGCGGCGGAGGCGCGCGGCTATTTCACTCCGGGTGAGGACGAGGCGATCCGGGTCCGATACCGGGCGTTCCTGGCGGGGCGGACGGCCTTGCTGGAAGCGCTCACCGCGATGGAGGATGCCTGTGGAACCAAGGAAAATCAATGGATCGAGCGTCTTCCGGCGCTGGTCGTGGCCCTCGCCGCGGGGTGCCTGCTGATGCGCGGATCCCGGGAACTGGTCGGGATCGCCGAAACCTCCCGGCTGCTGCGCAAGAAGCTCGACGAGGCCGACCCCCGCCGCGGCATCCCCCGCAAGACCTTCGCCCGGATCTATCGCGCCACCACCGATCCGCGGCGGCTGGCGCGCTTCCACGATGCCCTGGCATTCTACCGGGCACATCGCGACGCGGTCCAGGAGCCTGAGGCGGGCGGACGCTATGCGGAGCTGCGGAACCGTCTCGATGCGCTGGTGGACGATTTCCCGCTGCCCGACGGGGCGAAAATTTTTCGCGATCGGGCCCGGTATCGCTGGTTTTCCTTCCGACGGCGGCACCATTCGGCGTGGAAACGGGCGGTTTTCGGGGTCTTCGAGGATGCCGGCTGCCGGATCGCCGACCTGCACCAACCCGGTCATGCCGTGGGGCCGAAACGGGTCACGCCGGAGCTGCGCGAGGCGGTTCTCGGGCTCGCCCGGCCCGGAGACGTCTTCGTCACCCGCCACGACGACGCCCTGAGCAACCTGTTCCTGCCCGGCTTCTGGCCCCACGCCGCCCTTCACATCGGCACCGAGGCCCAGCGTCGCGAGCTCGGTGTGGAAATGGACCTGCCGCGCGAGGCGGCGGATCCCGCCCGCTTTCTGGAGGCGAAGAAGGACGGAGTGCGCTTCCGCCCGGCGGAGGAAACTCTGGCGGTGGACCGCCTTGTCGTCCTGCGCCCGCCGCTGACACCCGCGGAGATCGCGGCCGCCATCGCGCGGGCCGGAAGCCACGCCGGCAAGCTCTACGATTTCGTCTTCGATTTCCGCACCAGCGACCGCCTCGTCTGCACCGAGGTGGTCTACCGCGCCTACCATGGCGAGCTGGACTTCCAGCTCGTCGAAAGCGGCGGCCGCCTGTGCCTGCCGGCGGAGGTCCTCATCGACCAGGCGATCGAAATGGGATTCCGGGTCGTCGCGACGGTGAATCTCGGAGGCGGCGGCCTGCTCACCGGCACCGCCGCCGAGACGGCCCTGCACGCCACCCGCGCGGGCTTATGACGGGTTTCCTAATTGTTGGAAAATCAGTGCTTTGCCCAGCTTGTGAAATTTTTCACAAATCGCCCTTGCCCCTGTCGGAATCGGTCTGATAAACGCCCCGCGCGCTGCCGCCGAGCGCCCGGTTCCAATGCCCTTCCGCCGCCCGATCCTCGCCACTCTGCTCGCATGGCTCGCCTGCCTTGCCCCGGCTTTCGCGGCGGGTGGCCACGCGCTCCCCCTCTACGCCCCGCGGCTCAGCGACTACCTGCCGATCAACAACTCGATGATCGCCGTCTGGATCGGCGTGGGGATCATCGTTCTTTTCTGTCGCGCGGCGACCAAGCAGATGAAGCTCATCCCGAGCGGCATCCAGAACTTCGCCGAGTGGGCGTTCGAGTCGCTCTACGGGTTCCTTGAGAGCCTGCTTGGCGAGCACCTGACCAAGCGCACCTTCTGGTTCCTCGGTTCGATCTTCTTCTTCATTCTCACCGTCAACTATCTCGCCCTCGTCCCGGGCGTGGGCACGATGGGGTGGGAGATGCTCGACAAGGAAACCGGGGAGGTCGTCGGCTTCACCCCGCTGCTCCGGGGTGGCAATGCCGACCTCAACATGACCGCCGCCATGGCGCTGACCTTCGCCCTGCTCTGGTTCTACTGGGCGATCGGCGAGAACGGCTTCAAGGGCTTCATGGCCCACATCTTCGCTCCGAAGGGTGACTTCAAGGGCATCATGCTGATCATGATGGTGCCCGTCTTCCTCTTCGTCGGCGTGCTTGAGGTCATTTCGATCCTGATCCGGCCGGTGGCGCTCAGCTTCCGTCTTTTCGGCAACATCTACGGTGGCGAGCAGACCTTGGAGAAATTGATGCTGCTGATGCCGAGCAAGTACCTGCATTTCCTTCCGGCCCTTCCGTTCTACTTCGTCGAGCTGCTCGTCGGCTTCGTCCAGGCGCTCGTCTTCACCCTCCTCTGCGCGATTTTCCTCAAGCTGATCTGCGACCACGGCGACGAGGAGCATCACTGATCCAGATTTCGGCGGCGGGACCATGGCAATGATCCGTGGGCGTCGCGGGAAAACACAACAACACCAACCAACACCAATCAGATGGAATTCACCAAAGCATTCGCAGTCGGCTTCGCCGCTCTCGGCGGCGCCATCGGCATCGGTCTCCTCGGAGCCAAGTCCGCTGAAGCCACCGGGCGCAATCCGGGTGCCGCCACTCCGATCCTTGTAATCTCGATCATCCTCGCGGCCCTCATGGAGGGCGTATTCATCCTTACGGCCTTCGCGGTCCAGTGGGACTGATCCGCCTTATCCACTCCGCGCGTCCATGGGCGCGCGGGGTGGAACCCTATTCCATCTCCTCACCGAGCTTTTCAAAATCATGATGACCCTCCTCGCAGCAGCCGCATCCGGTGACGGCGTACTCGGACCCTTTGGCTTCAGCTGGCCACTGTTTTTCGCCCAGGTCATCAACTTCATCCTGGTCGTCCTGGTCCTCAAGAAGTTCGCCTTCGGACCGATCCAGCAGATGCTCGAGCAGCGCCGTGCGCGCATCGCCGAGGGCGAGGAGAAACTGAAGCGCATCGAGAAGCAGCTCGCCGAGTCCGAGGAACAGACCGCCGCCGCGATCGCCAAGGCCAACGACGAGGCCAAGCGCCTGATCGACGAGGCCCGCTCGAGCGCCGCCGCGCTTTCAGAGGCCAAGGCGCAGGAGGCCGTCGACCACGCCCAGCAGATTCTCGCCAAGGCCGAGGCCGCCGCCAGGGCCGAGCGCCAGCAGATCGCCGCCGAGCTCAAGAAGGAGTTCGGCCATCTCGTCGCCGCCACCACCGCCCAGGTCACCGGCAAGGTGCTCACCGCCGACGACAAGACCCGCATCAACCAGGAAGCCCTCGCCAAGGTCGAAGGCTGATCGCCGCCTGGTTTCCCCGTTTTTCCACACCCGCCATGAAAGTCTCGAAGGCCGCCACCAGCACCGCCCGCCGCATCTTCCGGATGTGCCAGACGGGCGAGCGGCTCGACGATGCCAAGCTGTCGATCGCCGTGCGCCGGCTCGTCGCCGACAAGCCGCGTGACTTCCGCGGCGTGCTTCACGCCCTCAAGCGCCTCGCCCGTCTCGAGCTTGCCCGCCGCCATGTGGTGGTCGAAAGCGCCGAGGCCCTGGACGAGGCCACCCGCCAGCGCGTCGTTGCCGGCCTCGCTGCCAAGTACGGCAGCGACCTCACCTACGAATACAAGGTCAACCCCGACCTCCTCGGCGGACTCAAGGTCCGCGTGGGCAGCGACGTCTGGGACGGCTCCGTGAAGGGCCGCCTCGACCGCCTCGCCCAAGCCTTCTGATTCCACCCGACAACCAACAACCGATAACTGGGAAATTTTCCTATGAGCAGCATCCTCCAGGAACTCGAAAAGGAGATCGCCAACGTGACCACCTCGGTCGAGAAGACCAACGTCGGCGTGGTCCGAGAAGTGGGTGACGGCGTCGCCAAGGTCGAAGGCCTCTCCGACGTCTCCCTCAACGAGATGATCTCCTTCCCCGGCGGCGTGACCGGTCTCGCCATGAACCTCGAGGAAGGCGAGGTCGGCGTCGTGCTTCTCGGCGACTACAACCACGTCACCGAAGGCGTCGAGTGCCAGGCCACCGGCAAGCTGCTCTCCGTTCCGGTCGGCCGCAACGTCCTCGGCCGCGTGGTCAACGCCATCGGCGAACCGATCGACGGCAAGGGCGAGATCGAAGCCGCCGCGCGCTATCCGATGGAGAAGATCGCGCCGGGCATCATCAAACGGAAATCCGTTTCCGTCCCGGTCCAGACCGGCATCGCCGCCATCGACGCCATGATCCCGATCGGCCGTGGCCAGCGCGAGCTGATCATCGGCGACCGTGCCACCGGCAAGACGACGATCGCCGTCGATACCATCATTTCCCAGGCCAAGCAGAACAAGGCGGCCGAGCAGGGCAAGCTGCAGAACCACAAGCCGCTCTACTGCATCTACGTCGCGATCGGCCAGAAGCTCTCCAACGTGGCGCGCATCCAGAAGACGCTCGAGGACGAGGGCGCGATGGAATACACCACCATCGTCTCGGCCACCGCCTCGGATGCCGCCGCGATGCAGTTCCTGGCCCCCTATGCCGGCTGCGCGATCGCCGAGTACCTCATGGACCAGGGCGAGGACTGCCTGATCGTCTTCGACGACCTCTCCAAGCACGCCGTCGCCTACCGCCAGGTGTCGCTGATCCTCAAGCGCCCCTCCGGTCGCGAGGCCTACCCGGGGGACGTCTTCTACCTCCACAGCCGCCTGCTCGAGCGCTCCGCCCGCCTCACCGAGGCCGCCGGCGGTGGATCGCTCACCGCGCTGCCGATCATCGAGACCCAGGCCGGCGACGTTTCGGCCTACATTCCGACCAACGTGATCTCGATCACGGACGGTCAGATCTATCTCGAGACCGACCTCTTCTATCAGGGCATCCGTCCGGCGATCTCGGTGGGTCTCTCCGTGTCGCGGGTCGGTTCCGCCGCGCAGACCAAGACGATCAAGTCGGTGGCCGGCACCACCAAGCTCGACCTCGCGCAGTTCCGCGAGCTGCAGGCCTTCGCCCAGTTCGGTTCCGACCTCGACGCCGGCACCAAGAAGAAGCTCGAGCGCGGCCAGCGCATCGTCGAGCTCTTCAAGCAGAACCAGTATTCGCCGATCTCGATGGAAATGGAGTCGATCTACCTGTTCGCGATGCAGAACGGCTTCTTCGACGACGTTCCGGTGGACCGCGTGAAGAGCTGCCAGGCCGCGATGGGCGAGTTCTTCGAGACTCGCAAGACCGACCTCCTCGACAAGATCCGCAACGAGAAGCCGGACCTGAAGAAGAACACCGAGATGGTCGACACCGTGAAGGCGGCCCTCGAGGACTTCAAAGGTTCCTGGAAGTGATCCTTTGGATATTGGGAGATTGGATATTGAGAGATCAGGGATCTGCAAACACACCCAAAGCTCCGATTCCGGACTCCAATTAACCCAATTTCATAATCATCCCAATTAACTAGCGCGTAGCGCAGCGAAGCGAAGTAACATGGCCAACCTCCGCGACATCCGCCGACGCATCAAGTCGGTCAAGAACACCGCCCAGATCACGCGGGCGATGCAGCTTGTCGCCGCGGCCAAGATGAAGAAGGCGCAGGACCAGGCGCTGGCCGGTCGCGACTACGCCGAACTGCTCAACAAGGTCCTGGTCAACCTCAAGACGAACTTCGAGGAGGGCTCCCACCCGCTGCTTGAGAAGCGCGAGGGCGGCAAGGAACTGGTGCTCGTCATCTCCACCGACAAGGGCCTCTGCGGCGCGCTGAACACCAACCTCGGCAAGAAGATCCGCGCCGAGAAGCCCGGTGCCGACATCCTTACCGTCGGCCGCAAGCTGCGCGTGCAGCTTGCCAAGGGCGGCTACCACGTCGTCGCCGACCACGAGGTCAAGGATCCGGTCCCCTTCAGTGAGGCCCGCCCGATCGCCAAGCAGCTCACCAATCTCTTCCTCGAAGGGAAATACGACAAGGTCAGCGTCGCCTTCACCAACTTCGTCAGCACGCTTACCCAGGAGCCCACGATCGCGCCACTGCTGCCGATCTCGTCCTGCACGCTCGGTGAGAAGCAGGATTACGAAGGCGTCGGCAAGGGCGAGGTCCGCGATACCGACCACATGGCCGCGCTGGGCCACGATTACCTTTTCGAGCCGAGCCCGATGGGCGTGCTCGACGCCTTGCTGCCGCTCTACATCAACTTCCAGGTCTACCAGATGCTGGTCGAAAGCCGCGCCTCCGAGCACTCCGCCCGGATGGTCGCGATGAAGGCCGCCACCGACAACGCCAACAAGTTCATCAAGGAGCTGACGCTGGAGTACAACAAGCTCCGTCAGGCCGCCATCACCGCCGAACTTCTCGAAATCACCACCGCCATGAAGGCGATGGAATGAAGTGCCGAGTGAGCACTGATCAGTGATCAGTGCTCGCCATCCCCACGTCTCCTTTTCCTCATCCAGTCCGCCAAAGAATCACTGATCACCGCTCACTGATCACTGTCCACTTCCCACCATGTCCAACCAAGGAACCATCGTCCAGGTCATCGGCGCCGTCGTTGACGCCGACTTCTCGAAAGCCACCAAGCTTCCGGAGATCTACAACGCCCTCGAAGTCAGCTACGAACTGAACGGTGAGCCCACCACCCTCGTGCTCGAGGTCCAGCAGCACCTCGGTGACGGCTGGGTGCGCGCCGTGTCGATGTCCACCTCGGACGGTCTCAAGCGCGGCATGGCCCTGACCGATACCGGCAAGCCGATCGCGGTGCCCGTGGGTGATCAGGTGCTCGGACGCATCTTCAACGTCACCGGCGATCTCGTCGATGAGAACGTGCCGCTGCCGAATCCCGACCAGCGTTCCCCGATCCACCGCCCGGCCCCCGAGCTCACCGAGCAGTCGGCGGCCGCCGAGATCCTCCCGACCGGCATCAAGGTGATCGACCTGATCTGCCCGCTGCTCAAGGGCGGCAAGGGCGGCATGTTCGGCGGTGCGGGCGTCGGCAAGACGGTCGTCATCATGGAGCTCATCAACAACATCGCGAAGGCGCACGGCGGCTATTCCGTCTTCGCCGGCGTGGGTGAGCGGACCCGTGAGGGCAACGACCTCTACTGGGAAATGATCGAGTCGGGCGTGATCGCCACCGAGAAGGACGAGAATGGCCATCCGAAGCTCGACGAGCGCGGCAACCCGGTGCTCGCCGACGGCTCGAAGGTGGCGCTCTGCTACGGCCAGATGAACGAGCCTCCGGGCGCCCGTCTGCGCGTGGCCCTCTCGGCGCTGACCATGGCCGAACATTTCCGCGACGAGGCCAACCAGGACGTGCTTCTGTTCGTCGACAACATCTTCCGTTTCTCCCAGGCCGGCTCGGAGGTCTCCGCGCTGCTCGGCCGGACGCCGTCGGCGGTGGGATACCAGCCGACCCTGTCCGAGGAAATGGCCGGCCTTCAGGAGCGGATCACCTCGACCAACAAGGGCTCGATCACCTCGCTGCAGGCGGTTTACGTCCCGGCGGACGACCTCACCGACCCCGCTCCGGCCAACACCTTCGCCCACCTCGACGCGACCGTGGTGCTCGAGCGTTCGCTCGCCGAGCAGGCGCTGTTCCCGGCGGTGGACCCGCTGGCTTCGACCTCCAAGGCGCTGGCCCCGGAAGTCGTCGGCGAGGAGCACTACCGCGTGGCCCGCGGCGTGCAGCAGACGCTGCAGCGCTACAAGGACCTGCAGGACATCATCGCCATTCTCGGCATGGACGAGCTTTCGGACGAGGACAAGATGACCGTCTTCCGCGCGAGGAAGATCCAGCGTTTCCTCACCCAGCCCTTCCACGTGGCCGAGGTCTTCACCAACGTGCCCGGCGCGCTGGTCTCGATGGAGGACACGGTCAAGGGCTTCGCCGAAATCCTCGACGGCAAGTGGGACGACGTGCCCGAGGGCAACTTCTACATGAAGGCCGGCCTCGACACCGTCTCGCGCGACTGATCGCTTTCAGCTTTTCAGCATCTACCCCATGGCCCTTCACCTCGAGATCGTCACCCCCGAGAAGACCGTCTTCTCCGGTTCCGTCGGCAACGTCTACCTGCCGGGAGCGAACGGGGAGATGGGCGTCTTGGAGGGTCACGCCGCCCTGGTCACCGCCCTGGAGCCCGGCGAGCTGCGCTACGAGAAGGACGGCCAGATCGTCACGCTCGCCGTCGGCAACGGCTTCGCCGAGGTCACCCGGGAACGCGTCAATTTCCTCACCGACATGGCGGTCGGCGAGGACGAGATCGACGAGGCCAAGGCCGAAGAGGCGCTCAAGCGCGCCGAGGAGCAGTTGGCGACGATCAGCCACAGCGCCGACGCCGAGGATCTGAGCCACCTGCGTGCCGTCATCGCCAAGTCGATGGCCCAGCTCAACCTGAAGCGCCGCGGGCGCTGACGACGGACCGCGAGCTTCGGCTCGTATCGGCACGGGGAGGGAATGCGAGCTGCCTCCTTCGCCAAGGCTACGGCGCGCCAAGGAAGCTCGCGGTCCGGCGAGGCCGCCACTTGTCCCACCGCATTCGGTGGTGTATTTCGTCCTCACATGCCCGAAGCGCTCCGCTACTGTCCCGATCTGCTCGCCTACACGCGCCGCCCGACCCGTGAGGTGAAAGTGGCGCACGTCGGCATCGGCGGCGACAACCCGATCCGGGTCCAGTCGATGATCACCTCCGACACGCGGGACACGCCGGCCTGCGTGAAGGAAATCCTCGAACTGGCCGAGGCCGGTTGCGAAATCGTGCGGGTGACCGCCCAGACACGGAAATACGCGGAGAACCTCGAGAACATCGCCCGCGAGGTTCGCGCCGCCGGGTGCGACGTGCCGCTGGTGGCCGACATCCATTTCAAGCCCGACGCCGCGCTGGAGGCGGCGAAATGGGTCGAAAAGATCCGCGTGAATCCCGGCAACTACGCCGACAAGAAGAAGTTCGAGGTGCGCGAGTACAGCGACGTCGAGTACGAGGCGGAGCTGGAGCGGATCCGCGAGCAGTTCGCGCCGCTGGTGAAGCTGTGCAAGGAGTTGGGCCGGGCGATGCGCATCGGCACCAACCACGGCTCGCTGTCCGACCGCATCATGAACCGCTACGGCGACACGCCGCTGGGCATGGTGGAGAGCGCGCTGGAGTTCGCCCGCATCGCGCGGGACCTCGACTACCACAATTTCGTCTTCTCGATGAAGGCCTCGAATCCGAAGGTGATGATCGAGGCCTACCGCCTGCTGGTCGCACGCCTCGACGCCGAGGGCCCGGACTGGAACTACCCGATGCATGTCGGAGTCACCGAGGCAGGCGACGGCGAGGACGGCCGGATCAAGAGCGCCATCGGCATCGGCTCGCTGCTCGGCGACGGCATCGGTGACACGATCCGCGTGAGCCTCACCGAGGACGCGGTGCACGAGATTCCGGTCGCCCGTGCTCTGGCCGAGCCCTTCGAGGGCAAGCAGGACGAGTCTTCCCCAGGGGCGTTTACCTGCTCCTACGACCCGTTTTCCTACGAGAGGCGCCGTAGCTTGGAGATGGAGATCGGCGGCCTCGCTCTCGGAGGCGACCAGCCGATCCGGGTGTTCACCACGCGGGAGAACTGGAACGCGCTGGCCCACAAGATCGCCAAGCTCGGCGACTACAAGCCGGAGGCGGTGCTGGAAACATCGAGTGCGGCGGCGATCGACCCGCGGGACGATGCCGCGGTCGCGGAACTGAACGCCTCGCCGGAACCGAAGCTGGTGACCGTGGCCGACGGCCTCGACCTGCCGGTGGTGGCCGCCTTCCGCATGCTCGCCTTCCGCCTCGATCCCCGGCACCCGATCCTGCTCAAGGACACGCTCGATCCTCCGACCGGCACCGGTGATTTTCTTGAGGCCCTGCTGACCGGCGCCCGCCGGATCGGTGCCCTGCTGTGCGACGGCATCGGCGATGCGGTGATCGTCCGCGCCGAAAGCGCGCCGGGCCAGTCGCTGCGCATCGCCTACAACATCCTGCAGGCCGCGGGCGCGCGCATCTTCAAAACCGACTACGTCGCCTGCCCGAGCTGCGGTCGCACGCTCTTCAACCTGCAGACGACCACCCAGAAGATCCGCGAGGCGACCGGCCATCTCAAGGGCGTCCGCATCGCGGTGATGGGCTGCATCGTCAACGGCCCCGGTGAGATGGCCGACGCCGACTTCGGCTACGTCGGCGGCGCGCCGGGCAAGATCAACCTCTACGTCGGCAAACAGGCGGTGAAGTTCAACATCCCTGCCGACGAGGCGGTCGACCGCCTGATCGACCTGATCCGCGAGCACGGCAGGTGGATCGACGCGCCCGAATCGGAGCCCGCCGAGGTCTGAGCCATGCCGGACACCGACAGTCTGTTAGAAGAGGATGTGGCGCTTGACCAGCCGTGGAACGTGGTCGTTTACGACGATCCGGTAAACCTCATGGATTACGTCACCTGGGTCTTCATGAAGGTCCTTTCCCTGCCGAAGCCGGTCGCGGAGAAGCGCATGATGGAGGTCCACGAGCAGGGCCGCTCGGTGGTGTGGAACGGCGGGCGCGAGGAGGCCGAGCTTCACACCCAGCAGCTCCAGGCGCATCAGTTGCAGGCGAAGATGGAAAAACCCGGCGAATGAAGGCGGCGCCGACACTCGATGGACGGATCCGGATCGACCTCGAGGATGCGATGGATCTCGTGGTGCTGCGGGCGATCATCGCCGACGCTCACGCCCGCGACGACGATCTCGCGTCACGTCTCTCCGCCGGCACCGATCCGGACCTGGCCGAGGATTGGGATGACTACGTGCTGCCGGAGCTTCGCGTGTCCTTCAACTCGCAGTTGGAGACGATCGTCGGGGCCCTGGCGGAGGTGACGCCGGGCGACACCTTGTTCATCGGCCGGGAGGACGCCGAGGCGTGGTTCGGCGGTCTGAACCAGGCGCGCCTGGCGCTGGAGGACCGCTACGGCCTGGCCGGGGCGGACGAGGACGCGCAGGATGGCGAGATGAAGTCCGCCGGCATCCGCAGTCATTTCTATCAGATGCTCCAGGGCATGCTGCTGCACTTCCTCATGAGCGGAGGAAATCCGTGAGCGCGCGCCTCACCGTTTCAACCTCCAGCTCGGCCTGACAGCGGCCGTCGAGCAGGCAGCGGTCGGCGAAGCACGGGGAGCACTCGACCTTGCGCCGGACCACCGCGTGACGCTTGCCGAGCGGACGCACCAGATCGGGATCGCCGGGCCCGTAAAGTACGGCGCAGGTCGTACCAAAGGCCCCGGCGACGTGCGGCAGGGAGGCGTCGGCCCCGATCACCCACCCGAACCGACGCGCCTCGACGGGGCTCTCGAGGGCGACGACTTCGAGTCCGAGCTTCGCGGCCAGTTGGTCGGCCAAGGGGCCGCCCGCGAGCCGGACCCGGGCGGGATCGGGTCCGATGGATTCGAGCAGTTCGAGCCAGCGTGCGAGCGGCCATTCATGATGGCGTCCGAAGTCACTGTCGGGTGCGATCAAGGCGATCCCGGGCTCCTCCTCTCCCGCGAGAGGTTCGAACCACCGGGCGTCGTGGGGTTCCGCGCCGAGCAGGGCGGCGGTTTCGAGGTAGCGTTGGACCCGGTGTTCCGGCGGTCCGGGGCGGACGGTCCTCTCCAGCGGGTGGGTGAGTCGTTTTGCGAGGCCCGCCGCGGGCAGGCCGGTGCGATGGGGAATGGCGGCCCGGGCGCAGGCTTTCGCCGCCGCGCCGTCTTCCCACAGCAAGGCCCGGGGAAGCTTCGGGATGATCTTGGAGAAATCGTCGCCGGCGATGACTTCGCCGCAGTTCGCCGCGCGCCAGAATGCGGCCTGGCGTGGCTCGCAGAGCAGGGTCACCTCGGCGACGGCCGCCAGCGCGCGCGTCGCGGGCAGCGAGAAGCAGGCGTCCCGCCAGGCCGACGGCGCCGCGACCAGCAGTGGCTCGGGCATGGGCCGACGCTAGTGAGGCGGTCCGCCTCCGGGCAAGCCGCCATCGTGGAAAGCCAGCGGTAGAAATGCCGACGGCCGGTGAAAATCCGGATCGCCGTCGTGCGGAGCGGCCGCGCTGAGGAAGCGTTGGTCCGGCGAGTCGAGGATGAAGGTCACGTTGGCCCGGCTGCGCTCCCCGAAGTCGAGCACCGCTCTCAGGGATTCCAAGGGCAGCGAGATCGCGGCGACCCACGAGCCGTCGGCCGCGGATTCGGCGTGGGTCCGGACCTCCGGCCACTCGCGGTCGACGGGTTCCACCCGCTCGCGGGGTGTGGCGAAGAGGGCGCTCCACCAGGCGCCGTTCGGGGCGAGGTTCAGCTCGAGGTAGGGCTCTCCGGAGGGAGCCGAGATGAAAAGCTCGGCGACGTCATGTCGCCAGAGACCGGCGAGGAATTTCCCCGGCCGCGCCTGGGGATGGGCGAGTGCCGGACGGCTGCGGCTGGCGACGAACCAGAGCCTTTCGGGATCGACCGCGAGGCTCCAACCCGCGGGAGGATCAACCGGATTTCCGTACCAGTCGGCGGTCAGTCCGAACAAGGGCAGGTCAAGCGCCCCCCACTCCAGCGGCTGGCGGAAACGGAGCACCGTCAGGGTCGTCGGCATGGGTCTTGCTACGGTCTCGACGGGCGATGTGGAAAGTCCGCACTCGCTACGGATCAATAAATTGTCGGAAAAACAGAATAACGGAATCGCGTATTGCGATTGTCATCATGTACGCTATGACCCGCACGACCTAAATGGCACGCCGCAGACCCAACCACCTCGGAACGATCGAATACATCGGTCCCCGGCCGCAGAAGCCGCCACGGCGGTCGAATTTCCTGGCTGGCTGGGTGGTGCTGCTGGTGGCCGCGGGTGCGGTCTATTTCTTCGGCAAGCCGTTTTTGCCACTCCTTCGCGCTCAGCAGGTTGCGCCGACTTCCGAGCGTGCCGACGCGCTCATCGCCGAACTCCAGCCCTCGGCCTCGATCGGGGACCGGCTCGCCGCCGCCGCGCTCCAGCGCACCCAGTCCTCGGTCACCTACG